>CALUKF010000005.1 GCA_944321145.1 uncultured Odoribacter sp. | reverse complement strand
AAAATGAACGCCTTACTAATCAATGATGATTGATACTAATCGTTTGTAAGTATATCCTACTTGCCGATGCAAAAATGCCGAAACACGAACCCTAAAACCTCATCTGTTGAAATTTCTCCCGTAATTTCCCCCAAATAATGCATACACTCCCTCACATCCTGCGAAACGAACTCCCCGCTGACACCATTTTTTAGCCCTTCCATCGCTCGCCGAATGGCTTGCAAGGCATTTTTCAATGCCTCGTAGTGACGCACATTGCTAACTATCACATCGGAAGAACTTAGCGCATCCAAACGATACGCCCGAGTCAATTCATACACCAAACTCTCCAAATTCTCCCCCGTCCGGGCAGAAATAGGCACAATCGTCTCGCCGGAAGTATGGAAACGTATCGTCTCCTGATAAGTCAACAAATCACTGATTTCATCTATCTTGTTCAATACAATAATCAGGCGTGCATCCGGAGCCACATGCTGCTTCACTTGCAAATAATAAGCCTCAAAACCCTCTACACCACGCTTGAAATCCGTCAACAACAATACAATCCTCGCTTGCCGGATTTTCTCAAAAGTACGCCCAATACCCATATTTTCAATCTCATCCTCCGTCTGCCGTATCCCTGCCGTATCAATAAAGCGGAAAGTCACTCCTTCCAAATTAATTGTATCCTCAATCACATCACGGGTCGTCCCCTCGATGTCAGAAACAATTGCCCGGTCTTCTTTCAACAACGCATTCAGCAACGTGCTCTTCCCCACATTCGTATTCCCAACAATCGCCACCGGCACCCCATTTTTCAAAGCATTCCCCAAAGAAAACGAACGGCACAATCTCACCAGCAAACGCTCAATATCTCCAGCAATCCGAGTCAATTCCGCACGATCTGCAAACTCCACATCCTCCTCCGAAAAATCCAACTCCAACTCCAACAAAGAAACAATACGCAGCAATTCCACCCGCAAATGAGCCAATTCCGCCTGAAAACCTCCCTTCATTTGCATCAATGCCATCCGATGCGAAGCTGCCGACGAAGAGGCAATCAAATCTGCCACGCCCTCCGCCTGCGACAAATCCATTTTCCCGTTCAAAAATGCCCGCTGCGTAAACTCCCCCGGATTCGCCAAACGCGCACCCGTATCAATCAATAATTTCAACAAACGCTGCTGAATATAAACAGAGCCATGGCAAGAAATCTCCACCGACTCCTCCCCCGTATAAGAATGCGGCGCATGAAAAACAGCCACCAGCACCTCATCCACCAACTCTTCCCCTTCCTTTATATACCCGAAATGCACCGTGTTCGCCGCCGCATCCTGCAACCTCCTGTCACTCGGAGAAGTGTAAACCCTATCCACCAATGCGGCACACCCCCTCCCCGACAACCTCACAACAGCAATCGCCCCTACACCCGCAGGCGTGGAAATCGCACAAATTATATCATCATTTCCTACCATCATCTTTCAAAATCAAATATAAACAACGAAAAAGCTGTATCGCAAAAATACAGCTTTTTCTTTAGAGACAAATATTTATTTATTCTTTTTTACGCTCCAAAATAAAGCATTATAAGTAATCTCTAAATGCTCCATTCATATCTTTTCCTTGTCTGAAATGAGTCAAATATTTAAATATAATATCAGTTGGCGTACCTCCTGCTTGTTCATATTTTTGATAGAATGAGGCAGTATTTGTAGTTTTGTCTATAGACAAAAGCAATACATCACCATTTAATTCTACAGAAGTTTCTCCTTTGCGCTTACCATCAGTAGAAACACCTAAAGCAATATATTGCCCGGAACGAGTAAAATCAAAACAATTAATAACTGCCTGTTCATCATACCCAAACTCCGTCAAATCACAAATTCTATTTGCATTCCACGAACCATCCAACATTGCTTGAATATTTGCACAATATAACGTATTACCCGTTGTAAAATAGAAATACTCATCGTTACAATAGCAATAAAAATCAGAATGTTCATCCATCTGTCCCGCTGGAATGTTCAAATCGCTAACTATTCTAAAAGCAACAGCCTCGCCCGCGTTTTGTGGAGCCTGCAACATTAATGCCCGGAAATTGCTTCCATCACTCATAATAACAAACGGATTATTCACATTTCGATTAGGCGTTCCCCAAACTGGAACATACGAGCCCAAATTAGTACTTTCAAACTCTTCAATCACTTTAAAAGACGTCTGCCCGCTTCTGGAACCATAAACAAATACATGCTCAGTTTCATCAAACAAAATAATATAATCACTTAATGTAAAACCCGTACCGATATTATAAATTAATCCTGGAATAACAATCTGACTATAAGTATCCTCAGCCTCGCTAACATGCATCAAAAATGATGAAAGCTTCCCTCCTGTTTCCGGTTCTCGTAAATAAGATTGCGCTGTTGTTCCATAATTCGTAGAGTTTTGGGATACATAAAAGTATTTCCCATTATCGATAAAGTATTGGTTTATGGTCTTATTAAGCATTCCTGCCCCTATTGTCCAATTCTGTATTTTACCCATAAACAAATTAATATCCATCAAATTTCCAAAATCAGGATAAGAACTGACAGGAAGTAAAGAAGTAAAGTAAGAACCAGAATAAGTCGGATTTACAGAATCCTGCAAAAAAGATTTATAACTAATCCTTTTAACTTCATTATCAGTTAATACACACAAGCCGAACAAATCAGTTTCATCATCTCCATCATAACTGAATACCTGCGATAAAGTCTGGGGGACTGTTCCCAAATATTCACCATTAAGCCCATAAAAAATATTAGGTTGGAAACGTCCTTCTTTATCCAAACGCTTAAAGGATAACTCTGCATGTCCATCATAATCGCCTAACAATAATATTCCATCGGCAGCAGTCGCATTTACGACAGTCGTATTAAAATAAGTATATTCTCTTACTCCTGTTGCCTTATCAGTTACAATAAAACGGCAATATTTATCCCCTGGGGTAGTTGATACACGATACCTCAAATAAGGTTGCCTGCTAATTGTATCGCCTGCCATTTCCCATACATAATAAAACATACTGGTATCTGCATATTGCGTACCTGCAAATTGCGGGTCGATCTTCAAAGTATCAAACTGGTCTATCGTATAAAACGCTGCGATACTATCCACAGACAATTCATTAATCTCACGATAATCATAATTGCCCAAATCTTCATAACAACTGGTCATACTCCAACTTACCAAGAGTAATGCCAAAATTCCATATAATTTATTCATAACATTATTCTGCATTAGCTGTTTCTATTCTATCCCAATAAATCAAATCACCAGTTTCGGAATCCACTTTCGGCCACCAATTGGGAAGGGCAGCCGCTTGGCTGATCAAATTATTTATATAGACTGTATTGTTAGACGGGAAACCTAACTCTGCCGCATCACCAAATCCTTCATTCACATAAATCAACGCTTTCCACTTTTCCGGATGATAAAAGCCAAGTTTCCCTTCAATGCCGTAATAACCTCTCAAATCCCACCATGCCGGCTCTTTCAAATAATTATTTACATTAATCATTATCTCACGTCCTTCCTCTACACCTACCACAAAATCCTCAGATTCCTCTAAACGTAAAATGATTGAATGTTCTTCAGCCGTCTGATAGTTGGTACTAAAATTAGAGCGGTCGATGATTAAATTCATTGTTGTCTCATAAGTATTCGGCTCAAAATAATAATATTCCTCCAATGGCAAATAATGCACGCCTTCTACCATATCATTCCGGAACTCCTCGTGCGATTCGCTTTTCTCAATAACTCTTACTTTAAAAGCAGTTGCCCGGTCAACTTGCCTGCCCGAAAAACTTACTTTTATCCGTACGGTATCAAAACGAATACTGGCATCTCTCAAGCCAAAAGATACAGTCATCGAATCTGTTGGTATAAATACTCCGCGTTCAAATTCGCCTGTAAAATACACCCCATTATAAGGTTCATACAGCGTATCCATTCCTTGCTCACAACTCGCAAGCAATAAGAAACCTGCTAAAACTAAAAACAAACGATATTTCATAATCTTCTCAACATTTATTGTTCAACATTCCCATTTTCAATCTCAGCATCAGGAATCAGCAACGTAAATATATTATTGCTTGCAGGCACTGTTCCGCCTGATGCTGCATCCTGGACAATATCATGGTTCCGCCGTTTATACATAAAAAACATCTGCCCTTCTCCCGGAAATTCACGTCGCATCTCTTGTATAAACATGTCTTCGCTATAATTGGGCAACACACCTGTTTCACCGATACGTGCTATCCGGAGGGTATCCGCATACGCTTTTGCTTGATTCAAATCTTCTTCCAAATAACTCTCAGAAAGAATCATATACATCTCTGACAAGCGAATCAAAGGAACCTTGGGGAAATAATTATTCTTATTATTTTTGCTAACGTAATATTTCAACATACGAGTTATAGACTCATCTGGCGCAAACCACTCCATCCAACGGACATCCAAAGACGAAACATCATAAGTTGTCCCATAAGTGCTTGGGAAAGGCAAATAGACATTTCCCGATGCAGCAGTATCCTGCACAGTCACATAGCGTGCATCTGCCCATTCCGAAATCTTTTCATTACGCAAAGAAAATATATGCTCATCAGAAAAAAGCATATCTTTCTCATCAGCCACTGCCTGCACTACTTCTTCCCGATTTTGCAAAGCAAAGCAATCAGAATCTATAACCTCTTGCGCCTTGATTCTCGCATTCGTGAAATCTCCCTTGTCCAAATAAATACGCGCCATCAACGCCTTCACTGCGTACAAATTCATCCGGGCTACATATTGGTCTGCTGTATTCTTATTGTCAATATTGTACACTTGCACTCCCACAATCGGATCCTTAGCAAAACAACGTTCCGCTTCTTGTAAATCTTCCAAGATTAAATCCAACGTTTCTTCTGTCGTATAAAGCGGTGCTGGATTTATCCCAAACTCTGCATTGTAAGGTACTCTTTTAGCATCTGGTTCCAATTTTACATCAGGAGCAAACAATCGAATCAAATCAAAAAACAGATAAGACCTGCAACCTAATGCCTGCCCACGCACCAGATTCAATTCCTCTTCAGTCAATACAGAAGCATTTATGTCTGCCCAACGCAAAATGTTATTGGCTTCCTCTATGACCGTATACATCCGATTCCAAAAATTATTCAAAATAGGACGCACCAGAGCATTGGTATAATTATAATCCTTTATCTCATCAAAAATGGACGACAAACGGTTATTATCATACACCCGTCCCCATATATCCATCGTTTCCCAAGTCAAATGCCTGCCATACAGAGCCTCCGCCGTCATATCCGCATAAACTCCCGCCAACGCTTCCTGAAAACCGTCAGGCGTGCTGAATAATTCTTGTTCCTCTATTTCATTTACAAGGTCTACATCCAACCATGAATTACAAGACATCAATCCGCCAGTCAAAACCGCGATCAGTAGTAATTTCATTTTACTTGTTGCTTTCATATCTCTTCCTATTAGAATGTTACATTTAAACCTGCCGTAAACGTCCATGCAAAGGGATAGCTGGTACCTCTTTCCTGCTTTATCGTGGACAAACGGAATACATCAGTTGTCGATACATTGAATTTTATCCGCTCTGCACCGATTTTCTCTGCAAATTTGCGAGGCAAATCATAGGATGCAGATACAGACTGCAAGGAGAACAAATTGTCGTCAAATACAAAACGTGTTGTCTGACGAGGAGTTGTTGTCAACTTAACACTTGTATAATACACATCGTCACCCGGCTGTTTCCAACGTTCCTCCAGAGCCCGCCGGTCAAGATTGAAACGAGGATTACTTCCTTCTACTTTAGTTGCCAAGGTTCCGTTATATGCTTTTCCACCCCATTGGTACTTAAATAATAGATACAAGTTAAAACCTCCCCAATTAAAGTTGCTGGCAATAGTACCCTCAGCTTTAGGATTCATATCACCGACCATGATTTTATCGCTAGGATCATAAGTAAATGTCTTAGTCCCATCCAACTTAACATATACTTCCTGCCCGGTTGCCGGGTCAATGCCGGCAGACTGCACCACCATCAAAGCCGACTGTGATCTTCCCTCTTCAAATTGCCGGTAAACAATTCTACCCGAAGTCACATCATCGCTCATTGCCTCTGAATTCAATGCTTGTAAAGTATTGGAAAGTTTCGTAATCTTATTACGGTTCTGGAAAATGGCAAACGTCGTACTCCAATTAATATTGCGTTCGTTATTGTCTATCCACATCACGCGGAAACGTCCTTCCCAACCTTTATTCTGTGATTCGCCAATATTTTCCGTATAAGATGAAAACCCGACAGAAGGAGCCACATCCATTGACAACAACAAATTGTCCGTATTTTTAATATAAAAATCAACAAAGGCAGAAAAGCGGTTGTCAAACAAGGTCAAATCAAGCCCTACATCATAGGTCTTGGTATTCTGCCATTTCAGAGCCGGGTTACCATATCCCCTCAGAGATGCGCCATACACTCCGTTATACTCTTTAGAAGTATCATAATAATAAGTTGTCAATGCCTGTGAAGATGAGAAATTTACACCACCGGTATTACCAATAGAACCTCTGATTTTCAATGTATGCGCCGGATTGCCTCCCCAAAATTTTTCATTATGAAGGTTCCATGCAAAACCCAATGACCAGAAAGGTGCAAAACGGGAATCCTTTCCAAACTTGCTGGAACCATCCGTTCTATATGAAGCATCAATAAAATAACGGTCGTCATACCCGTAATTCACATTAGCAAAGAAACCTATCAATTTAGACATATCGTATGAAGCCCGAGGCTGTGAATTCTCCTTAAATTGCGTAGCTGCACCAACATAATCAAACCTGTCGCTCACAAAACCAGTAGCGATAAAACCATTCATATCCGACTGCGACACTTGCAAATCCGAACCGATACCTACACTCAACAGGTGTTTTTCTGCAAAAGTCCTCGAATACATCATGTTTAAATTCCCGTCCACACTATATGAACTCGTATTGTCTATCTGGTAAGAACCACGTTTCCCTACTTCGTCTTCATAAATAAAATCCGTAGATCCCGGTGATTTATAAACCTCAGCCTTACGGGTTTCACGGGTATAAGCCAGACTGCCCCGAACTCGAAGCCCATCAACAACCCACCAGTCAATATTAAAATAATCCCGCAGCATAATGTTATGCGCCCTATCAAAATTAGGCAAAGAAGCATTTACTAAAGGATTGGTAGACTGGCTGGAATAAGGCCAAAACTCCTTAATCAGGTTCCCGTCCTCGTCATACGGGCGGTCAATCGGATTCAAATAAGCATACGTAGAAAAGTTTCCGTACGGCGAATTCTTTTCCTTCACTTCTTCCAAAGTCGCCGTATTATTTATATACAACTTCGTTCCAATATTATATCTGAAATTCACCTCCAAGCCCAAACGGTTTCGCCCGGAACCTTTCATAACACCTTGGTCATTGTCATAGCGAAGGTTAATACCGTATCTGAACTGCGTGCTACCGCCCTCAAAATACAAAGCATAACGCTGATTTACACCTATCCGCAAAGGCTTGGACAACCAATAGGTATTCACACCACGCTGCACTTCTTTCAAACGCTCATTATATTCCAAATCCTTAGACTCTTGTTCTTCCGTACTGGAACCATCCCACAAACCTGCCAAACGTTCATATTCCAATTTTTCCTCTGCATTCATCAAATTATAATCCCGCAAATCCGGAACTGATACATTGAAATTTGCATTAAAAGTAGTCCTCACTTCGCCAGGCAGCGGTGCTTTTGTCGTAATCAATATGACACCGTTTGCACCGCGAGAACCATACAAGGCTGTTGCCGAAGCATCTTTCAATATAGTAGTTGACTCGATACGGTTCATATCCATATCATAAATCTGGCGGGCGCTCACTTCCATACCATCCAAAATGTAAAGCGGAGCATTCGGATTTTCCATGTTTTCATCTGAATTCTGGCGCAAATCCAAACCATTTTCACCCCGCACCGTAATCTCTGGGAGCACATTCGGATTGGAACCGTCAAAAAGGTTACTCTCCAACCGAATCGAAGGATCTATCGCATTCAACGCCTGAATCAAGTTCAGCGAACCTACCTTTTTAATCTCCTCGGCTGTCGCCGTCACTGCAGAACCTGTATAGCTCGACAGTTTCTTTTGGAAAATACCTTGTACCACCACCTCGTCCATCTCCATCATACCCTCCGACAGAATCACGTTAATGACCTCCTGTTTGCCGACAGCCACCTCTCTCTCGTTCATGCCCACCATAGAGAACACCAACGTGTGGTCGCCGTCCGGCAAGGTCAATACATAATTTCCGTCAATGTCCGTCGAGGTTCCCAGCGAAGTGCCCTTGATGACCACCGTCACTCCCGGCAATGCCTCGCCATTCTCGTCCGTCACCTTTCCGGTCACTTTCCTGCCTTCCACTTGGGCAGCAGCTTTGCTGATAATAATCACGCCATTCTCAATGGCATAACTCAAACCGGTATCCGCAAAGCATTTTTCCAGAATCGTGCTGACCGCCATATTCTCCGCCTTCAGCGTGACCCTCCCCGCTTGCTCGATATCGCCCGATTTGTAAACAAACATGTACCCGCTCAGATCCTCTATCTGGCGTAATACATCCGACAATGCCGCATCATTGACATGCAGCGAAATCCGGTCGTTTTGCCCCAATGCCCTCGCATGGCAGGTACAAACGACCACCAACGTAAAAGCCACAAGCAGCTTCGCCCTATGCAAAACGCATTGTAATCTCCATTTTTCTCTCATACGTTTGTGTGAATTTGATGAATAACTAAATTTTAATAAACACTCATTTTTCCGGCAAGCAAACACGTCAATGCCCTCCTGCCTTTTATCTGATATAAATTATATCCTCAAAATAGTCTACCTGGATGCCCTTCGTCGCCGTCAGGTTGTCCAGCACCTCCCGGATAGTCTTATACCGGTTGGTATGCAAATGGAAACGCATGTCCTTCAATTCCGGGCGGGTATACCTCACCTCGAAATCATACCACCGCGACAACATCACGAAAATATCCTCCAGCCGTTCATTCCGGGCGACAATCTTCCCCTCTTTCCAAGCCAATGCCTCCCGCACATCCGCCCGCTCCGTTTTCACAGTCTGCCCTTCCCGGTTAAACACCGAACGCTGCGAAGGCGCCAACTCCACCTCCCCGTCTACGCCCGCAAAGGATTGCTCCACCCGTCCCGTGAACAAAGTAGTCACCACCGACCGTTCCTCCCCGTATGCCCGGATATCAAAACTCGTCCCCAATACAGTCAAATCCATCTCCTGGGCATGCACCACAAAAGGCGCCCCTTCATCTTTCGCCACCTCAAAATAACCCTCGCCTTCCAAATACACCTCCCGTCGGTCACCCACAAAACGCCCCGGATACCGCAACCGGCTTGCCGCGTTCAGCCACACCCGCGTCCCGTCTGCCAGCAACACTTGGAACTCACACCCCCGCGGCACTTCCAACGTGTGGAACACCACAGCCGTATCCGCCCCCGTTCCTGCCAGGCGATACTCCAGAAGGCTGCTGTCCGCCATGGCGATGCGCCCCTTGGCATCTTCCCGTATAGTCTTCGCGTCCGCCGGCAACACAATCTGTCTCCCGTCCTCCATCTTCAGCACAGGACGGGTATCATCTATCAGCACAGGATACTGTTTCGCAACATACGTCACCTCTTCCCCACCGCCACGCAAAAGCCAACCCGCAAGCCCTGCGCCTGTCAAAACCGCCACCGTAGCCGCCACTGCCCAACGGCGCAACCGGATGCTCCGCTTCACGCGACGCACCGACACCCCTCCCAACTCCAACACACGTCCCTCCGCCTTTACCTCCTGCCCTGCCCAACGCACAGCATAAAAGCGGCGCACACAAGCCTTGAAGCGGCTTTTCCCCTCCTCGCCCGAAGCCGCCAGCCAACGCTCCAACGCCTCAATCTCCTCCACGCTTGCCTCGCCGGTTAAAAAGTCGTATATTTGTTCCTCTATTTTATCTTCTGCGTTACCCATAAAAATTTGCCTTAGTAAATTGAATTATTTACCAAGTAAGACACACAAATCCGAAAATGGGTGAATGAAAAAACGGACTTTTTTTCAAAAAAGATTACACACTACTGATTGTCAGCCACATTAATTTTCCCAATCAGCATAAAAAACAAAATAGGATCAGGGAATTGCCGGCGCAATTCCTTCAACCCGCGGCTCAACAAAGTCTTCACCGTGTTCACCGACACATCCAATTCTGCCGCCGCCTGTTTATAAGTTTTGCCCCCCATCACCACCTTCTGGATAGTGAGGCGGGTCTTTTCAGGCAAATGCTCCACCGCCTCGCGGATAGCCTTCACCAGCTCCGGAGAATAAGTCACAGCCTCTTCCTCCATCGCCTCCTGCCGCAACACTTCAAGCTGGACATACGTCCGCTGCCCCCTCAACTCATTCAGGCAACGGTGCTTCACGCTGGTAAACAAATAAGAGGACAACGTCTCCGCCGTGATTTCCTCATACACCTTTCCCTTAATAAACTGGTAAAACACGTCCTGCACCACATCTTCCGACCGGTCAGCATCGTCTATCAGCCCGGACGAAAACAGCACCAGCGGCTTATAATACCGCCCGAACAGCAAGCGCCCTCCCTCGTCCATGTCCCGCCGAAAAGCAGCCAATATCTCCCCGTCGCTCGCCTGCATAATCACAAATCTAAAACCACCTCCACCGGGCAATGGTCTGAACCGTAAACCTCTGTATGAATCTTAGCCTCCTGCAGCCGCTCCGTCAGCCGTGCGGACACTAAGAAATAATCAATGCGCCACCCCGCATTCTTCTCCCGTGCCCGGAAACGGTACGACCACCACGAATAAATCCCCTCCAAGTCCGGGTAAAAATAGCGGAACGTATCCACGAAACCTGCGTCCAGCAACGCCTGGAACTTCGCCCGCTCTTCATCCGTAAACCCCGCGTTCCGCCGGTTCGCTTTCGGGTTCTTCAAGTCAATTTCCCGGTGCGCCACATTCAGGTCGCCGCACACCACCACCGGTTTCCGCGCGTCCAGCCCCAGCAAATACTGCCGGAAAGCATCCTCCCACTCCATCCGGTAATCCAGCCGCCTCAACTCGTCCTGCGAATTGGGCGTGTACACCGTCACCAGGAAAAAATCCTCCATCTCCAGCGTAATCACCCGTCCCTCCCGGTCATGCTCCTCCGCTCCCAGTCCATACGTCACCGCCAGCGGCTCCCGCCGCGTGAACACCGCCGTCCCCGAATACCCTTTTTTCTCCGCATAATTCCAATACGACCGGTATCCCTCAAACGCCGCGTCCAGCTGTCCCTCCTGCATCTTCGTCTCCTGCAGGCAGAAAAAATCCGCATCCAGCGTCCGGAACGCCTCCTCAAACCCCTTCCCGTAGCATGCCCGCAACCCGTTTACATTCCAAGAAATAAACTTCATAACTCTACTTTTTACTATTCGCTCCAAAAATACACCTATTTTTCTAAAAATCCATCCCCACGGCTAAAAAAACTGCACACGACCGCTAACCACCCCCTTCGCCCCATCCGGCTCCCTGCCATCAGGTCAATCCTCCTCCTTCCGATACCCCTCATAATAATACGACTGCTCAATGCCCTTGAAAATCACCTCCCGGTCGTCCACCCGGTCAGTCAGCACAGGCTGGAGCAACACGCGCAACTCCAAATCATTCACCGGGCTCCGTTCCATCGCCTGCAGGTAAAGGTCTTTGTCCACCCGCTGCCAATCCACCACCTTCCCCAAATTCTTCTTCAGCATCATATCCAGCCAAATGCGGGTAGCCCTGCCGTTCCCCTCTAAAAAAGGGTGGGCAATATTCATTTCCACATACTTGGCAATAATCTCCTCAAAAGTGCCTTCCGGCATCTTCTCAATAACGGGCAAAATCGCCTCCAGGTACAGGCAATTGGCAAACCGGAATCCTCCCTTGGCAATATTCAGCTTGCGAATCTTCCCCGCAAACTCATAAAGCCCGTCAAAAAGGTATTTGTGTATCTCGCACAACCCCTTGGCAGTACCGACCTCCATGCGGTTGATCGCCCCGGAAGCAAACAACTCCTGCGCCTTCTGCAGACTCAGCCTGTCAATCTCATATCTCTTATTCCTGTCCATAACTCCTCATTTACGCCACGCAAATCTACAAATTTCCATCCAATCTGTCCGTACAAAAACTCCATTTTACTCCTCCAACCACCGTCTAACCTTCATTTTCAAGCGTCCCTCGCCATAACCGACCCAACTATCCACCACCTTCCGCTCCGGTGAAATCAGCACGTAATGGGGAATCGGCTGCACGCCATACGCCCTGAAAAGCCCTTCCCGCCCGGCATCTGCCTCGTTCCATTGCAGCCCGGCAGGCTTCACCTTGTCCAAGTATTCAATCCAACTCTCTTTGGATTCCCGGCTAATGCCCACCACATGTAACTTCCCTTTGTACATCTCCATCAACTCCTCCAATTCCGGCAGGGCTTGCCGGCAAGGCAGACACCCGCTCCCGTAAAAATCAAGCAAGATATATCCACCCTCCAACTCCGACAAATGATGCACCTTCCCCTCCCGGTCATACAAATCGCCATCCGCCATCGCATCCCCAACCCCAACAATTTTTTTCGGCAACAAATAATAAGCGATGTCAGCCCCGTCTCCCGCTTCCCTCTCTTCCTCGGTCAAGCGGGCATACACCGCCCTTACTTGGTTTACAAAAACCGTATCCCTTGCCATCATGCGGGCAATTTTTGCATACATCAACAATCGTTCCCACCACAACGGGGTCTTGGGCGCTGTCTGCATATATTCCAATTCTTTCAACGCCATTGCCGTGGTCAAAACAGTCACCTCATGGGTAACGGAATCAAATCGCTCTGCCAGCTGCCTCTTTTCCTTCGTATCGCTAGCATACATGCCGCCCATTTGTTTCAATAGCGCAACCTGTTCAACAGCACATTCCGACAGCTTCCGCCTCTCCTCCAGTGCATAGGCTGTATAAGCATTTGACTCCTGCTGTTCCGCGATGTTGCTCTCCACACGCCAGAGATCCAACAACTTGTCTTGCCCATTGACTCGGATGCGCTTTCCCGAATCCACCCACACCGGCAGCCACGTATTCGGGAATCCCTCTCCCTCTGCCGTAATCATTAGCTGCCGGAGCACGGTTGCCGTATCTTGGAACACAAACTTTCCCCGCCGCAAGGTATCCGCCTGCACCACCACATAGCCTGTTGGTTTGTCAACGACCAAACTAAGTATTGCACCATCCGGCACATGCCTCACCCGTCCTTCAATCCGGAATTCCCCTTCCGGCACATCCCGCGCGGAAGCGCATGCCCCCAACGCCAAAGCCGCCACCACGGCAAACAAACCTATCTTCATAACCTGTCAAATTATCATTTACGCTACGCAAATCTACAAATTTCCATCCAATCTCCCTACACAATCCCACCCAAAAAATCCCCCACCCCGCCCCTCTTGCCCGATTGCAGGAATTTCCCTACCTTTGGCAGGAAAGAAAAAAAGTTATGGCTAAAGACACAGATATACAACCCAATGTAACTTTGGCGGAAAGCTTTCGCGGGTATACGGCATTGCTTCGCCAAATCAAACAGAGAATACTGATTGCCCAACAACGGGCAATCCATGCTGCCAACGAGGAAATGCTACGAATGTACTGGGACATTGGCGGAATGCTCCAACAAAGCCAAGCGGCAGATGGCTGGGGCAAAAAGACCTTACAACGGCTGTCCGTTGACTTAAAAAACGACTATCCTGAGATTAAAGGCTTTACAGTACGGAATATGCAATATATGGTACAGTTCTTCTGTGAATACAATCAAGAGCTTACAATGGTCAAAACTGCTTCCTGCGAAATTACGAAATCAATGATTTCGCAATTGGATGAGAAATCAAAGCCAATTGCGCAACCAATGGTTGCGCAATTGGGCAAATACAACTTCACCCTTCCCATCAAGCATCTAGATTGGACGCACAATCTTGTATTGATAAAACAAGTTAAAGACATTCGTGCCCGCTATTGGTACATGGTGCAAAGCATTGCCAACCATTGGACGACACGCTACCTGCAAGAAGCCATCAAACTTGATGATTACGGCAAGCACGGGGCATTGGCAAACAATTTCACCGCAACCCTGCCCGCACCGGAAGCAAATGAAGTAAAAGCAATGCTCAAAGACCCGTACATATTCGACATGCTGACTTTCACCGACCCATACAATGAGCGTGATGTGGAAATCGGCTTGGTCAAGCACGTGGAAAAGTTCCTCATCGAAATGGGGGCAGGCTTCGCTTTTATGGGGCGGCAATACCACATAGAAGTGTCAGGTGATGACTACTATATCGACATGTTGATGTACAACACTTTCCTGCACAGATATTTGGTAATAGAATTGAAAGACACGGAATTCAAACCGGAATACATCGGCAAACTCAACTTCTACTGCTCTGCCGTGGATGACCTCCTTTGCCGTGAGGGCGACAACCGTACCATTGGGCTATTGCTCTGCAAAACCAAAGACCGCATCAAGGCAGAATATGCTTTGCGCGACATACAAAAGCCCATCGGAATCTCCGACTACGAATTAGGGCAAGCCTTACCGAAAGACTTCCGAGGAAGTTTACCTACAATTGAAGAAATTGAGAAAGAATTAGAAACAAGCACTCCATAAAGCCGGCTTCAAATTCCCGTCCAACGCAACAAATCCCCCACCCCGCACGGCATCCGCCGTGCCCAATCTTCATGTCCCTACCCCAAACACCGGAAGCTGTCCTGCACCCGTGCAAGGCAAGGTCAGAAGCTATATTTGAGTTACACTTAACTTACACTTGAGTTACATTTCATTTAGAGATAAACCTATTCTCAACCTATTATAAACCTATTATTATCCTATTTTAATATAATAAGAATAGGTCAAAAATAGATTTTCATATAAATATTCTGTAACAGAAATCTAACTTACGTGTAACTGAAATGTAACTTAAATACGGGTTTTGCACATGCCTTGACGCTGCCTTGCACAGGGGCAGGACAGCGAAGGGGCAGGTGCCGGAAAGGGAAAAAGGAAACGGGACGGGTTATGGCTGCCCTTGGCGTTGGGCGAAATGGAGGGAATCGCCCCAGGCAGAGAGGCGCACTTCGCAACCGCTGCGGCGGACGCTCTCGACAAGGCGGGCAGTGGATGCGGCGGCGCCTTCGTCCATGCCGGGCTTGTTCTCATAAAGCTGGTAATTGGCACGGTTGGTGAGAGGGGTAATGTTGGGCATGAGGACGTTCGCGCCGATGGCAAGGGCACGCTCGCGCCCCTCCGGGTCAATCGCCTGGAGGGCGGTGGTGGCGGCGATGTTGATGTCGGGCATGAGGAGGCGCAGGCAGGCGACCATGTGCAGCCCGAGACGCAAGCGTTCCGTCTGGGGCAGGAGTTCGCCGCGCCGCTCCCAGAGGGGAGTCTCGTGGTGCTCCAGGTAGGGACCCATGCCTACCATGTCGATATCCATCCCGCGGAGGAAAAAGAGGTCGCGTGCGAGGTCTTCGAGGCTTTGCCCCGGCAAACCAATCATCACGCCCGTGCCCACCTGGTAGCCGCAACGCCGCAAGGCATGCAGGCATTCGAGACGGGTGCGGAAGTCGTGCCGCGCGTCGCGGGGATGGATTTGGCGGTAGAGCGATTCGTTGGAAGTCTCGATGCGCAGCAGGTAGCGGTGGGCACCGGCTTCGCGCCAACGGCGGTATGTCTCCTCCGCCTGTTCGCCAAGGGAAAGCGTGATGCCCAAGGCGCCGTCGCCTATGCGCTTGATTTCGCGTACCATCCGTTCGATAAAGGCAACGAAAGCCTCGTCCTGCCGCTCACCGCCCTGGAGCACCACCGAGCCGTAGCCATAGCGGTGGGCAAAAACGGCAGCCCCCAGGATTTCCTCACCGTCCAAGGCATAACGCACGGCGTGCACATTGGAACGGCGGATGCCACAGTAAAGGCAGTCCTTCACGCAGCGGTTCGAGAGTTCAATCAAGCCGCGCAGGTAGACTCCGTTGCCCAGGGTGGCATCGCGCACCGCACGGCTGCGGGCAAACAACAACTGCTCCTCCTCCCCCCGGCAAGCCAAAAGAGCCGCGAGTTCGGGGGCTGTCCAATCTTTTTTATCCAATAATGCCTTGATATCTTCCATAGGTTTTCAGGATTGATGCGCAAAGTTAGCACATTTCCGTGCAGGAAATCGAAGATTTTGCGTATTTTTGCCCGACAAACTAAGTTTCAGGTTACAAACGGGCAAATGGGTATGGAAAACGAGTTGGACATCTACCGGAGAATGCAGGCGGGCGACGAGAAAGCGCTGGCATGGTTTTTCCATGAATACATGGATACCCTGTACTGGCGCGCCTTCGGCATGGTGCGGGACAAGGCGGCAGCGGAGGACATTGTGCAGGAGGTGTTTATCCGCTTCTGGGAAATGCGGGAACAGACGGAAATTACCGATTCGGTGGCGGGTTACCTGGCGCGGGCTGTGGACAACCGGAGCCGGAATTACCTGGAAGCCATGGAGGTGCGCCGCCGTTACGAAGAGGAGCACGCCGGGGACGACGAGGCGGACGAACCCTACGAAGAGGACGACGAGGAACGGGAAGCCCTGCGCCAACGGGTGCGGCAGTTCATCAACTCCCTGCCGGAGAAATGCCGGGAAATCTTCGTGCTGGCTTGCATCGAAGGCTTGAAATACAAGGAAGTCGCGGAACGCCTGGACGTGTCGGTCAATACCGTCAAAACCCAAGTCAAAGCCGCCTACACGAAGCTGCGGGCAGAATTCAAGGACAAGGAACTGCCGACGCTGTTCCTGATACTGCTCACTGAAACATTCTGACACTGAATCGCAAAGAAAAATTTTTCGTCCCGACCTGCATTTTTTTCATTTTTCTTTCACCCTTTTTTCGCGCTCACCTGTCTGATAGATGAAACCGGCAAGATTGCCGGACGATTTTAAACCTAAGATTTGAGATGAGCACAGAAGAATTATATAACCGATTGAACGAATACCTGGCAGGCAACGAGGACGCACGGGACGAGGAACTGGAAGCCCTGTTGCGCTACTTGGACGAATGCCGGGGGAAAGCCTGCCCGCCGGATGCCGAGAAAATGTGGGCGCGAATCGAGGAAGCCATCGCCCGCGGGAAGCAAGGCATGCAGGCTGAGGAACGAAAAACGGTGCGGCAAAAGAAAGCCGTGCGGCGGCTGGGGCTGTGGATGGCAGCCGCCGCTATCGCCGTTCCGTTGGCAGTGGGCTGCTGGTGGTGGCTCCGGCAACCGGCAACGGAAAAGGCACTGCCCGTGGTCGTCACGCAACCCCGCGAGGTGGTGCTCACGCTGGCAAGCGGCGAGACTGTGAAGGTGCAGCAATTGCAAGAGCAAGCAACGCTCCGCGAGGGCAATGCCGACATCGTGGTGGACACGGCGAGCTTCATCGCCTACCGCCGGACGGCGGCTGCGGCGGACGGGGAAGTGCGCTACAATGTGCTGCAAGTGCCCCGTTCGAGCGAGTTCCAAATCCAGCTGGCAGACGGCACCCTGGTATGGCTCAATTCGGCATCGGAACTGCGTTATCCGGTGAATTTCAGCGGGGACGAGCGGCGGGTGTTCTTGAAAGGCGAAGCATATTTCGAGGTGGCACGGGACACGATCCTGCCTTTCCGCGTGGAAGCAAGCGGGATGGTGGTCGAAGCCTTGGGGACAGCATTCAACGTGAACGCCTACGGGGACGACGGTTGCCTGCGGGCTGCGCTGGCAGAAGGCAAAGTGCGGGTGACGTGCGAAGGAGTGCGGGGAGAGTGCATCCTGGAACCGGGCGAGCAGGCTGTGGTGCACGAAGGGCAATTGTCCGTGGAAACGGCAGATTTGCAGGACGTGACCGCCTGGAAAGAGGGGCGTTTCGTCTTCACCGACATGCCGCTGGAAACCATCGTGCGGCAACTGGAGAGATGGTACGACGTGCGGTTCGACTTCTATGACCCGGCGGCAAAATACTACCGTTTCACGGGCGTGACAAAGCGCCACAACTCGCTGGAAGAGGTGCTCGCCCTGCTGGAAGAGACGACCAACGTGCAATTTAAAATCTATGACAGCAAAGTGGAAGTATTCCGCAAGACAAGCCCGAGACTGAATGAATGAAAAAAACAGCTGCCGTTGCAGCGGCAGCCGTCCTTAGTGTTTATAAACCGTCGGGAAGGAGTTGCAGCAAATTCCCGGCAATTGTCCAACTAATTAACTACAAAAGTAATGAGTTTTTACGAGAAAAAATGGAGGTTTATGAAATTAACCGTCTTTTTGCTCCTATTAGGAATCTTGCGGGTAAGTGCGAGCACTTACGCCCAAACGTACAGCATCAGCCTCGACCTGAAGAACGCCACGCGGCAGGAAGCGATTGAGGCAATTAAAAACCAGACGAAGCTGGACTTCTTCTACAGCAACCACGAGGTGAACGCCAAGCAGCGCGTCACGGTGAACTGCCAAGGCGCCACGCTCGAAGAGGCATTGCAACAAGTGCTGGGCTTCGGCTACTCCTTCCGCCTGGTAGACAACATGGTAGTCATCCGCCCAAGCGAACAGGTGCCGGAGGAACACGTTGTCAAGGGCAAGGTCACGGATGCTGCCGGACAACCCCTGCCGGGCGTGGCTGTCGTGGTGAAAGGCACCACGGTGGGCGCAGCGACCGACATCGATGGAAACTACACGTTGAACCTGCCGCAGGGCAATTATACGCTGGTTTTCTCCATGCTGGGCATGAAAGCAAGGGAGGAACTGGTGGGCGACCGCACGGAAATCAACGTCGTGATGCAAGAGGATGTGGCTGAAATGGACGAGGTGGTGGTAACCGGTATCTTCAAAAAGGCAAGAGAGAGTTATACCGGCTCCGTCAGCTCCATCACGGACGAAGAACTCAAAGTACACCGCGGTCAGAACTTGCTGCAAACGTTGAAAAACATCGACGCTTCCTTGAATTTCCGGGTAAACAACCTGGCGGGCAGCAATCCGAACGCCCTGCCGGAAATCAACATCCGCGGCAACTCCTCTTTGCCCATGAGTGTGGAGGAGTATAACACATCAGCTTCCAACGCGGTAAACACCCCGCTGATTATCATGGACGGCTTCGAGATTTCGTTGGAAAAATTGATGGACTACAACGACGAAGAGATTGAAAGCATCAACATCCTGAAGGATGCCGCCGCTACGGCTATTTACGGTTCGCGCGGCTCCAACGGCGTCATCGTGGTCATCACCAAACAGCCGGAGCCCGGCAAACTGCGGGTAAACGCCGAAGTAGGCATCGACATGGAGGTGCCCGACCTGACCTCGTATGATTTGCTGAATGCACAGGAGAAGCTGGAGTTGGAAAACTCATTGGGGTTGTACAACAGCGACAAGAATCCTGAATTGGATTTGGACTACCAGCAAATCTACTACGAACGCCTGCACGATGTTTTGTCCGGCGTATCTACAGACTGGATTGACAAACCGATACGCACAGGCATAGGCTCCCACTACAACTTGCGCCTGGAAGGCGGCAGCGACCAATTCCGCTGGAGCGCAACCACCAACTACAAGAATGTGGCAGGCGCGATGAAAAACTCTTACCGCCGCACGTTCAATGGTTCCATCACCCTGATGTACACCATCAAAAACCTGACATTCAAAAACTACACTTCCTACGGCACCAGCCGCTCGCAAGAAAGCAATTACGGCTCGTTCAGCGACTATGTGGAACAGCAACCGTGGCGCTCGCCTTATGATGAAAACGGGAATGTGTTAAAGAATTTCGAGAATTTCTACGGCGAAGAACACGGAAGCAGCCAAGCCAATCCGCTATACGACGCCACACTGAACACCATGGACAAAAGCGGCTACGAAGAGTTGACCAACAACTTCTCCATTGAGTGGAACATCCTCAGCGGCTTGACCCTGCGTGGGCAGTTTGGCATCACCACGCAAACGAACCACAGCGACTATTTCCTGCCGGCAGAACATTCTTATTTTACGACAGAGGAAAACGAAGCCATCTACAATACGGAGGAAGGATTCTTCCGCAAAGGACGTTATGAATACGGCACAGGCACCGCAAACAGCTACAGCGGCAACGTCACTTTATCCTACAGCAAACTGTTTGCCGACAAGCACCAATTGTACGTAGGCTTGGATTATTCCATCGCAGGCGACAAGACAAACAACTACAGTTTCGTGCTGGAAGGCTTTTCCAACGAAGACATGAACTACCTCGGCAATGCACGCGGATATGAGGAAGACGGCATGCCGTCAGGCATCAAAGACGTGTCCCGCCGCCTGGGTTTCACGGGTAACGTCAACTATACATACGACGGGCGTTATTATGTGGATGCTTCTGCCCGCGTGGATGGAAGCTCAACGTTCGGGAGCAACAAGAAATATGCGCCGTTCTGGAGCTTGGGATTGGGCTGGAACTTGCACCAGGAACAATTCCTGAAAGGGCATCCTTGGATTAACACTTTGCGCCTGAAAGCCTCTTACGGACAGACCGGTTCGCAGACAGGGTCAAGCTCAGGAGCTTCTACCGTCTATGCTTACCAGAACAGCAACAAATACATGAGCTGGACGGGTTCCACCCTTCAGGAATGGGGCAATCCGGATTTGACGTGGCAGACAACCGATGAATTCAACGTAGGCACGGAAATCGGCTTGTGGAAGGGACGCATCAAGGCAGAGTTCGATTTCTATACAAAGAAGACCTCCAACCTGCTTTCCAACATGGATTTGCCGCGTTCCATGGGTTTGTCTTACTATGTTGCCAATGTCGGCGAAGTGAAAAACCGCGGTTGGGAAGCGTCTTTGAATGCTTACCTCGTACGCGACACAGAGCGCGAGTTGAATGTGATGTTGAGCGGGCAGCTGGTTTACGACAAGAACTGGATTTCCAAACTCTCGGATGCCATCAAAGAACAGAACGAAGCCTATTTGAAGCAAGACGTGGAAGTGTCTAACCTCTTCTATGAAGGCAAGCCGCAAAACTCCATTTATGCCGTGCGTTCTTTGGGCATCGACCCCAGTACGGGCAAGGAAATCTATTTGACCCGCGACGGGAAAATCACCGATGTATGGCATCCCAGCGACAAAGTGTACCTGGGTTCTGCCGACCCGCTCTACCGGGGCAACCTGAATGCCATGGTAATGTGGAAAGGGCTGACCTTCAACCTGGGCTTCTACTACTATTGGGGCGGCAAGACTTATAACCAGACGTTGGTCGACCGCGTAGAGGTCACCACCAGCACGCTGACCACCTCCAACGTAGACCGCCGCGTGTATGAAGACCGTTGGATGCAGCCGGGCGACGTGGCATTCTTCAAAGGCTTCAGCAATGAGGAGACCCGTGCAACCTCCCGTTTCGTCATGCCGGACAATGTGCTGGAGCTTTCATCCATGAGCCTCCAATACCGTTGGGACAGCGATTGGATAAAGAAATACACCGGTGCACAGTCCATTACTTTCAGTTTGAACATAAACGACTTGTTCCATTGGGGCAGCATCAAGCAAGAGCGCGGTATTGATTACCCGTTTGCCCGTAATATTCAAGGCGGTATCAGATTTTTATTCTAACACTATAATATAAGGAAACATGAAACAGATACTATTTATATTGCTTATCGCTTTCTGCGCCGCTTCGTGCAACGATTGGCTGGACGTGCGTCCCGACACGGAGCAGAAAGAAGAAGACCAGTTCTCCTCCACCAACGGATTCTATGACGCGCTGGTGGGATGCTACATGTCCATGGCAGGCACTGACGCTTACGGCGAGCGCCTGAGCATATCCAACATTGAGGCTTTGACGGGCGTTTGGTATATGCCGGAAGAAAGTGCCGAGGTCAGCGATTCGCGTTTGGGCGATTTCGAATTGCAACGGCACAACTATACCGGCGACAACGCCCGGGATGCCATCCAAGCCATGTACTCCGCCCTGTTCAACGTGATTGCGCAGGCAAACATGGTCATCAAGTATGCGGATGAAAAAGCAGATGTCTTTACAGACAAAACGGCTCTCGCAACGGTCAAGGGCGAGGCATACGCCATCCGCGCTTATTGCCAGTTCGACGTGTTGCGCCTGTTCGGGCAGATGCCCGCGGGAGGCACGCAACAAGTGCAATTGCCCTATTCCTACATAACCTCCATCTACGAAATGCCCGCTTATTACAGTTTTACAGACTATACTACCCGCTTGAAAGACGACCTTGCCCAAGCAGAAGAACTGCTGAAGGACAACGACCCGATATTCGAATACACTTTCAAAGAACTGAACGAGGATGCCGAGGTGCCGGACGACCACATGCTTTTCCGCCAGTCACGGCTGAACTATTGGGCAGTGAAAGCCTTGCAGGCACGGGTGCACCTCTACCTTGGTGAAACGACGGATGCTTACCGCCTTGCCAAGGAGGTCATTGATGCCAAAGGCGTGGACGGCGCGCCCGTCATGGAACTGAGCGGGCTGGAGGACTTTTCAGCCGGTTACAAAGTCCTGCCCAATGAATGCCTGTTCTATTTGAGCAAGTATGACATCATGAGCGAAACGGAAGATTTCCTGTTGGGTGATGTAGAAAATGCGCGCTATGGCGACAATTGCTTGGTTTTAACCTTAGACAGGTTGAACGCTTTATATGAAGGTGTCAATACCTCTTCCAACCGTTACAGCAATTGGTGGAACAGACGGGTCGCCTCATCAAGTGCAGCAAATGCCTATGCTGCCTTGAAAAAATATTATTGGGACGAGGACGCACAAGATCAGACGCTGTACTTCCAATTGGTGCCCATGTTGCGCATGTCTGAGATGTACCTTATCGCCATGGAAACCTCGACCGACTTGTCTGAGGTAAATACCTTGTACAAGACATACACCGTAGAGCAAAATATTGGCAGCGTGACAAACTTCACCTCTATGGACGAAGCCAAGGCGTGGATTGCCGCCGAATATCCCCGCGAGTTCTTCGGCGAGGGGCAAAGCTTTTACGCTTACAAGCGTTTGGGGGCGACAACCATGAACGGGCAAGAGGCAACAGAGACTGCTTACGTCCTGCCGTTACCGGAAACAGAGTATAATCCAAATGAACTTTAATAAGGAGGAACGATAATGAAATCATTATTTTATACATTAACTTGTGTGGCAATGCTGGCAGCATTTGCCGCATGCGAGAAAGACCTGGAACCTTACAGCGAGGAACAATGCCGCTTAAACTTCTGGTATCTGAATTGGGATAACGAAGTTGCCATGACGGACGATATTGGCGATCGCATGTACTCCACTTACAACCAATCGGACTATTCCTTCTATTACGAAGGGCTGCCGGAACGCGATACGCTGTGGTTTAAGGTATCAACCATGGGTTTCCTTTCCGATCAAGACCGTCCCATCGCCTTGAAGCAAATTATGCAGGATACGATGGAGAATGCTGAGGCTGGTTTGCATTATGTGGCATTCGACGACCCGGATGCTGCCCATCTCTATGTCATGCCGGCGAATGCCGACACGGTGTCTATCCCTGTCATCCTGCTAAACGACCCGTCATTGGAGAAAAAGGAAGTCATCCTTTGCTTCGGTTTTGACGACAACGGCACGTTTGCGCCCGGCTACGACGAGTTCTCCTACCGCGTGATCCGCTTCACGGCTGAAGCAGTAGAACCTTCCGCTTGGCTTGAGGGCTTTTTCGGCACGTGGGGTCCCGTAAAACACCAGCTCATGATAGAGTGGACGGGCGAGGCATGGGACAACGACTACATCAACAAGATGTACGAGGAGGATTACCCCTATTTGGAGTATATGAACCAATGGTTCCATTACAAGCTGGAAGAAGAGAATGCCAAGCGTGTGGCAGACGGACTGGATGTCTACCGCGAAGAGGATGGCACAGAGATTACAATACCCCTTTACCGATAACTTGTTAAACGAAATAGGATATGAAAAAGAAATATATTTTAGCATGCGTCCTCGCTGCGCTCGGCATGGTGGGGTGCTTCAAGGATGACAGTTCGCTGGGCACGACGAATGTGCCCAAAATACAAATTGCCGAAATGCGCGACACCTCAATTGTGTCCTACAGCGGCAACATTTTGGCAGTCTCACCCGTAGTGGAGACAGAATACCCGGAGAGCGAGCTTTCTTATGCCTGGTATTACTTCCCGAGCAACAATGTCAACAGCGAGGAATGGGCGAATGGTTTCCGCAACAATAAAATCAGCGAGGAGAAAGACTTGCAATATGAAGTGAACCTCCCCTCCGGGACTTATACGATTACCCTCGAAGTCACGTCAAACAGCAACCAATACGCTTCCATGCAGCATTTCACGCTGGGCGTGACCACAGAGTTCTCCAACCTCTATTATGTGCTGAAGGAGACTGCCGACGGCAACGCGGAATTAGACCTTGTAGACGGCACGGACGTGAACCCCGACATGGTGACGAAAGTGCATGGCGCGCCCATCCCGGGCTCACCCATTGGCTTAAGCTACATTTACAACCAAGGCTATGTGACTGAAACGGGAAGTGCAGGCGCCAAGGCGATGTACGTCTTCACGGACGAGGATACCCGGGTGTACAACACAGAGGACTTTGCCGAGATTGTCACCCGCAACACTCTGAGCTACCAAGAGTTCCCCGAAGGCGAAATGCCTTGCAACGCATTTTGTTCTTTAGTTTTGATGATGGTCACCAACGAGGGCTTTTATTATACCCAGCCTTACGATGAGACGATGGACTATACCAGCGCAAGCCGTTACGGCGCGTCCACCGGTGCAGGCGGAAGCCGCTACATCGTCGCCGTGGGCGGCGGGATGTCTGGCTACGTATACTGGAGCGAGCAAGAGCACCATCTTTATATGACGGACATGAACGGTGCTTCCCCCACGCCGCTGGAATACTCTATGCCGTCGGGCGTGGACGAAACGACTTTGAGCTGCATAGGCGGCGGGACGAACAGCATTAGCGGCTCGGAGACCAATTGGTTCTTGGTGGAAAATGCCGCAGGAGAACGCTGGCTGTATACCTTTGGCGCATCCACGACAGGGGTAACCGTTGAACCTGTGGCGGCTTCTTCGCATTTGGCAAACGCCCACATTGTGGCAGCCAACGGTTTAAGTGCCCCAGGGCTTTATGCTGTAGACGGCAACCAGCTCTACCTTTGCTACTTTGAGGAGGACGGCAACGGCATTTACGACGGCGACAACGAAGCAGCCGTCACTCTCCCCGGCGTAGGCTCGGATGAGACGATTGCCTATGTCTCCAACCAATACCTCAACGCCGAAGCGGCTTGGGCGGATGGCTCTTTTGACTTCGACAATCTCGTCATCGGCACGCAAGTCGGGGAAAAATACCGCCTTTATGTTTACGGCGACAAACTGAATAGCCTGCCCGGTGGCATTCCACAGAAAGCCGTTGAGCCGGCAGAGGGTACGGGCACAGTCAAAAGCGTGCGCTATGCCGCTCCGGTAAACTTAGATCTTTTCGCCTACATGGCATCCAGCCCGATATTCCCGCTCTGCGATTGACGCCCGGCGGCATTGGAAAACAGCTACAGGAAGAGAGGCGACGGAAGTCCCTCGCCTCTCACCTTTTTTTCATACATTGAGTTTTCATGTTGTATTTTTGACTGCCCGGCAGGTTTGTCCCGCCGGGCAATTTTATGCCCGCCTGCAGCATCTCCCTACAGCCTCCCTACAATCTATGTACAGACCGGCACCTTTGTGCTACCTTTCTGCGGAGTTTCTGTTTTCTTTCTGTTTCCTGCGTTACAAAAAGGAAACAGAAACCAAACAGAAACATTGGAGAAAAGTGCCGGTCTGTACATAGATTGCAGCTTGATTCTACGGAGGTCTTATCCGCCCTGTTGCTACCTTTTTCTTACAGGAATTGCAGTAGTTTCATGTGCAGGTTGGGAAAAGTTGCGTATATTTGCAGAAACCAAATGACAGGAAATTATGGCAACGAAGAAAATACCCTACGGCATCAGCGACTTTCAATTACTCGCGAGCGATGATTATTATTACGTGGATAAAACCCGCTTTATTGCAGAAATAGAAAAATCTCCCCGTTTTCTTTTTCTCATCCGCCCGCGCAGGTTCGGTAAGTCGTTGTTTCTCTCCATGTTGGAACTATATTATGATATCAATACGCGCGAGCAGTTTGATGAATTGTTCGGGAAGTATTATATCGGGCAACATCCGACGGAAGAGCGCAATTCGTATCTGATTTTGAAGTTTAATTTTGCGCAGGTGAATCCTGATCCGGAGGTGTTGCTCCAGTCGTTTGAGGAGCATACAGCGTTGTGCTTTAAGGATTTTAATGAAAAGTATTCTCATTTGTTGGGGGAGGATTATTTAAAGGGGTTTGCGCAAACGGTGAATGCCGAGAATCGTTTGGAGTACATCGCCTTGTGTTGCAAGCAAAGGAATTTGCCGGTGTACCTGATTATTGACGAGTATGACAATTTCACCAACGTGGTGCTCTCGCGCTATGGGCATAGCCGTTATCATGACTTGACGCATGGGGCAGGCTTTTTCCGTTTCTTTTTCAATAAAATCAAGGGTGCGACGACGGGTGCGGGGGCTTCTTTCAAACGAATGTTTATCAGCGGGGTATCGCCTGTGACATTGGACGACGTGACGAGCGGCTTCAACATTGCTTCGATGATTACGTTAGACCCGCGGTTTAATGAAGTGTTGGGCTTTACGGAAGGGGAGGTACGCGAGATGCTGGAATATTACAAGTCGGAAGGCAGATGGGAGGGGGATACGGAGGAAATCTTGGATGTCATGCGGAAGTGGTATGACAACTATTGCTTTGCGAAAGACTGCACGGATGTGAAGATGTATAATCCGGACATGGTACTGTATTTTGTGAATTATTTGACTGCCAATCGCAAGATACCGGATATGCTTGTAGACAATAACGTAAGGACGGATTACAAGAAGTTGAAGTATTTGATAATCTTGGACAAACACTTGAATGGCAATTTTTCGCGTATTAAGGAGATTGCGGAAAAAGGTGAGATAACCACGGATATCCAGACGAGTTTTCCGGCGGAGGATTTGATACAGCCTGACAATTTTATTTCGCTGTTGTTTTATTTTGGAATCCTGACGATAGACCGCGTGGAGTATGGCGACCTTGTGTTGAAAGTGCCGAACCTGACGATACGTCAAATTCTTTTCTCTTACATTGAGCAGGGTTACCGCGATGCGGATGTTTTTGAAATCAAAACTTTTCAGTTGCGCAGCTTGATGCGTGACATGGCTTATCGCGGCGCATGGCGTCCTGTGTTCGAGTACTTTGCTGAGGAGGTGCGGAACCAAACGAGCATCCGCGATTACATTGAGGGAGAGAAAGCCATCCAGACGCTGCACCTGGTATACATGAACCTGACAAGCTATTTTGTAATTTTCCCGGAACAGGAAATGGGGAAAGGTTTCAGCGACTTGTGGATGTCGCCGAATTTTCTGCACCATCCGGAGATGCAATACTGCTATGTGGTGGAGTTTAAGTACTTGAAGCACGAGGCAACGGATGCGGAGGTCGCGGCGAAGCTGGAGGAAGCCCGGCAGCAATTGCGGCAGTACGCCACGGATGCCAAATACGCTTCCGCCAAGGGGCGCACCACTTTGCGCCGCATTGCCGTGGTGTACCGCGCTTGGGAGCTGGCGGCGTTGGAAGAGGTTGGGTGACTCCCCGACAACCCTCTTCCCCGCAATATTCAATCTCCTTGAAAGAACGAATCATTGAAATTAATGAAATACAGGCGTTTTCGGGCACGGGTGATGGCAGTGTAAAGCCATCGCCAATATTCATCGGTGAGCATGTCGTCTGTAAGGTAGCCTTGGTCGATGAAGACAGCATCCCATTGCCCGCCTTGCGCTTTGTGGCAAGTGACGGCATAAGCAAATTTGATTTGCAGGGCGTTATAGTATTCGTTCTTGCGGATTTCCTCCAGACGCTTTTTCTTGGAACCGATGTGGGCATAATCTGCCTCGACTGCCCGGTAGAGCGTCCGGTTCTGCTCGTAAGTCAAGGCGGGCGCGTCTGCCATTAAGGTATCCAGCATCAGCCAGGCGGAAAGTTCTTCCTCGTAGTCGTCTATTTTCAAATCCGCCTTGACAAAATGGAAACCGTAAAGCTCCATCCGCCGCCCTACCCGCCGGACGGTTGCCATGTCGCCATTGGCAATAAAGTCGATTTTGTCATAACCTGCCCCCCAGAAGTAATTATTGCGCACAATCATGATGCGGTCGCCACTGCAAAAATCCTCCTCCCGGTAAAGAATCGTGCGCCGGATGCCTTCGTTGAAACGGTTTGCCCGCTTGTTGGAACGGCAAACCACAATGGTTTCTTCCTCGCCGTATTTGCCGTAACAAGTATCAATTTCTTCCAAAAGGTCACTCCCGCTGATGCGGAATACGTCCGGGAAAAGCCCCGCTTTCAACACCAAATGTTCTATTCCGCCGCCAATCATGCCCCGCACCCGGGTGGCATTGTACAAAATGCCGGATTGCTCCGCCTGGCGCATGATGTCGGTCAAATTTATTTCCGTAATACGGAAATTATAAGCGGCTGCCAATTCCTGCCTGTCCAACGCCGGGCTGATTTCCAAGCCGACAGGCGGCAATTGGGCAACGTCTCCAATCAGCACAAGGCGGTTATTCCGTCCGTTGTAAACAAATTCGACCAAATCGTTCAAAAGGCAACCGCTTCCAAAATGCCCTTCCAAATCCGTATCGGGAATCATGGAAGCCTCGTCTACAAAAAAGAGCGTGTCTGCCGCCTCGTTAAATCCCAAAGCGAAGACACCTTCGCCATCCGCAGTGTTCTTTTCCCGGTAGATTTTCTTGTGGATAGTATATGCCGCATGTCCGGCGTACGAGGCAAACACTTTGGCAGCCCTTCCCGTCGGTGCCAACAGAACCACCTTGTATTTCAGGGCAAAAAGGGCATTGACAATGGCTGCCACCAAAGAAGTCTTTCCCGTGCCGGCATATCCCCGCAAAAGAAAAAGGCTCTCTTCGTCCCGCGCAAAGAAGAAGCGCACAAAAGCCTCAAGTGCTTCTTTTTGAGAGGGTGAAAAGGCAAAACCGAAGTGTTTTGAGACCGTATCTTCAAAATGTTTTTGATTCATCGCAAAAATAAATAACGGATTATCTTGTTAATCTAATTTTTTTCCTAAATTTGCCAGCGCGTAAATGTTTTATGCGCGTGGCAACGTTTGTATTCAGGCGTAAAGTTACAAAATAGATAAGAGAGATAAATTAAGAATGTAATAAATATTATTCAAAAAGCAGTGTAAGATATGAAAAAACTTATCATTCAAATTGTTTTGGGGGTGGTTATTGTATTCCTCGGCTACAAATGCGTGGAAAGCATCATGATTCCAGAAAGGTTCAAAGTGATTAAAGAGCAAAGGTATGAAGTCATCATCCAGCGGCTGAAAGACATCCGTACCGCTCAAGAAGCCTACAAAGAAGAGTACGGCAGGTACACTTCCAGCTTTGACACCTTGATTAATTTCATCAAGTATGACTCAATCCGGGTGGTTCGTTCTATCGGTTCTCTGACAGACGACCAATTGGAGCAGGGCATGACCGAAGCACAGGCAATCAAAGAAGGCATCATCATCCGTGATACCGTGAAAGTTGCTGCTGCCGGCAATGTATTCCCCCAAGAATACAACGCCGACGATTTGCGCTACGTGCCTTTCACCCATCGCACCCACCAGTTCAAAATGGGGTCTACTACCATTTGGACGGATTCAGGCATCGAAGTGCCGGTCTTTGAGGCATACGTGACCAATATGGTGATTTTTGAAGACCTGAGAGACCAGTACAACGAAGAGTTGCTCCAAGAGAACGGCGAAAGAATGCGTCTGAATAAATTCGCCGGGCTGAAAGTGGGCGACTTGAAAGAAGCAAACAACAATGTAGGTAACTGGGAATAAAACAGGTACATGCAAAATATTTCTTATATTGATTATACATTCAGAGAAGAAGATTCATTTCAATATGTTTTGTCCATCCGTTATGCAACGGATGGACTTTCATTTTGCATCCACGACGCAGCCCACCGTTTGCTGGCATTCCACACCCGTTCCTTCGGGCAATTGGACAGCGAAGAAGCCGTCATTGCCAAAACCACCCAGCTCATCAGCAACGAACCGCTGTTAGGGTTAAAATATAAAAAGGTATTCCTGCTGCTCTGCCGCAAGGACAAACTGTTGATGCCTGCCGATTATTTCAGCAAAAACACGGCGGAAGACCTTTACCGCCTATGCCTGCCGCTCCACACAGGCGACACATTGTTCTATCGGAAAGTACGGGGATTAAACAGTTACATGGTGGAAACATTGCCCGGGGATTTCGCCCGTTTCCTAAACAGCCGGTATCCCTCGCTCAGCATGGTCAACAGCGCCTACCCATTCATCCTCTGTTCCTTGTCGGGCATCATGTTCAACACGCCCTACCTCTTCATGGATATCCACGAACGGTATTTCGATTTACTGGTGACCCGCAGCAATGAAGTGCTGCTATTCAATTCGTTTGCCTACGGCTCGATTCCGGACATCATTTACCATGCACTGAACTGTTTGCAGCAATGCCGGATAGACTTGGACAATTTGCAGACAGCCCTTTCCGGCAACTGGGTAAATGACTCTGTTTTCTTGAATGCCTTGCAAAAATACATTCCCAATATTTCCGTATTGAACTACGCCCCCCTATCCCAATGGGTCAAACAGAACAACCTGAACAATTCTGAATTCATTCATTTACTAAACATCCACAAATGCGAATAATCAGCGGCTCACATCGGAGCAAACAAATCATTCCGGACAAAAGTTTCACGGCACGCCCCACCACCGACTTTGCCAAAGAAAACCTCTTCAATGTCCTGAACAATTACATGGACTTCGAAGGTTGCAGCGTCTTAGACCTTTTTTCGGGCACCGGCAGCATCAGTTATGAATTTGCCTCACGGGGCGCCTCGAAAATCATTGCCGTAGAACTAAACTACAAGCATTTCGCCTTCATCAAGCACACTGCCCAGCAATTGGGCTTCAAAAACATGCAAGTCTATAAAAACGACGCCTTCCTTGCCTGCCGGAAACTGCGGGGCACTGCCTTCGACATTGTGTTTGCCGACCCGCCTTACCGTTTGGAAAACATCCGGGAAATCCCCGCAGCCATCTTCGACAACGGGCTGTTGGCAGAGGGAGGCATTGCCATCATCGAACATCCCGCTTTCATCGACTTCTCCGCCCACCCGCGCTTCTCAGAACACCGGGAATACGGCAGCGTCAACTTCTCCCTGTTCCGGTAACAACCGGCTCTACAAGCAAAATTAACGCGAGGATAAAACACCTCGCGTTAAAAGGGTCTACATGGCAGGAAGAACCTTGGCATTGATATCCCCCGCTTGGGGATGAACTGCCTCCCCGCCCAAGCCGCTCCCGACATTCGCCCACTTAGCCCCGGCATCCGACAGTACTTCCGGGGCTTTCCCGGGGGCTCAGCCCAAGGAGTAGCCAAGGAGTACCCAGCCAGTACCGAAGGAAAGTGGGCGAATCTCAAGAGAATCCCATACCCTGCTTATGTTAAAATCGGAAGTAAACAGAAAAATCCGCCGGAAAGTTTGGCGATTCAAAAAAAAGCCGTACCTTTGTGTCGGAAGGGAGGAATTCCGAGTATATTAATCCGGAATTCTTTTTAATAAAGGCACTTATTGGAGGATAAGTGTCATTTATTTTTTTGTATAATGAAATTACTAAATAGTAACGCTTATGAGTAACTATGTAACAAAAGAGGGTTTGAAGAAGTTGCAGGAAGAGCTTGACCGCCTGCAAAATGTGGAACGCCCCAAGATTTCCAAGGCGATAGGCGAAGCCATTGAGAAAGGGGATATCTCGGAAAATGCAGAATACGATGCCGCCAAGGATGCCCAAGGATTGTTGGAAGCCAAAATCGCACAGTTGAAAGACACCATTGCCAATAGCCGCGTCATCGACGAGTCGCAAATCGACACGTCGAAGGTGCAAATGATGACCAAGGTCACCATCAAAAACACCAAAACCGGCGCCACGATGGCTTATACCTTAGTATCTGAGACCGAAGCAAATTTCAAAGCAGGGAAACTTGCCATCAACACCCCCATCGCCCAGGCATTGGTCGGCAAAAAACGGGGAGACAAGGTGTTGGTAAAGGTGCCTGCCGGCGAAATGGAGTTTGAAATCATGGACATCAGTTTGTAATAACACAGCGACATGGCTTCTATTTTTTCAAAAATCGTGAACGGCGAGATTCCTTCCTACAAGGTAGCGGAGGACGAGCGTTACTATGCTTTTTTGGACATCAATCCTTTGCAAAAAGGGCATACGCTGGTTGTACCGAAAAAGGAAACGGATTACATCTTCGACCTCACGGACGAAGAATTGGCAGGCTTGATGGTGTTTGCCAAGAGAGTTGCCAAAGCCATCGGCAAGTGCATTCCCTGCCAACGGGTGGGCGTAGCCGTGCTGGGCTTGGACGTCCCGCACGCCCATATCCACCTCGTGCCGTTGCACAACGGCGACGACTTGAATTTCTGCAACCCCAAGAAGCAATTCCCGGCAGAGGAAATGCAGGCTTGTGCGGATTTGATTGCGAAAAATCTTGAATAACATGTTTGTCTATTAATCGGAGACGGCAGGAACGACCTAACGCAAAGAGTTGTTTTGCCGTCTTTTTTTAATCCGCTAACTAAATGGAAAAACGAGAAATGCACAACGCCTATGCCGATTTGGAAGGCTACAATTGTTTCGGCTGCTCCCCCACAAACCCTTGGGGGCTAAGGTGCAAATTCGTAGACGAAGGGGAATATGTGACTTGCCACTGGCTGCCGTCGGAGAATTTCCAAGGATTTTTCCACATCCTGCACGGCGGCATCCAAGCCACCCTGATTGACGAAATTGCCAGTTGGGCAATCTTTTCGCACGAAAAGACAGCCGGCGTGACCACCGAACTGAACGTGAAGTACCGCCGCCCGGTGCGCACAGACGGAGGAGAAATCTGGCTGCGTGCGAAAGTAACGGACGTGTCGCGCCACCTGGTTACAGCGCACGTAGAACTGTTCAATGAAAAAAACGAACTGGCAACAGAGGCAGACGTCGTGTATATGATTTATCCGGAAGAGGTGGCACGCCAGAAATTAAATTGGCCTGGAGCAGAGGCTTTTTACCAATAAACGGAAATACAATATGATAGAGCAGAAATACAAAAACATCGTGTGGGACTGGAACGGGACGCTCTTGGACGATGTGGACACCGGCGTCCGCACCTTGGCGGATATGTTGGCAAGACGGGGATTATGCCCCCTGTCTTTAGAAGAATACAAAGCCCAATTCGGTTTCCCCGTCGAAGAATTCTACCACAAAGTGGGGTTCGACATGGAAAAGGAATCCATGCACGAACTGTCGGTGGATTTCGTAGAAACTTACGACAAGTTTGCCGGACATTTAGCCCTGAATCCCGAGGTACGCGAAACCTTGGCTGCTTTCCAAGAGGCAGGCAAACGGCAATACATCCTTTCCGCCCTGCGCGAGGAACTACTCAAACCCATGACTCAAGAGTTTGGCATAAACACTTACTTTGAAGGCATTTGCGGTTCGGACAACATCTACGCTGCCGGCAAAATCGAGCGGGGACTCCGCATGTTGGCTAATTACGGCATTGCCCCCTCCGAAACCCTGATGATAGGCGATACCCTCCACGATGCCGAAGTGGCAAACCGCTTGGGCTTTGCGTGGATCCTGTATGCCGGCGGGCACAACGACGAGCAACGCCTCCGCCGAAAAGCACCCGTCATCCACAGCTTCGGGGAACTGCTCTGAATCAAGCCACAGGCAGCAGGGAATGGAAAGGCTCGAAAGCCGCCAAAATCACCAGTCCGCCCAACACCGTAATCACAACACCGGCAACGCGGTTAATGGTGATAAGGACGCGAAGCCGGAATTTCTTGCGGAAAATATTGATAAGGGTAGAAAGGACATACCACCACAAACTGCCCCCTAACAAGACGCCCACCAGGACAAACAATTCGATTTTAAACGTAGGGGCATCCCCGAAAACAGAAGCGCCTGCAAAGACCGCCATGAACACCACAATCGTCACGGGATTCGATGCCGTCAGGAAAAAGAGGGTGGCAAAATCCCCCAAAAGCCCCTTTTTGGAAACCCGCCTGCGCCTGCGGATTTGCTTGAGCGGGTTCCGGAAATAAGTAATCAACCCAATGGCTACCAAGACGATGCCGCCAATAAGTTGCAGCAGCAATTCATGCGTCTGGACAATATTCACCACAAAACCCAGCCCGAAAATCGCCACGGTCGCATAAAACAAATCGGCAAACGCCGCCCCCAGCCCGGAAACGAAACCGGCCAAAGCCCCTTTCTGCAAGGTCTTCTGGATAATCAGCACTCCCATCGGTCCCAAGGGCACAGAAACCATCAGCCCCATCAGCATCCCCCGGAATATGTAAATCACATCATACATGCCTCTTCGCGTTTCAGTTTAGATTTCAAGATGTTCCGAAGAAAAACGGTTCAGGATAGTCTCATCGTTCAACTCCTTGGAAAAGGATTCAATGGTCGACATCGGCACATCAAACAAATCCAATATCAACAAACCGTCCAAGCACATATTAAACTTCGGGTCGACATTAAAACCAATAATTTTCCCATTCAGCGAAATATACTTCTTCAACAGAATCGGCAATTTGTCATTCGAAGACTCAATGTCCCCGATAAATTTGTCCAGTGTCGCGAGGTCGTCCCCGGAAGCCTCCACCATCGCATCCAAGCCTCGCGCATTCGGATGTACCTGGTATTTGCTGCGGGGCGAGATGTACGCCGCCAGTTCCGCATCCCAATGGTTGCGTTTGATAAACTTCATAATCAATTCCTTCGACACCTCCGTATAACGCCCGCTGATGGTCACGGGACCAATCAGGTAACGGTACTCCGGGTTCTTTATCAAGAAATAGAGAATCCCCTTCCACAGCAGGAACAAGGGCAACGGCTTGCGCTGGTAAGCCTCCACAATAAAAGAACGCCCCAACTCGATGCTCTCGTAAAGCACCGGGTACATCGGTTTCCGTATCTTGAAAAGAGTATGGATATAAAAACCTTTCACCCCATAGCGGTCAATGATTTCCTTACCTTTCCCCACACGGTAAGCCCCGACAATGCGCCCTGCCTCGTCGTCCCAAATAAACAGATGCTGATAGTAAAGGTCGAACTCGTCCAAGTCAATGCTCCGGTTCGTCCCCTCCCCCACCGCACGGAAAGTCGCTTCACGCAACCGCCCGATTTCGTTCAGGACATTCGGGATTTTCAACGTAGGAGCGCAAAAAACAGAATAATTCTTCATCCGGAAAAGCAAGTACTCCTCCCGGATGCGCTCCACTTCCTTCGCCAGCACCTCCCCCGGCGTCTCCTTCGCCAGGGGCTGCACCTTCTTCTCCACCCGGTAAGATTTCTGGAAAAACCGCTTCACCTCCAGCGATGAACCCAGCAGATAAGTCTTTGCCCGCAGGAATTTCCCGTACTGCACCAAGTCCACAAAAGAGTCCTGCACCTCCACCGGAATCGGCGAACCGATGCGCAACTTCACCACCCGGTTTTTCTTGTTCAGCAGCTCCGACGGCAACTTCATCGTCCGGAGCATCGGGTGAATCATCCCCAGCAATTGGAAAAACAGGCTGTTCGAGCCCCTGAAGTAAATAGGCACCACAGGCACCCGTGCCTTGCGTATCAGTTTCAGCACCGAAATGCTCCACTCCTTGTCCTCCACCGCATTGCTGTCCGGCTGGTACGAAGACACCTCCCCCGCCGGGAACAACCCCAGCGGCTTGTTCTCTGCCAAATGGCGCAACGCCTCCTTCAGCCCCCCTGCGCTCGAAATGTCCTTGCGGCTCTCGAAAGGATTCACGCCCAAAAAGTAATTCCGGATAGGCACAATCTTCTTCAACAGGAAATTCGCCATCACCTTGTAGTCCGGGCGTATCTTCGACAGCAACTTAATCAGGATAATCCCGTCCAGCCCCCCGAAAGGGTGGTTGGATATCGTGATGAAAGCCCCCGTTTTCGGGATTTTCTCCAAATCCTCCGGATTCACCTCAATGGTGACTCCCAGTTCGTCAATCAGCCGCTCCAAAAACTCGGCGGGGTCATCGTCGTACGCGTCCGAATACAGCTTATTGATTTTATTCAGCCGCATGATATACATCACCAGCTTGGCTACCAAGTCGCTGCCTGCATTATGCCCGAAACGGTCTAATCTGGATGCCTTCAAAATGTCGCTCGATTCTATCAACTTCATAACGCCTGTCATTTTATGATTATATCGCTTATCACATGCTTGCCGACCCGGTCGTTCAACGCCCGCATCAGCCCTTCCTTCACCATGAGAATCTCATTCCTCACCACCGCCGAGGTGAACGTGACGAACAGCTTCCCGTCCGCCACCCGCAAACTCGCCGTCCGCGAGGCAATCATCTGCCCCACCACCTCCTGCCACACCCTGCACACCTCCTGCTCCAGGAAAGGCTTCTCCAACCCCATCTGCCGGAGCGCTGCCCCAATCAGCTCGTCGATTCTCTTGGTTTTTCCTTCTTTCATTCCCTATGCAAATATACAATATTTTTACGCTATCCGCTCCTTCTTCAGCCCCTTTCTTCCGACATACGCCAACACTCCCACGAGTGCCAAAATCAACAGCCCAGAGCAAATCGTCGTCGTCCACCTGCCTGCCAGATACATGTCCGGATGGAAGTAGAAAGAAATGGTATGCTCTCCTGCAGGCACCTGCATCCCCCGCAAAATCCAGTTCGCCCGGAAATGCTCCGCCTCTTCCCCGTCGATTTCAGCCTTCCAGCCGTGCGGATAATACACCTCCGAGAACAAAATCACTCCCGGCACCGACGACTTATAACGGTATTCCAGCCTGTCCGGCTTGTAGCTCGTCAACTCCACCGTCGCCAGCGAATCATATCCCCACGTTCCCCCTGCAAGCATCCCCTCGAAACGCTTGTCCACCAGCGCCAGCCGGTGCGGGTCTGCCGTCTGCAGCCGCTCCATCTCCTCATCGGCGTCCGCCACAATCTCCACCTCCGGCACAAACCACGCATTCCCGAAAGCATACGGATTACGCACCGGCGCATGCCCCGGGTCGATAATCAGGTAACGCAGGTTCAGCATATTCAGCGCAGGCGTCGCCCGGAACACCCCTTCCGCCTCCTCCGCCGTCTTTGCCTGCATCAGCCCCTGCTTCACAAGCTCTACCTCCGGAGCCAACTTCATCTCAATCAAATCCTGGTAACGACGCAACTTCGCCGCATTATACCCTCCGATATTCTTGTGGAAATACGACGGGCTGCTGTCATTAAACGGGTCTGCCAGCGACAACACCCGGTACGATATATCCTTGTCCTGCAAAATCATCCGGTCTGCCACCGAAGGCGTAAACTGCTGCTGCACCAGTGCCGGCTTCACATAATTCGCCTTGCCCAGGTAACGCCTGTCCACGCCCCACAAATCTATCAGCACCAGCGCCGCCAGCATCCACGGCAAATAACGCGAAGGCTTGTCCGCCCGGACATACAGGTACAGGCATCCGCCCCCCAACACGATGAACAACAGCGACCGCCACGCATCCGACCTGAGCAACGCCTCCCGGTCTGCCGCCAACGCGTCCATATACCACCCCGGCATCCCGTACTGCCCGTCCAGCACCGAACGGAAACTCATCGGCGCAAACAGCGCAAACAGCAGGCACAAGCCCCCCGTAATCCCCACCGCATAATACAACGCCCGCAGCACTTCCCGCCGCTCATGCTTCCCTCGGAACAACTCCACCAGCCCCCACACTGCCATCACCGCAAACACAAACTGCGGAATCACCAACGCCATCGACACCGTCCGGAACTTATTGTACATCGGCAAATAATGGAACAAGAACGTATTGAACGCATCAAAATTCCGTCCCCAACTCAACAACACGAAAAACGCCGCACCCCCCGCCAGCCACCACTTCAGCGGATGCCGCACGAGAAACAGCGCAAACACGAAAAGCATACACACCACCGCCCCGAAATACACCGGTCCCGACGTAAAAGGCTGGTCGCCCCAATACGTATAAGAATGCAACGGGTTCGGCACCTGGTACCCCTGCTGCCGCAACGTGTTCGCCACATGCGAATCCTGCCCCAGCTCGCCGCCTGAAGCACCGCCGTAAAAATCAGGAATCAGCAGCGTGAACGTCTCCCCCTTCCCATAACTCCACGCAAAGGCATAATCCTTGTCCAAGCCGCTCGACTTGTCCGTCTTCCCGTCCACCGCATGCGTCAACTCCGAGCGTCCCCGGATGCTCTCCTGCGACAGCTCATACGTCGCATACAAATGCCCCGCATTGCACAGGAACGCCACCACAATGCCCCCCACCAACGTCGCCAGCGAAATCCCCAACGGCTTCCACTCCCGCGCCCTGATCCGCTGCACGGCATAACCGATATACACAATCACGCAAAACCACGCCAGATAATACGTAATCTGCGGATGGTTATTCTTCACCTGCAATGCCAGAGCCAGCGCGAACAGCAATCCCCCCGCCAGCCACCGCCGCCTCATCACCCACACAAACCCCGCAAACACCAGCGGCACGTATGCCATCGCCCACGCCTTCGTGATATGCCCCGCCTGCAGGATAATAATGCTATACGAAGAAAACGAATACGCCACCGCCCCCAGCACCGCCACCGGCACACTCGCCCCCAGCACCAGCATCAGAATATACGTCGACACCAGCGAGAAAAACACCACCCCGCAATCCGACCCGTCCAACTTCTTGAAAGGCCACTCCACATAATCCAGCAAATTCCGCGGTCCCCCCTGCGTCGTAATCGTATAAGTCGGCATCCCCGAGAACATCGACCCCGTCCACGACGTGCCCACCCCCTCCTTCTCATAATACTCCCTCGCCTCCTGCGACATGCTCAAATACTTCTCCACATCCCCCTGCCGCAACTCCAGCCCCTCAAACTTCGGGGCAAAATAAACCAACGACAATGCCAGAAACGCCGCCACTGCCAACACATGCGGGCGCGCCTTCTTCCAAAACAAACCAAAATCCATAACTCTATCATTTATTCAATTTCACATCAATCACCTGTCCCGTAAAATCCGACAGCAACGTCTTCAGCGACTCCACCGCCACCTCCCGTGCCGTCAGCAACGTCCGCTCGTCCTCCGCCCCGAAATTCCTCACCCGCATCGGCGTCTTCGTCCGCTCCGGATTCACGCAATTCACCTGTATCCCCCAAGGCTCCCACTCCTGCGCCACCGCCTGCACGAAATTCACCACCGCCGCCTTCGTCGACGAATACAGGCTGTAGAACGCCCGCCCCCGCGTATAAGAGCTCGACGTATAAAACAACAACTTCCCGCGCGACTCCTTCAGGTAAGGGAAACTCTCCACCGCCACATGCACCATCCCCATATAATTCACCTGCACCATCCGCGCCATCTCCTCATACCCCATATTCATCAAAGGCTCCCGCACCAACACCGCCGCCGTGTTCACCACCATGTCCACCCTTCCCTCCGCCTCGGCAACCTCCCGCAAAGCCCGCCGCACATCCTCCGCCGCCGCAATATCCACCCCGTTCAGCGAACGCGAAAAACAATACACCCTCGCCCCGTGCTCCCGAGCCAGCGCAGCCACCTCCGCCCCGATGCCATAACTCCCCCCGAACACTGCCAACACCTTCCCTTACAGCAACTCAAACGACTCCCGCTGCCCCTGCAACGAAAACGAACGCAACTGGAACAACTTGTCCAACAAATACGTATCCTCCTTATATGTCAGCTTCATATTCGACTCCTCCCCCCGCACCACATAAATCCGCTCCTCCGGCAAATACTTCAACACCACCCCGCAGTCATCCGTCGAACGGAACTCCGGGTCTCTCAACGCCCGCCGGTACGCCTCGCGTATCGTCTCCAGGCGGAACCCCTGCGGCGTCTGCCCCCGGCGGAGCTTGCTCCTGTCCGGAATCGCGTCCACCCACTCCCCCTCCGTCGAAATAATCGTGTCCACCGCCGGCACCGCCACGTCCACCGCCTTCCACCGCTCCAACGCCCGCACCGTGTCGTCAATCACCCGGTTGCTCACCAACGGGCGCACCGCGTCATGGAAAATCAGGTTCACCCCCTCCATCCCATCATACGCCTCAATCGCCGCCAGGCTCGAATAATACCGCTCCGAGCCCCCCTTCAAGAGCTTCCGCACCTTCCGCCACCCGTTCTTCAACACCAACTCCTCCACCGTCGTCATATACGCAGGATGCACCACCACGGCAATCTCGTCAATCCCCGCATTCCCCTCAAACACGCCAATCGTATGCTCAATCACCGTCCGCCCTGCCACTTTAAAAAACTGCTTGGGATGGCTGCTGTCCAAACGGCTGCCAACGCCTCCCGCCAATATTACAGCTACATTCATTTCTTTCCAATTTAGTACGGAAACAAAAGTAGGCAAAATCCTTCGAATAACCGCACATTCCCGCACTTTATTGCGTCACAAACACCCTCCAGCTGCCATCTTTCTCTCCACGCTCCACATATTTCTTGGAAATCAGCTGCTCCAACAACTTCTGTATGGCCGTCACGCTGATGCCCGTCTCCTCCTTCATGTCCGCAAGCGTCAACGTCGGTTGCGTCCGCATCGCGTTCAATATCTTCGTATAATTGGGCGTCCGGAATGCAATCCGTTCCCCGTCATACCACCACACATTCTCATTCCTCTCGCTCACAAACAGCACATCATTATACACCTCCGCAGCCACCAACTCATTGAAATACTTCAAAAAAGGGCGTATCTCACGAATGCCGGCACGGGCACCGTCGCTGGGCACGGGACCCACTTCGAGATCCGCCCGATGCAAAGCCTCCAAATATTCATTCTTTTTGCGGCTGCGCACCACAATCATCGGATAATCATGGCGTGCCAGGATATAATTCACCATCAGCCGGGCGATACGTCCATTGCCGTCCTCGAAAGGATGGATGCGTATATAACGGTAATGAAACAACGCAGCCAACTCCACAGGCGAAAGCTTCCCTTCCTGCTCCGCAGCATTATACCAATCCACCAAATCGCCCATGAGCCCCGGCGTCTCTTCGGGAGAAGCATACTCGAACCTGTCCCCATATCGCGTAATCACGCTATTAGGGCGCGTCTTGTACTGCCCGGCATGTATCATGTAACTCGTTTGTACGCCCCCCGGCAAACTATGGTAGACGGTGTAATCCTCACGCAACAGCGTCTTGTGCAACGTCCGGATGAAGTTCTGCGTCAACGGCATTTCCTTCACGGCAGCCTCCTCTGCCATCATTCGCAAGCCTACATGGCTGGCTGTCATTTCCTGCACATCGCGCACGTCCGCCTCGCCAATCACCTTGCCGAAAAGCAGCAGGATTTCCGTCTGCCCGTATGTCAACGTATTGCCCTCGATGTGGTTGCTGTTATAATTGAAATCCACAGTGAACCGGCGGCTAAGCCTCTCCCTGTCCTTCTCCGACAGCGGCTGCAAATCCCGCCACGCCGCCAATGCTTTCTTGACATTAAGATACTTCATGCGAATATAAATTTACCAATGAACAACACAAAGGTATGAAAAATTCACGAAAAGGTTATACAACTACAACCTTTTCTCAAACATTTAGCCTATAATCCTTTCAAAACAGGCAAAATCCTTCGAATAACCGCACATTCCCTCCCGCAAAATTCCCCTGAAAAATCCCTGCCTGCCACCCTGCCTCCATCACCTTCCCTTTCGGTTCACATCCAGCGCATTACACTAATTCAACACTATATTAAGTCTAATGTAACTCTAATATAAGTGTAATTTCGATTAGCGATAATCATGGAATGATATAGTGTTTATTTATTAAAAATTCATGGTAATGGGCGGGAGAGGAGGCGGATGGGACGGGGAAAGAGGCGGGAGGGGGAGGGACGGGGAGGCGTTTCCAAGGCGTTTCCGGCGGGGAAGAGGGGGATTTTATCCCGATTATTTATATCTTTGCGCAAATGAAAAATGCAGTTATGGAAACACCGAAAGTGAGTATCATTGTGCCGGTTTACAATGCGGGGAAGTATCTGGCGCCGCTGTTGGACAGCCTTGTGGGGCAGACGCTCCGGGAGATTGAGATTGTGCTTGTGCTGGATTGCCCGACGGACGGGAGCGACCGGGTGGCGGAGGAGTATGCCGCACGGGACGGACGGGTTGTCATCGTGCGCAACCGGGAGAATCTGCATGTGGGGTTCAGCCGCAACGAGGGGCTGAAGGTGGCACGGGGAGAGTATATCGGGTTCTGCGACCACGATGATTTGGTGGAGCCGGAGATGTTCGAGAAGCTGTACGCACGGGGCAAGGAAACGGGGGCGGAGGTGGTGGTGGCGGATTATTGGATTGCGCGAGGCGGAGCAAAGTGGCGACGGGGGATACCCCATGATTTCCCCGAAACTGAATTTATCCGGAGGCAGTTCTCGGAACTGGTCAATTTCCGCCCGGCACGCAACAACCAAACCCTTTTCAGCAACAACGGGTATGTGTGGAACAGCCTGTTCAAACGGGATTTTCTGAGCCAATACCACATTGCGTTCCCGGACAACCGGGTCACAACTTTCGAAGATAGGGTGTTTTTGCTGCAAGCTTTCCTGCATGCCCGCAAAACGAGCCATGTGCCGGAAGCCCTCTATACACATGTGTGGCATGCCAGCAATGCGGGGGCAAGCTACAGCTTCAAGTCACTCAAGCATGTGACAAGGTATCTGGAAGATTTGCATGATTTCTTAAAGGAGAAAGGCAGACTGGAGGAAGAAAAGGACAATTACACGGATGCCGTTGTGCTGCTGTGTTACACAAGTTTCCGGCACGAATTGAGGAAGTTGCCGGTCATGAAAGCGGTGGGGCAGTTGGGGCGGATACGGAGGGACGGGGTGATGCAGGCGGCGGTGAGGAGGGCGTTCGGGCGGCTGGGGCATTATCCGCTGACGAAGATTGTCTTCCTGGTGCTGGTGTTCAATCCGTTTTGCAGGCGGGTGAAGCTATGATTTGATTTTGTCGAGGAAGTATTGCGCCACGGTGCGGGAGGCATCGCCATGGTAATCGCCCCAGAAACGGGAGCGGATGAGGGGGTAGCGCGAGGTGTCGTAGGTGTCGCGCTTGATGGCGGAGAGGAGCTCGGGGAAGGTGTATGCCAATTCGCCCGCCACGTTTTCGAGGAAGGGGTAGTTGAAGTCGCGTTCGTTGATGTATTCGGCATAGTCGTAGAGGTAGAGGATGACGCCTTTGTTGTCCATGAGGAGGTAGTCGTAGAGGACGGAGGAGTAGTCGGTGATGAGGACGTCGGTGTAAGGGAGGAGGGGATAGACGTCCAAGCCACCTTCGAGGAGAAGGAGGTTGGAGTATTCCATGCGGCGGAGGCGCGCGTCGAGGCGGACGTTGGCATGGGGCTTGAGGAGGAGGAGGGCGTTTTTGCGCTGCATGAGGAGGTGGAGGGCTTCGAGGTTGAGGTGCTCGGCGAAGAGGTTGCGCTGGGATTCGCGCCACGTGGGCATGTAGAGGAATACGCGGGAGTATGAGCGGCATTTTTGGATGAGTTCCTCCGTGGCAGGGGGGGCGTATTGGCGGATGAAGCCGCGGCGTGCGGGTTCGGGGAGGAGGAGGAGGTCGTTGCGGGGATAGCCGAGAGGGAGGCAGCGGCTTTCGGGAATGCGGAAGGCTTGGGCGAATTTGACGGTCTGGAAGGGCGTGGAGGAAAGGAAGTAGTCGGGGCGGCGATAGACTTGGGGATAGTAGAAACGCTCGCGCAGGGTTTTGCGGACGTAGCGGTCGTAGAGGGCGCCTTTGTCGACGCAGAACTCGATTTTCTTGAGCCCGACGCCGTGCCAGAGGTTGACGCAGAGGGCGCGCCCGGCGGTGAAGTAGCAGATGTCGGAGCTGTAGGCGTTGAAGAAGTAGATGCCGGCACGGAGGGCGTAGTATAAGCCGGGGAGGGAGAAGAGGGAGCAGGCACGCAGCCCTGCCGCACGGACGGCACGGACGGTGGCGGCTTTGTAGGATATCCAAACGGGGAATACTTCGGGGCACGCACGGGAGACGTGGATGAAGAGGTATTTGGCATTGTCCGTGAAGGCGCCACGGAAGCTGCCAAACGCCCAGATTTTTTTGCTCCGGGGCACGCAGAAGGAGAATGCCCTGAGGAGATAGCCGATGAGGTATGCGACGAGTTTCATGAGTAAATGTTTTAGATATTCCAAAGCGGTTCTTTCCGCCAATTTGCCGGACATCCCATAGCCTTAGTATCTACATTAGGATAAGCCTCCAACAAAGCGAAGAAACGTTGTCTGAAAGTATTGTTCGGGTGAATGCTGTTTTGCAAATAAGCTAAAAAACAAAGTTGGGGATAAAGTTTCATCATCGGGACTTGATTGTTGTTTACCCACGCTTTTGGCATCTTCTGAGGCAAATGCGGCATTTGTGGGAAACGTCGATTCCAAATACGGGCATGATGGGCGATGCAATTACGCAAAACTGTTGCTGATTTTATCCAACTTTCCAAATACAAGTGTTGTGGCACATCTAAATCTTGAGCTATTTGCTTCTTTACTTTTTTGTCTGACAAATTGTAATATAGTTTAGAAAGCGTACCGAAAGAAACGACCTCCAATGTTTTCCATACAGGCGGAAAGGCCGGATAAGTATATTTACCGTAATGCTCCAATATGAAATCTTCCTTTGAACGCTGTAGTTCTTGTTGAATATGGTTTAAGTTTTCAGCAAACCTCCGTTGGTCAGAGCAGAGGCTGATATCAGCAAACCAAAACGCACCATATTTTAAAGAAACGTAATGAATGATTTTTGTGCGTAATGCTATTTCAATACTTTGAATAGCAGTAAATATCAGTGCTCGTAATTCCTTATCAAAGTAATACAAATTCAAGGCATTCTCAAAATAGCTTTCAGACTTAAATATGTGGCTTACTTTATCTTCTTCCATGGGACGCAAATAGTTCGCTAACCGGAAATAACTAATGATTCGGAGTTGTTCTAATGCCCCTTTTTCATCTTGGAAGATTAACCCCCGTTCTTTCAGCATTTGTATTTGCTGAGAATAGTCTATTGGTTGTTTTGTATATTCCATAACTTGTATAAAGCAAAAGTTCCGCCCTGGTACGCTGTGCAATGGGAAGCGTGGCGGAATCTGTTGATGCAAAGATAAAAGTTTATGCTGAGATTACAAAGGATTTGGAAAGAAATTTTTGAGTCTGGGGGAAACTAAAAAAAATGTTTCTACATTTGCTACATGAATATTTTGTTTGTTAATAATAGCGAGGTGAATCCGCTGCATTCGGGGATACAGCGGATTACGTGGGTGCTGGCGAAGGCGTTCGAGGGGCGGGGGATGGCATGCTACGGGGCTAATTTTGAAAAGGATACGCCGACGGTGAACGGGCTGTTCCGGGCGGTGCAGAAACTGGATTTCACGGAAGAGGCGTCGCAGGAGTTGGCAGCGTTTATCCGAAGGCATGGCATTACACGGGTGATTGTGCAGGAGTGCTGGCCACTGAAGAAGCTGGCGGTGGTGAGCCGAGCAACGCGAAGCGTGGAGGGGTGCAAGTTGCTCTATTGTTACCACAGCATGCCGGGGAAGGAGTTTGTGCCGCCGAGCGCAGGGGCAGAGTTTTACCGGCTGCTGCACGGACAAGGGAAGATACGCACGCTGAAGAAGGGAATGGTGGCGTTGCTGCCGAGGGGCATATTCCGAAGGCTCGTGGCGCAAAGGACGCGGAGGGATTATGCGTTTATGTGGGAGGCGGCGGATGAGATTGTATTGCTGTCGGCAAGCTATATCCCGCTGGTGGAACAGTTGGCAGGGAAAGCAGAAGGGGAGAGGAAGAAGTTTTGGGCGATTGGGAACAGCCTGTCTTTTCAAGCGTATTTGCCGGAAGAGGAAATTTTGCGGAAGCGGAAGGAGGTGGTGATTGTAGCCCGCCTGAGCGAACGGGTAAAAAGGATTTCCACGGCACTGAAAATCTGGCAGCGGGTGGAGCGAGGGGGCAAATTCCCGGAGTGGCGGTTGAAAATTGTGGGGACGGGAGAGGACGAAGGATATTACCGCCACCTGGCGCAACGATTGGGATTGCAGCAAGCGGACTTCGAGGGGAGGCTGCCGCCACAGGAGTATTACCGGCGGGCAGCGATTTGCATGCTGACTTCGGCATACGAGGGTTTCGGCATTGTGCTGACGGAAGCGCAGCAGATGGGGGCAGTGCCCATTGCCTTCGACACCTATGCAGCGATACATGACATTATACAAGACGGGCGGAATGGGGTGCTTGTGCCACAGGGCAATGCGGCAGCGTTTGCCGAAGCCTTGGAGCGGCTGATGGACAATGAGGAGGAGCGGGAAAGGCTCGCACGGCATGCGATTGAGGACTGCAAGCGTTTCGACGAGGAGCACATTATCCGCGAGTGGTCAGCTTGTTTAGGGTAGAGCGGACGAGGCGGCACAATTCGTCGGAGATGCGGAGCCTGTAAGCAAGGAGCAACCAGAGCGCAGCGATAATCAAGGAGCGGTAAGCGACATCGACAAAGGGGTTCGCCGTCCAACGGGGCAGCAATGCGTTGAAGGCGAAGAGGGCGAGGACGAGGAGCAATTGTTTGGCGATGCCCCAGGAATAGGGGTTGCCTTTGATTTTCCACATGACAATCCATTGCTGGAAGGTGTAGCTGACAATGCAGGTGAGGAGGGTTGCGAGGGCTGCACCGGAGATGCCCCAGAGGGGGATGAAATAATAGTTGGTCGTGATGGTCAAGGCGGTGAGGAAGAAGGTGAAATAGAGGCTCCAATAATAGTAGCGGGAGAAGGATATCAACGTCCCTCCGAAAGAGAGGGTCATGGAGATGATTTTGGAAAGGGCAATGAAGAAGACCACCCATTTCCCTGCTTCGTAAATCTCGCCATGAGGAATGATGTCAAAGATATTGTCGATGTTCACCCACACCAGCAAGAAAAAAAGGGTGCCTGCCATGAATTGGTGGAGGGAAACTTTTTTGTAGAGGCGGTTTGCCTGTTGCCAGTCGCCTTCCTTCAAGGCTGTGGCAGCCAAGGGGGAAGAAATGGAAGTGATGGAGCGTGCCGGAAGTTCGATGGCAAACGCCATGTAGGCGGCAATGGTATAAATGCCGGCATCGTCCAAGCCTTCCTGGGCACTGACCATGAAAAGGTCGAGTTGCCATATAATGTTGCCGCTCAAGGCACTCAGCAGGAGGAAGAGCGTGTATTTCATAATCTTCCTGCCCAAATCACGGTCGATAAAGGCGAAATTGTGCTTCAGGGAGACGGAGGTGATGCGGGATATGTAAACGAAAAGGGCGAGCATCGCTATCCCGTAAACGGAGATGTAAGCAATGACCAAACCGGTAACATCCAATACTTTCAAGGCATAGAGCAAATAGACGGCGAGGAGAAGCACCCGGATGCCGATTTCCTTGATGAACTTCGGCACCACGATGCGCAGGAGGATGCTGGAGTAGGTCTCCAATACCGTCCAGAAAGTCAGGAAGATAATCATGGGTATCAGCCAGTCGTAATAATCGAGCAAAAGGGCGGACTTGTCAATGAAAAAGTCAACGACGTACCTCTTAAACAAGAGAAACAGCCCGATAAAGACAACCGACCCCACAGCAGGCATGAGCATCAGATAGAAGAAAAAGCCGTTGTGGCTGTTCGACGGGTCGCGAAAGTAGGGGAAAAAGCGCATGGCAGAAGCGGAAGTGCCCAACTGGGCAAAGCCTGCCACCATGGCGGAGACCTCGTAGACCACTTTTGTCAAACCAATGATTTCGGGCGCCAGGAACTTGGTGAGCACAAAAAAGGTAGTGAGGAAGCCGATAAAGGCTCCCACGTAGTTGAATACCGTCGCTTTGATGCTCTGCCGGATGATGATGCCCATGACTTTACGCCCCTAACGGAGAGGAGTTAGAATACATACCCGAAGCCGAAGTTCAGGTAGATGTTGTACATTTTGAAACTGATGCTCTTAAAGTCTTTGGGAAAAGCGGCATTCAGCCCCCAAGTCAAGTCGGCGTAGATGCTCAGGTGGCGATAGGCTCTCCATTCACCGCCGACGTCTATGCCCCATTGGAATTTGCGGAGGTCGGAGGAGAAATCATAAGTCGCTTCCGTCACATTCACCTTGGTGCCGGTGGGATTGCCTTCGCGCAGGTAACCGTCGTAGGCAGAACCGGAAAACTCGCCGTCCGTCAGATAAGACAAATAAGGACCGAACTTGATATCCCAACGCGGGGATAGTTTGTGTATCACTTGAATGGGGATGGTCAGGAAGGAATTCTTTACGTCCGTCTTGACATAGCCCGTCCAATTGCCTTCCATGTGACCGGTCTGGTCGCCCTCGGTGGCGTCCATCACCATGTAATAGTTCTTTACCTTGGCATCGGTCTTCATGCCTTTGCTTTCCAAACGGATTCCAATCAAGGTGCCCCACTTCTTTTGGGTGTCTATCCATTTGATGACATTCCCTTCGATGGCAATCTGCAAACCGGGACGGAAGCCTTCGATTTTGCGAATCTCGGCAGGCAAAGGAAGCGGGGAGGTGCCCCCGAAGTTAAAACCGCCCTTGATGCGGTATTCCAAGCCGTAGAAATAAGATTTCTTTAAAGCGGTTTTTTCCCGCCCGTCAGCATATACGCCCAAGGAGGCGCACAGCAATATCAGTAATAAAACATTCTTCATATCTCTTCTCTTTATTCACAAACAACTTCTACTTCATCGACATAGAGGACGCTGCCAATGGCACCGACAAACTCAGCCCCACGCACGCTGGAGGTAAATACCACTGTCAGATTGTATTTATAAGCCCTCGCTTCCTCCTCGTTGAAGGGGGTGGCTTTATCCTCGTAATCGAACTTTACGGAAAAGGGGGTGTATTCGACATTGTTCAAATCCGTGCCGGGAGGATTCACATGCTGTGTGTTGTCTACACGTGCCAACGCTATGATATTCTTGCTCGAAAGCACATTGTCGCCATCCAATGTCCCTTCCTCCAATCCTTCGGATTTATACAATACCGCATAAATGTCAAACGTGTCCTCCCCCGCAATATGAAGGGTGTCGCCGTCAGCAGCGACATCGGTTAACTGCGCGCCACGTTTGTACTTGTAGTATCCTTTCAGCTCCACCGGCTTCTTTCCGAAAGCCAAACCGAAACGGGTGGCTTTCATGGCGTCATTCAAGGCATTGGCAACATCGAAACTGCCAATAAAAAGATTGCCCGCAGCAATCGGCATTTTTGCAATCTGCCCGAAAGGACCTGTGCTCTTGGTTTCCAAACGCACGCCCATGCCCTCTTTGCCATTCACCACGGAAACCGTCGGGAAATCGTCAGGAGTGGAGCCTGCCCCCGTCAAAGAGAAGCCTGCATTGCCGGATGCCCAAATATTCTGGCGGATAAGCCCTTCCTTGCCTTCCGTCGTCTCAAAAAACTCAAAATACTTGCCGCTTTCGTTCAGTTCCGACTGCTCGAACCTGTATTTAGTCGGCAAATCGAAAGTGTCTATTGTCACGGTATATTCCTTCTGCCATTCTCCGCTTTCGGAAGTCACTGTGAATTTTTGGATCGTGGAATAATCCAAGACCTTTGAGGGGGCGGGAGCAATGGTCGCCCCCGGTGTCAATTTAACGTCCAACGCCAATTGGGTCAAATCAATATAAGGCGTTGCTTGAGCCATGATGCGCGTATTGGTCAAAACCACCTTGCCCTTGATGTTCTGGTCAGGCTGGCCGTTTGCATTCAGAATCACACATTCCTCGATGTCCGCCTCGGCATTCGGTTCTTCCGCTTGAATGCAAGAGAAACAAAGCACGCCGATAAGCGCCGGAAATAACAACATTCTTCTTTTCATATCACTCATTCTTATGTTTATTTACTGCATTAATTCTTCGGTGGTATCTACCCATTTATACAACTTATCCCCCCGGCGCACCTTTTCTCCGATTGCCATGGAAAAGACTGCCCCCTTCTCCACCCGGTCGACCGGCTGCAAATCCAAGCGCAATTCCCGAACGGTCATCTGTATGGTTCCCGTCGTGGGTCCCTGAATCAGGACTTCATCCCCGACTTGCAGGTCGAAAGATTCGAGCTTAAACTCCGCTACTTGCAGGTTGGTGAAAAAGTTCGTCACCTTTCCCAAAAGCACTTTCTTCTTTGTAGCTTTAGAACCGTACACCTCGCTCCATTCGCCCAAACGCTGCCCCAAATAATAGCCGTCCCAAAAGCCCCGGTTGAAAACAGTGGAAAGGCGCTCCTTCCAGGCAGCAATCTTCTCGGCTGTGTAATCGCCTGCCAGATAAGCGCAAATGGCTTCATTATAACATTCGCAAACCGTCCGGACGTATTCCGCCGAACGGGCACGCCCCTCAATCTTAAAGACCCGCACGCCGGCATCTGCCAATTTATTGATAAACCCTACCGTGCAAAGGTCTTTCGGCGACATGATGTATTCGTTCTCGATGTCTAATTCAATTTCACTGTCCCGGTCGCGCACCGTATAAGCCCGCCGACAAATCTGATTGCAAGCGCCCCGGTTGGCAGAGGCATTGCGCTCGTGGAGGCTCAGGTAGCATTTACCGGACACCGCCATGCAGAGAGCGCCGTGAGCAAACATCTCGATTTTAATCTGTTCGCCTTTCGGCCCCCGCAAATCTTCTTGCATAATCCGACGATGGATTTCCGCCACTTGTTCCAAGACAAGCTCCCGTGCCAGCACCATGACATCCGCGTATTGCGCAAAAAAACGCACCGCTTCATAGTTAGAAACATTGCATTGCGTACTGATGTGTACCTCCACCCCTACCGAACGGGCATACAGGATGGCAGCCAAATCCGAGGCAATGATGGCTGTCACCCCGGCTTCCTGGGCGCAATCAATGACCTCGCGCATCTTTTCCAATTCATCGTTGTAAATGACTGTATTCACGGTCAGGTAGGTCTTCACTCCCCGCTCCGTGCAAACCTCCACAATGTGCCGCAAATCCCCCAACGTAAAATTGGCAGACGAACGGGCACGCATGTTCAAGCCTTCCACGCCAAAATACACGGAATCCGCCCCGCCTTGCAATGCCGCATACAAGGATTCGTATGACCCAACGGGCGCCATCAACTCAAAATCTTTTCTTGTCATATATTCTTCTATCCTAAGAAAGAACAAAGATAACCCTTTTCCCATAATTGGGAAATAGTTTGCCCGGTTATTTGGAAATTTAAGATATTTGCGTTATATTTGGTCTGTCATTTACTTAAAACCATTGAATATGAAAAAAGTACTGTTGCCCTTACTTCTTGTTTTTGCAGCAAGCCATTTGTGCTTTGCCCATGATAGCAATGATAAAGGAAAAGAAAAAGTCTATACCGAGGTCGATTTTCCTGCCCAATTCCGAGATTCTTCTTTAGCAACTTGGCTTATCAATAACATAAGATATTCTAAAGAAATGAGAGACAACAACCTAAGCGGGCAAGTCTTTATTGAATGCATTATCGGGAAAAACGGTAAAATCTCTTCTCCACGAATCATTTCAAGCCCCCACGAAGCCTTGAGCGAAGAGGCTTTCCGACTGATAAAAACAATGCCCAAGTGGTCTCCAGCCAAACTGGACGGCAAGGATGTAGCTTCCCTGCATCAATTTTACATCCGTTTTCATCCTTACAAACCGGTATATGTCATAAAAGGAGAACCGAAAAGCGTTGATAAGGCATCTTCATGCGACATGGCAGATAAGCGTTTGACTCGAATGCCGCAGTTTTCAGAAGGCAATCCCCAATTGTGGATTGCCCGCAATGTCCACTATCCCGCTGATGCAATAAAACAAGGCATTGAAGGAAAAGTTTATGTAAGTTTTGTAATTGATAAAGACGGTTCCATCTGCGATGTCGCAATAGTGAAAGGCGTCCATCCTTTATTGGACAGAGCAGCCTATCGGGTCGTTTGCGGCATGCCTAAATGGTTTCCTGGGATGCTGGGCGATAAGATTGTAAAGGTGAGGCATACGATGCCTATCAATTTCAAAATGAGTGCCCACCATCAACGTCCAGTCCATGTTCCGATAGTTGGTCCAAAATATCCGTTCCCCAGATAAAGCAGAAAACAGAAAATTACCTATATTTGCCCACAGAATTGAAAACAAACAAAATCAGCATATATGAACGAGGAAGTAAAAATGTACATGGACGAAGCCAAAGAGCAAATGCAGAATGCAATCGCCCATCTCGAAAACGAATTAGCAAAAATCAGGGCAGGGAAAGCCAATCCCAAAATCCTGAATGACGTATTGGTAGACTATTATGGTTCGCCGACCCCCCTTTCGCAAGTAGCCAACATCACCGCTCCCGACCCGCGCACCATCGCCGTACAACCGTGGGAAAAGAGCATGCTGGCACCCATCCAGAAAGCCATCATGAATGCCAACCTTGGCTTTAACCCGGACAACAACGGCGAAATCGTCCGCATCAATGTGCCGCCTTTGACAGAAGAACGGCGCAAAGAATTGGTCAAACAGTCCAAAGGCATTGGAGAAACTGCCAAAGTGAGCGTCCGCAATGCCCGCCGCGATGCCATTGACACCTTTAAGAAAATGGTGAAAGACGGCTTGCCCGAAGATGCCGCCAAGGATGCCGAGACCGAAGTACAGAAAATCACCGACAGCTACAACAAAAAAGTCGATGAAATCTTAGCCCAAAAAGAAAAAGATATCATGACGATATAAATAAAAGCCGCATAAGCGGCTTTTTATTTATCAAAGCCTCCCCATCATCACGCCTCTTTCTTGTGTTGCCCTTCCTTATTCAACATCTGGCATGTGCCGTCGAACACCACACCCGGCTCGATGGAAATGACTCCTGCCACAATATTCCCTTTCACCTTTGCCGGCACTTTCAGTGCCACAGTGCCCGTCCCTAAGATATCGCCGTTCACTGTTCCCATCACATCCACATTAACACACTCGATATTGCCCTCAATATTTGCCGAATTTCCCAAAACCAACCGACTCGATGTAATGATTTTACCCTTTACGGCTCCGTCTATGCGGATGTCATTCTTTGTCTTGATATCACCTTCAATCATTGTGCCTTCGCACAAAAGGTTTACCACAGTGCTTGGAGTTTCTTTTGCCATAATCTATATCTTATTTATTTCAACTTGTTCTTGAACTTCAATCCCAATCCAATCTTCGCGCCGGCAGCAATTTCCAACCTGCCTGTCAGCAATGCGCCCTTGATTTCAGCGGCAGCCCCAAGAATCGCCCGGTCTGCTTCCACATTCCCGTCCACCATTCCTTCCAGCACCAACGTCCCACAACGCACCTCTCCTTTTACCAGCCCTCCCTGCCTGACCTCCAAGCGGCTGCTGCAACGGACAGAACCCGTGATTGTCCCTTCCAAACAAACCGGCTTTTCCGACTCTACCTGAGCCACAATGCTGGCATCCGCCGCAATGCGGTTCATTTCCTGCCCTATCTGTAAATCTTCTTGGTCCATACACTATAAATTGAGAGCGAAAGATAGCATATTTTCATGAAAAAAGCCGCGCATGCGCGGCTTTTTTTTCAATTCTTCGGGTCATACGCCCACTTCAGCCACACGGCTCCCCATGTGAAACCAGCTCCGAAAGCAGCCAATATCAAATTGTCGCCCCGATGCAATTGGTTTTCCCATTCATATAAACACAAGGGGATGGTTGCCGAAGTCGTATTTCCGTATTTCTGGATATTAATCATCACCTTTGAAGGCTCCAACCCCATGCGCCTGCCTGTTGCGTCAATGATACGCAAATTTGCCTGATGGGGCACCAGCCATGCCACGTCTTCCGGCTTCAAACCATTCTTTTCCATGATTTCTGCTGCCGTATCTGCCATGTTGGTCACTGCATGTTTGAACACAAACTGCCCGTCCTGATAAATGTAATGTTCCCGATTGGTTACTGTCTCGATTGTCGGAGGATTCAGCGAACCGCCTGCTTTCATAAACAAATGGTCTCTGCCCATGCCGTCCGAACGCAGGATATGATCCATCATTCCCACTTCGTCGAACGTCGGTTCCAACAACACCGCCCCTGCCGCATCACCAAACAACGGGCAAGTTTTGCGGTCTGTATAATCCGTAATCACCGACATTTTCTCTGCCCCCACCAACACCACTTTTTTATAGCGTCCGCTTTCCACAAACTGCGAAGCCGTCACCAACCCGTATAAAAAGCCGGAACACCCCGCATTCAAGTCAAAGCCGAAGGCGTGTTTGATGCCCACCATGTCGGCAATCACCTGCGCATTAGCCGGGAAATGCATGTCCGGCGTCACGGTTGCGCAAACCAGCAAATCCACCTCCTCAGGTTTCGTGCCCGTCTTCTCCAACAACTGCTCCACAGCTCTCGCCCCCATCCACGCACTGCCTTTCGCCGGGTCTTTCATAATACGCCGCTCCTTAATGCCCACGCGGGTCATTATCCACTCGTCAGAAGTATCCACCATGCGGCTCAACTCCTCGTTCGTCAGGATATAATCGGGATAATACACCCCGACTCCTGTTATCATGGCTCTCGGTCTATCTACCTGCATAACAAAAACTTTATAAATGCACATAGCCCCCTAAAGCTTAGGAGGCAGGCTGTGTATAAATAAAATCACGCTCCATGCCGCACATTTATGCGACTACTGCTTTCTCGATAGCCAGTTTGCCTCTGTAATATCCACACTCAGGACATACCGTATGATACTGTACAGCAGCACCACAATTAGAACACTTCACTACTGCCGGCGCAGTGATTGCATCATGCGTTCTTCTCTTATTTCTGCTCATTTTTGAGGTTCGATGTTTCGGATGTGCCATTTCTCTATTGTTTTTAGTTATTTATTAATTAATTTCTTAAGCTCGTCCCATCGCGGGTCTGTAGGCTTATTTTCTTCGTCTCTCACATATTCACGGAGCACTTCCTGCATGCTCTCATCACACTCTCCCTCCTCGTGCACCACACGCATCGGATAATTCAGCATATAAGCTTCATACAAATAACTGCCCATATCCAAAAAATCATCCTCAGGCGCCACAATGATATAATCATCGCCATTCCCCTCCTCCCGGCTGCTCTCCTTGACAAACAAGTCCATCTCCCCCTCCACCGGCAAATCCAACTCCCCAAGGCAACGGTCGCACACAGCTTTCACCACTCCGCCAAACCGTATTTTTACTTCCATCAAGAGCGAACTTTTCACCACCGTCACCTCAGCATCCACACGCCCCTCCGTACCCTTCGTTGCCTCAAAGCAATCAAAAAACGCTTTGTCCAACACGAAATCAAAAGAGTGCTTGCCCTCTCCCAATCCTCGGAATGCTATTTTATATTCTCTCAACTTGTCCACGTCCTTTGGAATAAAACGCCGCAAAGGTAATATAAAATCGGCAAAATCAAAAGCAAAACACGAAAAACTTCTCCCAAGCAAGCATGCACTAATGAATTTTCATGCTTCTACCGACTATTTCCCTGTCAGACTGCAAAAAGGTGCCACCCATCCCTGCCGTAGCATTTGCCGGACGGCACCGTCCTAGAAGCGACTACAATTACAACTCCATTTCCTTCAACACCTCACCTTGGACATTCAAGACTTTCAGCTTCAGCACATCGCCCCGCTTCGTGAGCACCATCACCGTCGCGTCGTCCAAGTCATAGCCTCCGCCAATAAAGACGGGATAGTTGTTCCCCAGGCTCCCTTTCGGATGATAAGCATATACGTGCGTATGCGCATTCAGGGAAACATTGAACGGCGCTTTTTCCAGCATCGCGCCCCACAACTCCAGACAAGGATTATAGTCGTAATCATTACCATAAAGCGGAATATGGTGCACAAGCACCCGTTTGGCAGCCCGGCGGAAAGGCTTCGACTTCAACTCCTCCTCCAGAAAACCCACCTGCTCCTCACGCAAACCCGAAAAATCGTTCAGCCCGTAATACACCCAATGGTCGTCGGGTTTGTCCTCCCCACAATCCAGCATCACAAAACGCGTATCTCCCCAATTGAACGCCCCGTAAGTCTTGCCATGCACATACTCCAGCAAATCCCGCAACCCGATGGAATAAGCATTGCGGATTTCATGATTCCCCCGCAGGTAGAACACCGGCACATCCGCAGCCCCCACCGTCTCGTTGTAATGCATGAGTGCTTCCACCGCCTCCCGCTCATTGGCAGGGTCGTCAATCACGTCGCCATTGAAAATGACAAAATCATACCCGCAATCCTTCACCTGCTCATAAAGGGCATCGATTGTCTTGAACTGTTTATGCACATCGTTAAAGATGAGTGCCGTGAAATCCGTCTCGTCCTCCTCCGGCAGGCGGAACGTGTGGAACTCCGACCGCGCCGTATTGCCAAACGTCTTGCTGTAAGCACCATAAGCCAGAATCTCCCGTGAACACACCCGGTAATAATACGTTTTCCCTCCTTCCAAGCCGGAAAGGCGTATCCGGTGAATCTTATTGTTACAGAGTGCCTGCCCGTCCAGCAGCGTCCGGGCGACCGACAAATGCGCCATGTCCGTGCCATACTCCACCCAGCTGTAAACCGGCACATGTGTTAACCAAGTGACCGTCACGCCGCCATCCACCGGACTTTGCAGATAAGGCTGCGTGCGGAAAATCCTGCTTTCCTGCGCCCACGCGGGCTGCATCAACAGGCACGTCCAAAGCAATGTAAATACCGTTCTCATTTCCCTATGAATTTTTATTGCAAATATAGAATTTAAACCGCCACCTCTAAACAAAATGCCGTCATTAACACTCCTCCAAAGCGGCAAGCTCCCATGCACGGTACACCACGGCAATACGTTTCAGCGTGGTGTGCCCTTTGACCTTTTCGTATTTGGTATCGTGGGAATATTGCTGGAGCTGGGTGCGGGCTTCATCCAACTTCGCCGCCACCTCTTCGTCCGTCGCCTCATGCCGCAGGTATTTGAACTCCACCACATAACAGTACTGCATCTCCGGATGATTCAAGAAATTCGGCGACATCCATAAGTCGGAGAAGCCTTTCGCCATTTCCTGCTCTGGGAAAATGACGAAATAGTTCGTCAAATTCATGTACACGAGATGCAATGTCTGAATCGCCTTCTCCCCCTCAATGTAATCACGGATGCCCGTTTGGTTGCGCACCTCCTCGGCAAAGTACTCGAACACTGGCCGCCAATCCCCGTCGTAAGCCATGCCGGACATCAAATCATCGAATTGCAACATCTTCATTTTGAATATCCCGGCTTCGTAATAACCCTGTTCAACATACGAGAACAACACCTGACGTATCGTCAAGTTCGGCACCCGCAATACCGGTTTGCCACGCTCTATTCGGTCGATGGTCAGAATGCCAAAATAAAAAAGCAAAGAGATAAAATTGTCCGGATCAATCAAGTTCTCTGCCGGGAAACCGTTTTGAATGTTTGCCTTGATTTTTCCCTCCTCCGCTATCTGTTTGATGCGCGAAAAGTTGCCATTCAAATGCTTGTCCAAGAAAATCAAGTATTTCAATTTCTTGTAATCCGTCCGCACATTGTTGTCCACAAGTATTTTGGGCATTGCTTTGTTCGCCGTGAGGTAATTCACAAAGTAGAGCACCATGTCCGGGTTATACATCTTCACATCCGTACAATCTTCGGCAAAGCAATAATTGTCATACCATTCCCGCATGACAGCTAATACTTCGTCCGTGTTGCCGTCCCACTTGCCTTCCGCCTTGTAATATTCCAGCATCTCCCGCACCTCCCCCTCCGTGAAACCCAGCACTTCATTGAAACGCGGATCCAGCGTAATCATTGAAGCAATGTTGAAACCGCTCGTCACATCATCCAACGTCACCGGCGACACGCCGCTAATGAACATCCGCTTAAACGATGCCCCGACATCCGTTGTCGCCCCTTTGATTTTATTGAAAAAGAAACGGAAAAAGCCCGCCTCGTGCGTCAAGTCGTGGTAACGGCTATGCCCATATTTCGAGAGTACCACGTTGGTAAAGTTGTCATACTCGTCGATAATCAGGTAAACAGGCAGATTCCTCTGCTTGCAGCACAAAGCGACGTACTCCAGACGGTTCTCGGCATTCACCGTCTTTTCATACCCCTCCAAATAGTCTTCCCCTAACAGGTGGGCATACTTTTCGTTGAAATCCTTAAAGCACAATGCCGCATGTTCCTCAAAAGATTGCAACAACACCTCCGGAGCCGGGTTCACCTGCGCGAAGTTGAAGCTCAATATCAAGTAGGAATTGTGCTCCGGCGTGGGGTGTTGCCCGATATAATATTTCCCGAACGACTGGTCGAACTGGTCGCGCGTGTTGATGTCATAATACAGCTTCAGCATATTCAGGAACAGCGACTTTCCAAACCTCCTCGGGCGAATCAAGAAAAGAAAGCTGGGGGATTTTTCAATCTCTTCAATAAAACGGGTCTTGTCCACATAATAATAATCATCCTCCAAAAGACGCTGAAAATCGCTAATGCCGTAAGGTATTCTCTTCGTTGCCATAAGTATCATGTTATTGCTTGATGTCACAAAGGTAGCACAATATTTACGGGAATGCAACGCTCGGACAGAATTTTCCAATCATTCCGCTCTCAACTATTTTCAACAAGAACCATTACAAACACAAGCATAATATTTGACCTAAAAGAGGGTGACCCAAAAGGAATTTCACCCTTCTGAGAATGGGATATTTGTATTGAGACTCCATCAGTAGTACAAATAAAAAGAGACCAACTCAAACTTTTGGGTCGGCCTCATTAAGAAAATAACTACCAAATTATTTAAAGAGGAACTCCTTCAAATACTAAGTTCATTTCAGGCAAATATCCATCACAACTTGCTATCGCTTGCAGAAAGGTTTTCATTTGCCTTTCCGACAAATACCTTACTATAAATTCTTTATGGTCATACAAGAAATTGATTTTATCTGCACTTCTCTTGAAAAGTTCAACAAACAGATCAGAAATTCCTTCACTAAAACGAATCTTTATCAAACCGTTCAAATAAGCCTTCAAATTGTTCTGATTAGCTTCCTTTCGAAAATTTTGACGTAGATGATCCAACTGCCAGCCTTCTTGTACAGCAGCATCTACTCGTTCTAACCACGCCTCTACAGTCTGAGACGCCCCAACCATCCTATGCATGACCTCTCCCTGAGGAGACAAAAAATAGAATGTCGGGAAAGATGATGCGGTATATCTTTCTTTAAAACCATCCGCCTCAGGTTTCTCCATATCATACTTCACAGAAATAAAATGTTCATTAAAATAATCTCCACAACGTTTCGTCGTAAAAATACTATCAGTCATAAATCGACAAGGCCCACACCATGAGGTATAACAATCCACAAAAATCATTTTATTCTGCTCTTTAGCTAATTCCAATACTTCCGAGAAGGGAAGATTTTGAAAACGTACCTCCTGGGCTTCCAAATGAGAAAAAGCTGCTATCAAAATACAAACTACTAAAACTATCTTTTTCATGATATCTAAATATTATATTGCCAATTGTTTTTCAAAATAAGATTTCCATTCCTTTTCATAATTGTCCATTAATTTCTTAGGCATCCCTTTTATACTTTTCAAAAAGCAGTAAACAAATTCCCGATCTTCCTCTGCTAAAGCACATACTTTTTCTACTGACAGATAATTCAGAATGTTTTCATAGCCACGTCCTGTAATTTCTCTTTGTGCATATAAAGTACATGCAGTAACAATATAATAAGAAGCAGCGTTTTGATCGTCAATTAATCCCAAACGACCAATCAAGGATAATGCCTGAGCATCATTCACTTGTTTTAATTGACCTGAAACATACCACAACGCATACTGCCTCATTGCCTTTGACAATGTCTCGTCTACAATAGTTTTGCCAAGATAATAATTAGCCATATATTTTTCATTTAGAAAATTAGCAAAAATTGGGGAATTCACATCCAATAATGCCAACTTCACGTATTTCCACATGGCAGGAGAAAATCTGTCCTCTGGAGGAAAAATATAATAGATCTTCCTTAAGAATTCTACCATTTCGCCAATTCGTCCAGCTTGATAATAGGCTTCCAAACATGCTTTAGCATTCATCGTTGTCCGAAAATTTTCAAAAGTTGCCAAGCAATTCTTTATGGCATGTACCGGATTCATGGCATACTGCAACTTTTCTAAAAAAACTTCCGGATTATTATACCCGCAAAAACATCCAACTTCTTCGCCATTTTTATCTAACACTAGAAAAGTTGGATACATGTATAGCGCATGTTCTTTAATAAAGTTCTCATGTTCGGGAATTGTAACATCCATTCGTACATTGATGAAGTTTTCATTAAGGAAATCACATACTTGGCGTATTTTTAATGTATAATTATCCATCTTGGCGCAATCAGGATGCCCTTTTTGTTCACAAAAAACTAATAATAAATCACGCTTCTTAGAGCCGACTTTCTTTAATGCCTCGGCATAATTTTCCTCATAACGGATTTCTACTTTTTGTTGTCCCAAAGCACCTGCCACAGGCAGTAGCCAAAACAACATAACTAAATTCAAAAATAAAAGTTTTCTCATAATATCAATTTATTAGACATTGTTGTACATTAATTCTATTTTATCAATATGATGGAACAAATGTAGTAGACGTAATACCTGGAAACACGAATAATACGTCTCCCGGGCAACCATTTCCAGTGAAATGCAAAGAAGCTTGTGCACTCGCCGGACGTCCTCCTGCATCCAAGTCATATCCTTTAATTTCATAAGCATCTCCATTTATCGCACCTACCAATAACTTATTCATAGAATTTGCCGGATTTGCATAATCATTACAATAAATATGCTTCAAGAAAGCAATCTCGCCCTTAGGAAGTTCCAAATCTAATACAGAATTTACCCCAGGAATAGCTGCAATACTTCTTGCATATACTTTGTTTTCTGATACAAAATACAGAAATTTTGTCGTAGAATGATTCAAAGCAAACAAGCTTGCGCTATATAAAGGATCATCCGAAAGCAAACAATCCAATTTTATCGTTGCAGTATTTCCAAGACAAGTAAGGAAAGCCATATATTTTTGAGAGGCATCCTCTTTGTCTGACATGATTGCGTAGTGCTCTATGTCATATAACCCTTTACTACCGGCCCATAATAAATCCATATTATTTTCCGTCGCAGACAATTCTGTTCCTGTTCCATCTACCATTCCTATCAAATAAGTACTGTTCCCTGGAATAGAAACAAAGCTAGAGGACAGTTCATCAAAAGCGATGGGATTGGGAGTCGCATACATTATGTATTTAGATAAACGATAAGGCTCAAAATCCGAATTAAATTCCAACTTTGCCGCAAATTTACTCATCGCAGAAGTGTAAGGCCAATAATAATACACTTGCCCATTATTCGTAATAAACTGAGCCATCGCTCCTGCAAAAGCCATTCCAGGAGCATAAGGTTCTGCAGGTGCTTCCAAAAACATTTCTGAGAAGTCATTCAGAATTTTACCCGTAGATAATTTTACAGCTTTGGCATCTTTATCGCTGACAGGAAAAAGTACTGTTGTCTTTTTAAATGTATTCGTTCCTTCATCATAGTCAAACGGATCTGCATAATTCGTACCTACTGTCAAACGCTCTGCCCGCTCTCCTTCTAATTGCCGCCCTGAAGATAACAATAACACATCTTCCGACTTCTCTCCAGACATATTGTAAAAATCCAGGTCACACAGTCCATTCGAACTTTTAAAAATATACCAACCATGATTGGAAGAAGTTGTTACATTTAACTCAGATTCATGAAAAGCCTGAACACCAGTTTTCGTATTTGTCACTTGAAAAATCAGTTTATAAACCTTAGATTCAAGCCCTACAATATAATTCTCCAAATTTTTAGTACCTACAGAAAGCGTGTCTGGACTCTCAGACGGTAAATTTTCATCGTACACCCAATAAATATAATCAAAATCCGCATCTGCATAATTTGAAGTTATTTCCGGATTTAGGCTCAGCGTATCAACAAATTGAACTACGGTATACCGATCTAAAATTCCAGATATTTGAATTAGTTCATTATCAACATAGTTATAATTTCCTTGATCTTGAAAACAAGAAATCAGCAACAAACTCATCCATATTGTCCACAATCTTTTCATCATATCTATCATTTCTATTATTTTTAATATTAAAATTCCACCAATACCCCCTCTTCATCTCTCAGAGGTACATCTTCATTTGCAGGGTCATTATTATAGTCATGAAGCAACTTCTGGAAACGACCTTGCCAATAATACTGCATGGATACATCAGAAGTAGCCGCCTTAATGTCTTCATCATCCCACAACATTCCTGTCTGATCTTGCATAAAACGATGCTTTACTTTGCTATATCTGCCAAACAATGCATCCGACCATAATGTAGGTTTGACAACAACATCGGCAACAATCAAACGGCGCCACATTAATGTAGAATCTCCTAATTTAAAATATTCGTTTTCTTTTATTTTGAACTCTAGCACATATTCTTTGCTTGATAAAGAAGTGTCTTTTAAAACTATTACAGGCACTAACGCATGTGAACTATGCGCCGGCATCACATACATGTCTTCTAAATTCGGATCATCAAAATCCATAAAATGCACACCAGCTTCTGCATTAGTGACGCTATCTAGCACTACCTGTTCCAATTTATACGGTCGATCTACATCACTAACCCTTCCCATGCAATAAAGATCAAAATATACCGTGTCCACTTTCTTATCAGAGGGTACTGACAAGAAGGAAAAATTCTTCAATGTATCTTCATAAGAAGATTGCGCTGTATAGATTTTATCAGGTGTTGGCCCAAATTGCAAACGGGCATCATCCTCATACACCATATATTGCTCATTTTGGCAGGCTGCTAAAACAACGAATGCCACAGTCCCTAAAATTTTCCAGTTCATAATATTCTCTTTTTACGCTATTACTTCAATTCTGTTTTTGGCAATGGCAATATGTAATTAACCACTAAACGAGGATCCGCAAAAAGGATATCCTCACGAGGAGAATTATAACGTTTATACATATAGAATAACTGCCCCTCTCCATAAAACTCTTTCCTGAATTCCTGCAGTATTTTTTCAGATTTCGCTTTCGACTCTACTGGCAGTTCTTCCAACGACAAGACTCTAGATTCCAAAAAACTATCCCATAATGACTGGGCTTGTTCTGCAGGAGCTGTTTCTATTGCAATAAAATAAAGTTCACTCAAACGAATTAAAGGAAGTTGCTTAGCTTTATCATATTTCTTAAGCGTATAGCGTTCATCATTTATCAAAACTTGCAATTCCCATAAATTCAACTCCCGCAAATCAGTTCCTGTATTACCATACAAATCACTCATAATTTCCTTGCTATCATTTCCTTTATATAAGGTTCCATTTGAAAAGTAAGTTGTATATTTATCCGTTAACTGATGATCGTACAACCCGAATATTTGCTCAGGCACAATTGTATAATCAGAAGTAGAAAAAGCATCTTTAATTGAAGCTATATCAAATATTTTATTCCCCTCCTCATCGCAAGCGTTAATAACTTCTATTGCTGCATTATAGGCTGCATCATTTTCTCCATACCACAAATAAACTCGCGCTTCCAATGCCTTTACCGCATAATAATTCATCCGGCAAGTCCTATTCAAAAGAAATTCATCCTCAGAGCTTTTCCCAGAAATAATAGGATCATAATCTTTTAATAAATTCTCGGCCTCCAATAAATCAGCCTTCAATAAATCCTTATACTCATCCCAAGGAATCGGAAGCTTTGTTTCTTTAGACAATACCTTGACGTAAGGGAGTTTGGCTCCTCCTAAATCTTCATGTTGAGGAACCGGACCAAACAAACGCATCAAATCAAAATGTAAAAATGCACGCAATGCCAAACTTTCTCCACGAATAATCTCATACATCCCAGGGGTCTGCAAAACAGAAGAATCCATGTGCTCCAGGATATTGTTAACATTGGCTATCGCATTATACAATTTCCCATAAATATTATCGACAACAGATGTAACTTCCTGATAATTATGTACTCCAAATGACTCTTCCATTGAAGAAGATGTTACATCCCATAAAGATGCCATATTTTCAATATAAGTAAAACTTAAAGCAGCTCCATAAAGAGATGGGTCTTTTACCAAAACATAAACTCCTGCCAAAGCATCTTTTACTCCCTGTTCAGAACCAAATTGTTCCTCTACGGGCATCTCTCCAGAAGGATACACCGACAACCAATTTTGGCAAGAAAAACTAACTAATAACATCAACGATAAATAAAAACGTCTCATAACTCACAAATTTAAAATACCACATTTAAACCTAAGCTAAATTGCCGAGAAAAAGGATATGACGTTCCTCGCTCCCGCTTAACAGATGAAATATAAAACAAGTCCGAAGTACTGAATGCAAACAAACAATAATCAATACCTAAATGTTCATCTAAATATTTCGATTTCCACTCATATTGCACATTCATACTCTGACATCTGAATGTTTTTTCATCCTGCACAAAACGTGATGTCTTGTTAGTTACGCTAAAATCGTCTAACCCTTTGAAAGATGCGACATCTCCTACATTTTTCCAACGATCATGAAAGACACGCGCATCCACATTCCAACCAATCGCAGATTCAGACACCTCGACTTTATTGGCTAAAGTACTATTATACAACTGCGCGCCAAAACGATAACCAAAAGACATATTCAATGACAAACCACGATACCGCAACATAGTTGAAATATTACCCTCCAATTTAGGTTCTGTTACTCCTGTTGCAATAACATCTGACGCATTCCACTCATAAGTATAATTTCCATCTTTTGTAATAAATACTTCTTTCCCACTACCGGGATCTATTCCCGCAGATCGCACAGTCCAAATAGTGTTACTTGAATATCCCGGACGGTATTGAACATTGGGGTTAACCAAATCATTCGCTTCCATAGCTTCTTGAGCATCCAATAACGCCTTAGAAACTTCTATAATTTCATTTTTATTGCGAACTCCTGCTATAGAAACAGACCAATTCCAATCATCCCTACGTATTAAATAAGCATTTAACCGAAATTCATATCCCCTATTTTTCAACTTCCCTATATTCTCGATATAAGCTGTAAAACCATTCGCAGCCGGAAGGGTAAGTGTTGAAATCAAGTCATTGGTCTTTGAAACATAAATGTCTGCGCCTAATGTAATTCGACTGTCATACAATTTTACATCCAATCCAAAATTGTAATCAAGTTTTTGTTGCCATTTCAAATCAGGATTTCCCATCGCAATCAAAGTACTTCCATTCCAAGCATAATATTTATCATCCAAGAAATAACGATAAGTCTGTATAGCTTGATAAGCACTAAAATTTTGGGAACCAGATGTACCTACTGACATTCTTAATTTCAACATATCCAACCACTCTATGGAGTGAAAAAAACGTTCATTATGCATGTTCCAGCCGATACCTAATGCCCAAAACGGAGCGAAACGTCGGTCTGCCCCAAATTGAGAAGAACCATCAATACGCCCAGACAAATCAATAAAGTAACGATTGTCAAAAGTATAATTCACATTTCCAGTCACTCCAATCGCATGAGTAGTCGCTTCACTTCCAGATGGTTTACCTCCTTCAACATATTGCAAACCATTAAATATATTGTCAAAATTCTCATTCGTAAAACCTTCCGCCTTAAAACTTGCACCAGTAGAAATATCTTCACGCAAATTAACGTCCAAACCACCAACTAACAAATGCTTGCCAATGTTCTGATGATAGACCATATTTAAACTGCCTTCCCAAGAAAAACTATTTGTAATACCATAAGTATAGCTTCCTTTCCGAAACATGTCATCCTCCGAATAATTGGCAAAATCAGTATGCTCTGCAGGTTTAAAAACATTCGTTTCATCGGTATTCTTTGTAATTCCCAAACGTCCTCGGAAATCCAAAATATCCGAAATGCTCCACTCAAATATAAAATTATTGGTAATCTCCGTATTATTTCCTCGATCAAAAGTATTCAATGTAGCGTTATATAATGGATTTGTAGGCAATTGCGACCATCGATAAGCAGAGTCATATTCTCCGGAGTCTCCCAACGTCTTCAAAATTTTCCCATTTTCATCATGTGTCCTCCAGTATGGATTCATTTTAGCGTATTCACTAAAATCGCCATAAGGGGATTCTTGCCGTTTCCCAAAAGCAATCATCAAATTATTGGAAAACTTCAGATTTTTCCAATAATAAGATAACTGTACTGATCCATTAAACGTTTTTCGATAGGATTTTTTCATAACTCCACGTATATCATTCCACTGCAATGAAGCTGCATAGCGAAATGACTTGTCACCACCTTCTACACGCAAAGCTTGTCTTTGTCCGACAGACACTTGTAAAGGCTTTGAAAGCCAATAGGTGTTCACTCCGCTATTTACTTCATTCAACAAATAACTGTAATATCTCTTTAAATGCCAATCCTGGTCAGCATTAGAAGGTTTTGAATATAACCCCACCCGCTGTTCCAATTCTAACTTCTCGCGAGCTTCTAACAAATCATAACCTGTCAGATCTGGTATTTCAATGTTCAAATCACCTTTATAAGAAATGCGCAACTCTCCCATCGCTGGGCGTTTTGTCGTAATTACAATTACGCCATTCGCACCTCTCGAACCATAAATTGCGGTCGCTGACGCATCTTTTAACACAGTCAATGTTTCCACTTCATTCTCGTTAATATCAATCAACTTTTGAAGAGTTGTTTCAAAACCGTCCAAAATAATCAAAGGAGTGTTCAAATCTACTCGTGTTTGATCTTGTAATTCATTGATATTAGGTATACTTGAATTACCTCGGATTTGTATCTCTGGCAAACGATTCGGATTGGAACCAAATTCATTATTCTCTATGATATTAATAGAAGGATCTATATTATGCAATGATTGCAATAAATTTCGATTACCGAAACGCTGCAATTCTTTGGTAGTCACTGTTACAGCCACCCCCGTAAAATTACTTTGCGATTTATTAAAAATACCGGTCACCACTACTTCATCGATTTCAGCCGCATCGGTTTCCATTGTGACATCGATTGTAGCACGTCCGCCCATGGCAATTTCCTGCGTTTTCATGCCGACAAAAGAGAACAGAAGCACCGGATTCGGCGTATTCCCCGGCAACGTCAACGTATACTTGCCGTCAATGTCCGTTGCCGTCCCCAGCGTCGTCCCCTTCAGAATCACCGTCACGCCCGGCAGCGGCTGGTTGTCCTCGTCGTAGACAGTCCCCTGCAAAGTCAAAGCCTCAGCCTGCGGTTTCGGGCGCCTCTTAATCACCACGTGTTGGTCAATAATCTCAAAAGTAAAAGGCGTATCCTTCAAGCACTCCGTCAGAATCTCGGAGAGCGTCGCATCGCGGAACGAAGCGTTAATTTTCACCTCTTGCTGCCGTACCTCCGCACTGTTGTACGTGAACACGTAATCACTGTGCGCAGTGAAATAATCAAAGATTTCCGTCAGACTGCTGTCCTTGAAATCCATGGTGAACGTCGGCACGCTTTGTGCCATCAGGCTCGTTGAGCCAAACAGGAAAAGCAACACGCAGATGCTCCGCATCCATTTCAAATGCTGCAAAATTCCTTGCTGCTGAAAAAGAGAAATCCATCTTTTTTTCATAGATTTGCGATTAATTTAAATGGTTATTACTACTGTTTTTATTGAGTGGTAGGCAGGGAACTTTCGACCTTCCCCTGCCTATTTCCTTTTCACCTCATAAATGCCCTCCGCATTGCGACGGCAAGTGAAGTTGCCCGTCCCCTCCAACACCTGCAGCACATCCTCCACCCGCTCATACTGCTTCACCATCGTCGTATAAGTCAATGCCGCCGTCCCCTCATCCTCAAACGCAAACTCCACGCCGTAATACGCCGCGAGATGCCCCAAAATCTCCCCCAGGCTCCTGTCCTTGAAAGCAAACAGCCCCTCGCGCCAAGCCGTATAATACCGCGTCTCCACCTGCCCCACCGTCCAGCCTTCGCCGTCAACCTGCACAGCCTGCTCCCCCGGCGCCAGAACCACCTCCCGCTCCTCCGCATCCTCAATCCGCACCCGTCCCTCCACCAACGTCGCCACGCAACCCTCCCCCTCCGAGGCAAGCACATTGAAACTCGTCCCCAGCACCTCGATTTCAGCCGAAGCAGTCACCACCGTAAACGGGCGCCCCGCATCCTTCGCCACCTCGAAATAAGCCTCCCCTGCCAACTCCACGCGCCGGCTTCCCGCCTCAAAACGCGCCGGGAACTTCAACCCGCTCCCGCCGTTCAGCCACACCTTCGTCCCGTCCGCCAGCACCAGCTCAATCCGGTCCCTCTCCCCCGTCAGCAACTCCTGCATCTCCTGCGCCGCCGGCTCCTCATTCTTCACCTCCGCCATCTCCGCCTCCTGGGGCATCACCAGCTTCTCCAGCGTATCCGCCAGATACACCGCATTGCCCCCCATCTTCCAAACCGTCGAGGACGTCTCCCGCTCCTCCGCCAGAGGCAAATCCATCGGCACCACCACCCCGCCGTCCCGGAACAGCGTCCACACCAGCCCCACGCCCATCCCGACAACCAGCACTGCAGCCATCCCGTAAAAACGCCTCATCCACCGTCTCCGCCGCATGCCTGCCATCCTCTTCTCCATCGCCGCCCACGCCTGCGTCCCATCGGCATACTCCAACTTCTCCAAACCCTTATACAACCGGTCTGAATTCTTCAACTCCATAAAAAAAGCCCTGTTCTCCGGCTTCTCCAGCCACGCGTCCAAAATATCCGCCTCGTCCCCCTTCAACGAACCGCGCAGGCTCTTATATATCAAATCGCTGATTAATATGTCTTTCCTTTCCCTTTCCATAACATTCCTTTTAAACACATACAAACATAAACAACAACAATACGATGCAATTCCCCAAATCCGCCAGCCGCAGGCGCAACTCCCTGTAGGCTTGCTTCTTATTCGTCTTCAACGTATTAATATTCAAATTCAACTCCTTCGAAATCTCCTCAAACGAATTGCCCTCCAACCGCATCAGCATAATCTCCCTCCGCACCTCGGGCAACTTATTGATTTCCTCCAAAATCCTCCTCCGCAAATCATTCTCAATAATCCAATGGTCGAGCTGCACGCCGTCCTCCCAATCCTCCTCCAAATCCTGCATGCTCAGCTCCACGCGATGGTCACGGATATAATTCAGGCACTTGTTTTTCACGCAATGGTACAAATAAGACTTGAAAGCCATCTCATTCTCCAACACCTGCACATGCTCCCACATATACAGGAACGACTCCTGCGCCATATCCGCTGCCAACATCTTGTCCCTCAGGAAATGCCCTGCAAACTGGCACGCGCTCGCATAAAAGCGCTTGAACAAATCCCGGAACGTCCGTTCGTCCTTTAAATTTATCGATTCTGGTTTCCTTTCCATGATTCATAAATCCGTTTACGTCACTATAGCACCAAAAGTACCCAAAAGGGGTGAGCAAAATTACCATTTTAACACAAAAAATTTCCACCCCTCCTTTCCTCCCACCCCTCACTCCTCCCAACTCCCTGTCTTCCACCTCCTTTCCGGCACTATACGCTAATACAACCGTATATCAAGTCTAATATAAGTCTTATATAAGACTAATCACGATTAGGGATAATAAGGTTTATATTTATCATTATTTAATTATAAAATACCGGTTATTAGCCGGAACGGTGCCCAAAGGGAGCCGTTTGGGAGCCCCTTGTGTGAAATTCGGCAGGAGACGGGAAAAGGGAAAGTTACGAAACAACAGGGCACAAAAAGAGGGGCAGTGTCAAAATGCCTTTTTCCATACTCCCTCCCCCCTTCGGGGTACTCCCTCTATCTTAGAGGGAGAGTTTGAAATGTCTGGTATTCAAGCTCCTCCTCTAAGATAGAGGAGGTGGCTGCGAAGCAGACGGAGGAGTATGATGAGCATTTTGACACTGCCCCTTGTTCCGGGCGGGTCAAGAAGGGCGGGTTAAATGGCCTTCAAGAGATTGACCATCTCGATGGCAGTCGTCATCGCGTCGAAGCCCTTGTTGCCGGCTTTCGTGCCTGCGCGTTCCACTGCCTGCTCGATGGAGTCCGTCGTCAGGATGCCGAATATCACGGGCACCTCGGTCTGCAAACCTACGGATGCCACGCCTTTGGTCGCTTCGTTTGCCACCATGTCGAAATGGGGCGTTGCGCCGCGAATCACTGCCCCCAAGCAGATTACAGCGTCGTACTTGCCGCTCTTCGCCATTTTTTTTGCCACCAAGGGGATTTCAAATGCCCCCGGCACCCAAGCCACATCCACGTTGTTGTCGTCGCCGCCATGACGGACGAATGCGTCAATTGCCCCGCCGAGCAGCTTAGAGGTGATAAACTCGTTGAAACGTGCCGCCACGATGCCCACACGTTGTCCTTCTGCCAATAATTTTCCTTCCAATGTATTCATAATCATTCTGTTTTATTTGTGCAACTTTGCCTGTGCCTCCTTGATTTCTTCTTCGCTGCGGACATGGAGGAGATGCCCCATTTTCTTGTATTTCGTGTACATGTAGAATTCGTTCTTCTCGTTGCAAGTCATCTCGATAGGCTCGCGTCCCACGATTTCCAGCCCGAAACCGTCCAGCCCTTTTATCTTCAAGGGATTGTTGGTCATCAGTATCATCTTCTTCACGCCCAAGTCTGCCAGGATTTCCGCCCCGGTGCCGTATTCCCGCAAATCCGCCTTGAAGCCCAGTGCCAAATTGGCTTCCACGGTGTCCATGCCCTCGTCCTGCAAATGGTAGGCTTTCAGCTTGTTTATCAAGCCGATGCCGCGCCCTTCCTGGCGCATGTAGAGGAGCACGCCGCGTCCTGCCTTCTCAATCCGCTTCATGGCTTCGACAAGCTGCTCGCCGCAGTCGCAACGCAAAGAACCGAAAGCGTCGCCCGTCAGGCATTCCGAATGCACGCGGCAGAGCACCGGCTCGCCATTCGCGATGTCGCCCTTCACCAAAGCCACATGGTGCTCGCCGCTGATTTTATTGACGTAGCCGTAAGCCTTGAAATTCCCGTACTTCGTCGGCATGTCCGCCTCCGTCACCCGCTCCACGAGGATTTCCGTCCGACGGCGGTAGTTAATCAGGTCTGCCACGGTGATGATTTTCATGCCATACTTCTTGGCAAATTCCTTCAGCTCCTGGGTGCGCATCATCGTGCCGTCTTCCCGCATGATTTCGCAGCACAAGCCGCATTCTTTCAGGTGGGCAATGCGCATCAGGTCGACTGTTGCCTCCGTGTGCCCCATCCGTTCCAAGACCCCGCCGGGTTTTGCTTCCAAGGGGAACATGTGCCCCGGACGGCGGAAGTCGCTGGGCTTCGCCCCGTCCTCCACGCATTTCATTGCCGTGATGGAACGCTCCAGGGCAGAAATGCCCGTCGTCGTCGAAATGTGGTCGATGGAAACGGTGAACGCCGTGCAATGGTTGTCCGTGTTGTTTGCCACCATCTGCGTCAAGCCCAGCCTGGCAGTCATCTCCTTGCTCATCGGCATGCATATCAGCCCTTTGGCGTAGGATGCCATGAAATTGACGTTCTCTAAAGTAGCATGCTCGGCAGCACAAATCAAATCGCCCTCGTTCTCCCGGTCGGGATCGTCCACGGCAATAATCATCTTGCCTGCCCGCAAATCGGCTACTGCTTCTTCTATCGTACTAAACTTAAAATCTTCCATATCTTTATATAATATACACTTTGTTCAAAATCCGTTCGCCTGCAAAAACTCCAGCGTCAGGCCGCCCTGCTTGCCAGATGCCCCCATCAATTTCTCCACGTATTTGGCAACCATGTCGTTCTCCAAGTTCACCCGGTCGCCGATGCGCCTGTCCAGCAAAGTCGTCTCTTCCTGCGTATGGGGGATGACGGACACTTTCAGCACCGCATCGTCCACGTATGCCACCGTCAGGCTGACCCCGTCAATGGCAATCGACCCTTTCTCAATCACATAGCGCAATATTTCCGGAGCTGCCGCCACGGTCAGCCACACGGCGTTGTCGTCCTGCACCCGATCCGACACGGTGCCGACCCCGTCTACATGGCCGGCAACCAAATGGCCGCCCAAACGGCTGTTCAAGCACAATGCACGTTCCAAATTCACCCGGTCGCCGGGACGCAATGCCCCCAAGTTTGAGCGGTGCAAAGTCTCGGGCATCACGTCTGCCGAGAAGCCATTGCCGCCGATTCCCGTCACCGTCAGGCACACCCCGTTCGTCGCGATGCTGTCGCCCACCCGTGTCCCTTCCAATACACGCACGGCTTCTATGTCCAAAACCACGCTCCGGCTTCCCCGCCGTATCGCTTTGACTTTTCCGATTTCTTCGATTATCCCTGTAAACATCTCAATTGATAAATCCGTGAATCAATATATCTTCACCCACTCTCTGCAACTCCATCCGCCTCAACACCGTCGCATCGCCCATCCATTGCCTTCCTCTGCCGCCTATGGGCGTTTTCGCTTCCGCCCCTCCCACTAACTTCGGCGCAATGAAGGCATATACCTCATCCACCAAGCGCCGGTCTAAAAACGTGCCGTTCAAAGCGCTTCCCCCTTCCAACAAGAGCGAATCGATGCCCTGCCTCCCCAACTGTTCCAATAAATTCCATACGTCCACCTTCCCTTCCCATGGCTTGCATTGCATCAATTCCACCCCCTGTTCCTGCAAACGCTGCAAGTGCATCCTGTCTGAGGCTTCCACGTATGCCACTATCGTCTTGTAGTCATGCGCCGTCGTCACCAGACGCCGCTCCAAAGAAATATTCGCCCCGGTGTCCACGACAATCCTCACGGGCTGGCGGTAATTCCCTTCCAACCGGCAATTCAGCATCGGGTCGTCCGCAGCCACCGTTCCTGCCCCCACCAATATGCCCATGCAAGCCGACCGCAATTCGTGCGCCATCCGACGGGACTCTTCCCCTGTCACCCATTTCGAGTCGCCCGATGCCGTTGCAATTTTCCCGTCCAGCGTCATCGCTGTCTTCATGACCACCCATGGGTGCCGTGTGGTGATGTATTTCAGAAACACACGGTTCAGTTCGCGCACTTTCTCCTCACAGACGCCAACCTCCACTTCCACGCCCACCTGGCGCAACAAGTCAATGCCCTTTCCTGCTACAAGCGGGTTCGGGTCGACCATGCCCACCACTACGCGGCGGATGCCTGCAAGGATGACCGCATTTGCACAAGGAGGTGTCTTCCCATAATGGGAGCAAGGCTCCAGCGTCACATACATTGTCGCGCCTGCCACGTCCTCCGTGGCATTCCGCAAGGCATTCCGCTCTGCGTGCCACCCCCCGTAATGCTCGTGCCAGCCTTCGCCAATCACCCTGCCGTCACGGACAATCACCGCTCCGACCAAAGGATTCGGGTTCACCCATCCTCTTCCTCGCTGTGCCAACTCAATGGCACGCTCCATAAATCGAATATCTTCTTCCTTTACCATAATAAAAAACCCTGAATCGCTTCAGGGCATACCAACAAAGACACAGTGAAAAACCAAGCCATTGTCCAGTCTCTTCTTCCATCCGGACTCTCACCGTCGGTATCGGAATTCCACCGATTCAGTCCCCATCCAGGGAGTCGCGGACTATCACCGCCGGTAGGGATTTCCACCCTGCCCTGAAGAAATCATTTCTAAAACAACGCCCCAAAAATACACATTATTTCTTTCCTCCAAAAATAATTTTCTAGAAACTTCCCCCGCATACGAAAAAATCCTCGCACAAGAGACACAATCTCCCAAAAAAGCTATAATTTTGAGGTCAAATTACACAAAGCAAATTTTACAGCTATGTACGGAAAATTTCAAGACTATCTGAAGACTGAAATACAGTCCATCAAAGATGCAGGCTTATACAAAGCCGAGCGCATCATCTGCACTCCACAAGGAGCTGAAATCAAATTGACTACGGGAGAATCCGTATTGAATTTCTGTGCCAACAACTACCTCGGGCTGGCAGACAACCCACGGGTAATCGCAGCTGCCAAGAAGGCACTCGACGACCGGGGCTACGGCATGGCATCCGTGCGCTTCATCTGCGGCACGCAAGATATCCACAAAGAATTGGAAGGAAAAATCGCCCAATTTTTCGGCACGGAGGATACCATCCTCTACGCTGCTTGCTTTGACGCCAACGGCGGAGTGTTCGAGCCGCTCTTCAACCAAGAAGACGCCATCATCTCCGACGAGCTCAACCATGCTTCCATCATCGACGGCGTGCGCCTCTGCAAGGCTGTGCGCTACCGTTATAAACATGCCGACATGGCAGACCTCGAAGAGCAATTGAAAATCGCACAGGCACAGCGTTTCCGCATCATCGTGACGGACGGCGTGTTCTCTATGGACGGCGACATCGCCAAACTGAAAGAGATTTGCGACCTTGCCGAGAAATACAATGCCCTCGTCATGGTGGACGACAGCCATGCAGCCGGCTTCATCGGCAAGACGGGACGCGGCTCCGCTGAATACAATGGCGTGATGGACCGCATTGATATTTTCACCGGCACGCTCGGCAAAGCCCTCGGCGGCGCCATGGGCGGATATACCACCGGCAAGAAGGAAATCATCGAGATGCTGCGCCAGCGTTCACGGCCTTATCTTTTCTCCAACTCCTTGTCTCCGGCAGTTTGCGGGGCTTCCATCGAAGTATTCAACATGCTCATGGAAAGCACGGCATTGCGCGACAAAGTAATGGAGAACGCCGTTTACTTCCGCACAAAATTGGTTGAGGCAGGTTTCGACATCAAGCCGTCTGAATCGGCCATTGCCGCCCTGATGCTCTACGATGCAGTCCTCTCACAGCAATTCGCTGCCGAACTGCAAAAAGAGAACATCTACGTCACTGGTTTCTACTATCCGGTGGTTCCGAAAGGACAGGCACGCATCCGCATCCAGCTTTCCGCTGCCCACACGCGCGAACAGCTTGACCGCGCCATCGCTGCCTTCATCAAGATTGGCAAGAAGTTGAATGTCATTAAATAACTCCATGCACATACCCTGAGCCCTCCGGCATGCCTTCGTGCTCCGGAGGGCTTTTTTTATAATTTCGCACAAGTGTTTTTTGAGTTATTGTTTTTTTTCGTAGGTTTGCAGCCTGATTTTGAAACATTAACTTTGGCGTATAAAAACGCTTGCAGGTTTAGAATATGATAGAGAACTTAGTGATAGTCGAGTCTCCGGCAAAGGCCAAAACCATTGAGCAGTTTCTGGGCAAAGGGTTTACGGTCAAATCGAGCTTCGGGCATATCCGGGATTTGGAGAAAAAGGATTTGGGCGTGGATATTGAACATAATTTCCAACCGAAATATGAAATATCCGCAGACAAGAAAATGGTTGTGAAGGAATTGAAGGCATTGGCAAAGGAAGCAAAGACCGTGTGGCTGGCTTCCGATGAGGACCGCGAGGGAGAAGCCATTGCCTGGCATTTGTTTGAGGTACTGAAACTAAAACCGGAGAACACAAAGCGCATTGTATTCCATGAAATTACAAAGGATGCCATCCTGTATGCGATTGCACATCCGAGGAATATTGACAAGAATTTGGTAGATGCCCAACAGGCACGGAGGGTGTTGGACCGGCTGGTGGGGTTTGAGGTATCGCCCGTGTTGTGGAAAAAAGTGAAACCCTCGTTGTCGGCAGGGCGTGTACAATCGGTTGCCGTAAGGTTGATTGTCGAACGGGAACGGGAAATCAATGCGTTTAAAGAGCAGGCATATTACCGCGTGACAGGGCAATTCGCCACTGCCGCCCATGCCACGTTGAAAGCAGAGGTGCAGGAGCGTTTCGCCAGCAAGGAAGCCGCCCTCGCCTATATAGAAGCCTGCCGCGATGCAGAATTTACGGTGGCAAGCGTAGAAACCAAACCGACCCTCCGCAAGCCTGCACCGCCTTTTACCACCTCGACTTTGCAGCAGGAGGCTTCCCGCAAATTGGGTTTGTCTGTGTCACAAACCATGGCGGTTGCGCAGAAATTATATGAACACGGGTTGATTACCTATATGCGTACAGACTCCGTGAACCTGTCCGCACTTGCCATTAACACAGCAAAGGAGGTCATTCGCACGACGCTGGGCGAACGGTATTCCCAGCCCCGGAATTATGCCACCAAAACCAAAGGGGCGCAAGAAGCGCATGAAGCCATCCGCCCGACTTACATGAACCGCCCCACCATTGAGGGCGACCGCAATGAACAACAATTGTATGAACTGATTTATAAACGCACGCTGGCGTCGCAAATGGCAAATGCCGAATTGGAACGCACCAGCATCGTCATTTCCCTGTCGAACCGGAAAGAGCCTTTCACCGCCATCGGCGAGGTCATCACGTTTGACGGTTTCCTGCGTGTATATATGGAGTCGTATGACGACGAGACGGAAGACGAGCATACCGACTTGCTGCAAAAAAAAAAAAAAGGCGACCGGCTGGAACGCCAAGCCATTACGGCACAAGAGCAATTCACGCAACATCCGCCGCGTTACACGGAAGCCAGCCTGGTAAAGAAAATGGAGGCATTGGGCATCGGACGCCCTTCGACATACGCCCCGACCATCACAACCATCCAGAACCGGGGGTATATCATCCGCGAGTCCCGAGAAGGAGTGGAAAAAGAAGTGGTAACGCTGACCCTGAAAGGGAAAGATATCAAGAGCAGCGTATCCAAGAAAACATTCGGTGCAGAAAAGAAAAAACTCTTCCCGTCGGATATGGGCATGGTAGTCACCGACTTCCTTTCAGCACACTTCAAAAACATCATGGACTACAATTTCACTGCCGAAGCGGAAGAATCGCTCGACCGGGTGGCAGAAGGCAAAGAAGAATGGCAGAAAATGATTGGCGAATTTTACAGTCCCTTCCATGAAAATGTAGAGTCTACGCTGAAAAACTCCGAACGCAACAGCGGGGAACGCCTTTTGGGGACAGATCCGGCATCCGGAGAGCCGGTCAGCGTCCGCATCGGACGGTTCGGACCCATCGCACAAATCGGAGAAGGCGAGCAGGCGCGCTACGCCGGACTGCAAAAGGGGCAATTGCTGGAAACCATCACGCTGGAAGAAGCACTCGCGCTGTTCAAGTTCCCACGAAAACTCGGAGAATATGAAGGCAAAGAAGTGTCGGTAGCCATCGGGCGTTTTGGCCCTTACATCAAGCACAACAACGCTTTCGTATCCCTGAAAAAGGGCGAGGACGAACCGGGCACGATTACTTTGGAAACCGCCATCGCACGCATTGAAGAAAAACGCGAAAGCGACCGCCAAAAACAGATACGGGTTTTCGACAACGGCGTACAAATATTAAACGGACGCTATGGTCCTTATATCTGCTTCAACAAATCCAATTACAAGATTCCAAAGACTTTGAAAGCCGAAGAGCTGACTTTGGAGAAATGTATGGAAATCATTGAAAAAGAAACAGCCCAAAAGACGAAAAAGTCCTCTGCCAAAACGGCTTCCGCCAGCAAGACAAAGGCTGCCGCTTCGTCCAAGACCACTAAAAGAAGCACAAAGAAAAAAACAGAAAAATAAAATAGGATGAAATTATTTGCATAAGAGCACAGATTTATATACCTTCGTACCCCTGAAATGGAGTATTGCAAAAAACATTAAAACTATTAATAAATGGCAGCATTACAGACAATTAGAGACCGCGGCGGTTTACTCGTCAGCATTGTAATAGGTCTTGCTTTGATAGCATTTATCGTCGGAGACGCGTTGAGCTCCGGTTCCAGTATGTTCAGCGGTGAACGCAACCAAGTTGGGGAAATCGCAGGTGAAAGCGTATCGATTATCGATTACCAAAACACACTGACCCAACAGGAAGAGTTAGTGAAAATGACCAACGGATTGTCTTCCCTGACGGAAGAACAGCAAGTCATGCTCCAAAACAACATTTGGCAACAAATGGTGATGGAGAAACTGATGGGAACGGAATATGAAGAGTTGGGACTGACTGTGGGAGGAGACGAATTGTACGACGTATTGTTGGGCGACAACATGACGCCTGCCGTACGCCAGCTTTTTGCCGACCCCAATACGGGAGTTGTTGACCGGGAGCGTGCACGCCAGATTGTGCAGCAGATTCTCGCTTCCCCCAATCCGGCAGACCGGGCTTATTGGTTGAACATCGAACGGGAAGTCACCGACAACCGCATGCTGAGCAAGTACGGCGACCTCGTGGCAAAAGCCATGTTCGTCACTGACGCACAAGCAAAAGCCAACACAGAAGGCAATGCCTCTAAAGCCGACATCAGCTACATCGTGAAAAACTACAACACGATTGACGATTCGACCATTCAGATTAGCAACGAAGAAATCAAGGCTTACTATAACGAAAACAAGGCTCGGTTCCAACAGGCAGAATCCAGAAGAATCGCCTATGTCAATTTCGACATTGACCCTTCCGGTGAAGACTACACCGATACGGAAAAAACCGTAAAAGAGCTGGTAGAGGAATTTGCAGCAAGCGAAGACCCGATGGAATTTGTAAACCTTTCGTCAGACGTGAAAGCTGACTTGACCTATTATAAGAGAAATGAAATCAGCAATGACAGCCTTGCCGACTTCCTTTTCTCAGACAAAGGCGGCGTATTCGGACCTTATTTGGAAAACAATGCCTATAAAATCTCGCGTGTGGGGAGCAAGCGGATGCTGCCGGATTCTGTGCGTGCACGCCACATCCTCATCGACCCGCGTACAGTCGGTTATGAACAAGCAAAAGCCATTGCTGACAGCCTTGCCAACCTGTTGAAAAACGGTGCAGATTTCGAAGAATTGGCAAGAGCAAACTCTATTGACCAAAATTCTGCCGTAAACGGCGGAGACTTGGGTTGGTTCCGTCAAAACATGATGGTACAGCCTTTCAGCGACAGCGTATTCTTCGCAAAGAAAAACGACCTGAAAGTCGTAGTAACCCAATTCGGGGCACACGTGGTAGAAATCACCGATATGGCTAAGCCGGAGGAAAAAATCCAAATGGCAACCATCGAAAAAGAGGTAATTCCCTCCAATAAAACGACCAACAAGATTTATAACGATGCCCGCAGTTTCGCAACCAACATCAACAGCGCTGCAGACTTCGATAAGAAAGCAGAAGAAACAGGTTTGACCAAACGGATTGCCACCGTAAACAAAAACGACCGGGGCATAGCCGGCATGGAGGACGCCCGCGAGATGATCCGCCAGATTTACTTGGCAGAAAAGCCGGGAGTGGTACACACGACCGATGAGTCCATCATCTTCACGAATGGGGACAAATACACAGTTGCCGTATTGACACAAATCAACGAAGAGGGCACAGCCCCCATCAATGATGTGGCAGTAACCATCAAACGCATCCTGACCCAAAAGAAAAAAGCCGAGATACTGAAAAAAGAACTCGCCGGCATGATGGGAGGCAGCGAAAGTTTGCTTTCTGTTGCCCAAAAGGCAGGTGAGGATGTAAAAGAAGCAACCGAAGTAAGTTTCAATTCTTTCCAAATCCCGGGAGCCGGCATCGAACCGCGTGTCATTGCAGCAGCTTCTTTGCTGGAGCAAGGCAAAATATCCGCTCCGATTGAAGGCAACCAAGGCGTGTTTGTCATTATGGTAAACAACCGCACTACCGAAGAAGTCACTCCGGATATGCTGGCAGAAGCCAAAGCAACGCAGGAGCAAATGAACCTTTACCGCGCCAATTACCAAGCCCTTCAGGCTATCATCAAGCACGGAGAGGTGAAAGACCAAAGATACAAGTTCTATTAGTAGAAACCTCCTTTCTACATACGAGGGGGATGTTGCCGCCAGGCGCATCCCCCCATTTTTATCCTCGCCTCTCACGGATTTACCCAAAGGCAAAAGACAAGCAGCTATCCTCGAAAATTGCTTATAATTGGTCTTTCAAGAGGAAGAAAGCAGAGGTGCAGAAGAAATTGCGAACATAAGGGCATTTGCCCAACCAGCGGGCAAGGCGGCGAGGACGCAAATGAAACTTGATTTCGTAATGCGGGTTGATAAAATAAAGCATCTGCCGGCGGATGGAATAATGGTGCTTTTTCAGGTAGCGCCGGAATTGTCCTATCGAAATACCACATTCCTTAATAGAAAGCAACTCGGCAATTGTCCCCTGCGGTTCTTTGAAAAGTGTGAGCATGCCCTTGTAGAGAGGACGCGGCAACAAGTGAAAGAAAGGCAGGTGAGACAACAGGCGGCTGCGGCAAATCTGTTGCTGCCCTCCGAAAGGCATTTGCCACGCCGGGAAAGCCATAAAGAGCAGTCCGCCCGGTTTTAGAAATTCCCGCACAGATTCAAAGAAACGGTCTTTCTCAGGAATATGCTCAATGACATCATGTACCACAATCAGGTCAAAGCACCGATGCAAATGAGAGACCGTAAAAATATCAGCAGCAATCAATTCAATATCAGGATTACCCTCGGCATGGAGCATCTGTGCGGCATTGGCTATTCTGTCCTGCCCCAAATCTACTCCGGTTACCCGGCATCCCCGCTCTACAAAAGGCGCCAAATTGCCGCCCATGCCACAACCGATTTCCAGCACCCGCATTCCAGGCGTCACGGGCAGTTCGCTCTCAATAAAAGGAATCAAATATTTCTCTGACGTATATGCCAACTCCTTAAAGTAACGCTGACCATCTAAATGTCTCTCCTGCATATCATTTTATTTCATTATAAATTGAAAATATCTTCTCCGTAAAATTCTCCCACGAAAAACAGGCTTTCAACTGCCTGGTTTCTGCCACGAATGCCTCTTCGCGCCCGTTGTCGTAAAAATCAACGATAGCATCTGCAATGGCATGGCTTTCCGGCGCAACAACATAACCAGAACGACCATCGGCAATGATTTCTCCCAATCCACCCACATTGGTCACCAGCATAGGTTTGTCGAAATGATAGCCAATTTGGGTCACTCCACTCTGTGTGGCTGATTTATAGGGTTGTACAATCAAATCTGCAGCACAAAAATAACGATTGATCTGATGGGAAGGGATGTATTCGGTGTGCATCACCAAGCGGTCGCGTAATTTGTAACGCTCAATCAATGATTCATAGTACATTTGATTACCGTAATATTCACCTGCTACAATCAATTTCAACGGTTTCTCCCGAATTCTTTCGTCCGCCATGGCACCCAAGAGCAAGTCCAAACCTTTGTAGTCACGAATAAACCCGAAAAACAAAAGGTAATGGAAAGACGGATCCAAATGTAATTGCTGCAAGGCCTCTTCTCGGCTGATTTTCACGCCATAGTGGTCATAAATCGGATGCGGCGCAAAAACACGGCGAGGATTCCGCACAAAAAGTGCAATGTCCTGAAACACTTCTTTCGACATGGCAAGAAAACCATCCACCCCACCCACAAACCAGCGAGTGAAAAGACGGTCGCCCGGACGCTTTTCGTGTGGGATGATATTATCGGCAATGCAAATGACTTTTGTATGCCGATTTCTCCGAGCCAAACGACAAATCGTGCCCAACGCCGGTCCCATAAAAGGCAACCAGAAGCGCACAAGCACTAAATCCGGCACCATCCGTCGCAAAAAATATCCCGTAGACAACCAATTCAAGGGATTGACAGAATTGACTTTCCGGACAATCTGCAACCCTTCCGGAGCTGCATCTGTGGTGTATTGTGTCTTCCCCGGAAAGAGAAAATCGGGATACTGCACCTTGAAATTCAACAAGGTAACCTCATGTCCCGCTTTTTGTAACTCTATTGCCAAACGCTCATTCAGGGCTGCAATGCCTCCCCGGTAAGGATGAGCCGGACCTAAAATGACTATTCGCATAAAATTGATTTAAACAACAACCAAAAATAGCAAATATTATTATCTTTGGCATATCAAATTGCAAGAAAACAGACATGAGCACCGAAATTTCTATTATAGTGTGTACATACAACAGAGACAGATACATTTACCGGACGCTCGAACGCATTGCCACCAATGCTTTCCCGCCCGAACGGTTCGAAATTGTATTGGTAGACAACAACAGCACAGACAACACGGCAGCCGAATGCCGCCGTTTCCAATCCGCCTACCCGGCTGTCCGCTACCGCTATTTTTTAGAAACTCGACAAGGCTTGTCTTATGCCCGCAACCGAGGCATGCAGGAAGCACAAGGCACAACGTTCGTTTTCCTGGACGATGACTCATTCGTGGAAAAAGATTATCTGCAACACTTGGCAGAATACCTGCAACGCTATCCGGATGCTGCCGCATTCGGCGGTAAAATCACTCCCCTATTTGAGAGCGGGCATACTCCGCCCTGGCTTGGGAAATGGACTTACATCTGGGTTTCTGCCATTGACAAAGGTCAAAAAACCTGCCTTTTCAAAGGCAAAAGTTATCCCATCGGAGCCAATATGGGCATCCGGCGGGCAAACGTGCCCGAAGGCGGGTTCAATACAGCCCTCGGCAGGTGCAAAGACAACTTGATGGGAGGCGAGGAAAAGGAACTCTTCAACACCCTGAAAAGACAAGGCAAGAAGATTTACTATTTCCCCGACATTGAAATCCAGCACATCATCCCTGAAAAACGTACGACCCGAAGTTATATCCGGCAACTAGCAGAAGGCGCAGGCAAAAGTGAACGCCTCCGCACCCTGAACCATTCCCACGCCGCCTACCTGAAAGCCATTGTCAAGGAAGGCGCAAAATGGATTGCCACCTGCCTGATTGCCCTCGGCTACCTATTCCGTGGAACGCCATACAAAGGTCTTATGCTCATCTATTTCCGTCGATTTGTCACCAAAGGTCTACTCACACATTAAAAACAATCATCCATCATGCGCACATTCTCCACTTACCGCAATATTCTCAAGAAAAAAGGCTGGCGCTACTGTCTCCAAGAAGCCTGGCGCAAAGTACAACGGTTCCATTACCTCAGCGACCCGGACATTCTCAACTCACAATGGGCATACAAGGTTCATAAGTCATTGGGGGGGGCATATTTACAATTTAAGCACGTCTACCAGGCAACTATGCCTGCCGCCAACCCTTATCCCGATAAAATATGGACTTGCTGGTTACAAGGAGAAAAGGAAGCCCCGCTCATTGTCAAGAAATGCCTTGCATCCATCCGAAAATACAGCAACAACAGAGAAGTCATCGTCATCACAGAAAGCAATTTCCCGCAATATGTTACCTTCCCTGATTACATCTTGCGCAAAAAGGCGAAAGGCACAATTACAAACACGCACTTCTCTGACATCCTGCGCATTTACCTTTTAGCCCAATATGGAGGCATCTGGATGGATGCCACCACTTACCTGACTGCCCCAATTCCCGACTACATCCTCCATGCCCCGCTTTTTTGTTACAAGACACAGCATGCCAACACAGGAATCATCAAAATGAGCAGTTGGTTCATCGTAGCCCATCCCAACCAAGAACTCCTTGTCCGCACCCAACAAATGCTCACTGACTATTGGAAACGCCACAACCACCTCTGCCACTATTTCCTTTTCCACCTGCTCTTCTCTCTTGCATCAGACGAATCCCAGCCCCATCTCGCAGCACAATGGAAAGCGATTCCCTACTTCAACTCTACGATTCCCCACACCCTCCTTTCTGAACTCACAGACCCTTATACCCCCGAACGTTGGGAGCAAATCAAAGCCCTTTCGCCCATTCACAAACTCACTTGGAAAATCACCCCCGAGCACTTCGCACGTCCCGGCACTTTCCTCCAGATGATTCTGAATAGCGACTGACAACTTGTAGCATCATTGCTCCACACGTACCTCCCCGCCTTCCACAGTAAAGAAACGGCAGGGAGATTCTTGCAAGCGCAAGATTTCATCCAACCGCTCTCGGTGGGTATCCGTAATAAACACTTGACCAAAAGCCTCTTGCCCCACCACCTGCACGATTTGCGCCACCCGGTCTGCATCCAGTTTGTCAAATATATCATCCAAAAGCAACAGGGGCTTCACCCCTGTCATTCGTGCAAGCCAAGCATACTGCGCCAGCTTCAAAGCCACGAGGAAAGTCTTTTTCTGTCCCTGCGACCCTAATTTCTTAATCGGATAAGCCCCAATAGAAAAAGACAAATCATCCCGATGAATGCCCGTTGTCGTATACATCAACACCCGGTCTCGCTCCCAAGACGCCCGGAAAGCTTCTAACAAGCTACCCGTCCCCACGGATGGCTTGTAAGCCAATTCCACCTCCTCACGCGACAACGACAATGCTTCATAATAGCGGCGGAACATGCCCGTAAATTCCTCTAAAAAACGCCTCCGCTCCCGCATAATTTCCTCCCCGCTCTCTGCCAACTGCCCGTCCCATGCCTCCAGCATTTCCCCATCCAGCCGCTTGCCCTCCGCCCCACGCAACAACGCATTCCGCTGCGCCAACACCCGATTATAACGAATCAACTGATAAAGATACTCCCGATTGTACTGGCTAATGATGCCATCCATCAGACGGCGGCGTTCCTCGCTTCCCCCATCAATCAAAAGCGCATCCTCCGGAGCTATCATCACCAAGGGCAAAAGCCCGACGTGTTCCGAGAGGCGGGAATACACCTTCCCGTTTTTCTTCAAGACCTTCTTCTGCCCCCGCTTCATCGCATAGCAGACCTCCACCTCATCCCCTCCCTCCCGGGCATACACTCCCTGAACCATAAAAAAAGCCTCCCCATGGCGGATATTCTGCTGGTCAGACAATCCGAAGAAACTCTTGCACATCGAAAGATGATAAACGGCATCCAACACATTCGTCTTCCCCACCCCATTCCTGCCAACAAAACAATTAAACCCCTCCGACAAATCCAACGAGGCTTCCGCAATATTCTTGAAATTGACTATATGCAGTTCTTTTAATATCATACGCTATATCGGCTTTCCGTTTATCCGCTACAAAAATACGCTTTTTCACGACAGCCTTGAAAAAGAAAGCAAAAAAAAGCAGCAAGCATTTCAATATTCAACGAAAAGCACTATCTTTGCGCGTTGTAAAAAAGCATTCAAACAAACGAAAATATGGCAAAAGAACAGAAAAAGAAAGAAGACGGTTTTGAACAACTTGAAGGCGCCCTCACCAGTGGCGAACAGTTTGTAGAGAAAAACCAAAAGATGATTGTTAACGTCATCATTGGCATCATAGTTATCGTGGCTGCCTATTTCGGGTACAACCGTTTCATCTCCGAGCCCAAGGCTACAGAAGCCGCCAATCAAATATACGGAGCACAGAGCTATTTTGAAAGGGATTCCTTCCGCCTCGCTCTCAATGGAGACGGCAATGTATTGGGTTTCATCGAAATCATCGACAAATACGGCTCTACCCCCAGCGGCAACCTTGCCAACCTTTATGCAGGACTCTCCTATTTGTACATCGGAGAATACGAAAATGCCATCAAATACCTGAAAGCATTTTCCTCAGACGACTTGTTGCTTTCCAACATGGCAATCGCCAACATCGGCGACGCCTACATGCAATTAGGCGACTACAAGCAAGCAGCCAGCCACTACCAAAAGGCTGCCGCTTCGAAAGCCAACGACTTTTCAACCCCCATGTTCCTGATGAAAGAAGGCCTGGCATTGGAACAGGCAGGCGACTATGCAGGAGCCCTGAAAAGCTATGAGCGCGTGAATCGCGAATATCCCAACTCTTCCGAAGCCCGGGACATCGAGAAATACATCGAACGCGCACAACTGAAGGCAAAATAAACCAAGTTTTCATATACAATGCGGAACAGGGCGGAGGCATCAGCTTCCGCCCTGTTTTTTGCCCATCCCTTCTCTTTCCTGTCAAGACAAGCATAAAAAAGCGGGGAGGATTACTCCACCCCGCCGAATTCCATTAAGTAGGCTTTGATAAAAGCGTCGATTTTTCCGTCCATGACCCCCGTTACGTCAGAGGTTTGATAATTGGTGCGGTGGTCTTTCACCCGCCGGTCGTCAAACACGTAACTGCGGATTTGCGAACCCCATTCGATTTTCTTCTTGTTGCTCTCCACTTTCTGCTGCTCAGCCATGCGGTGCTCCAGTTCTTTCTCGTACAGGATGGAACGCAACTGCCGCAGGGCATTCTCCTTGTTCTTAGGCTGGTCGCGCGTCTCCGTGTTCTCAATCAGGATTTCCTCCTCCTCGCCGGTGTAAGGGTCTTTGTACTGGTAGCGCAGGCGCACGCCCGACTCCACCTTGTTCACATTCTGCCCGCCGGCACCGCCCGAACGGAAAGTATCCCAACTGATGGCTGCCTGGTTGATGACAATCTCGATGGTATCGTCCACCAGCGGTGTCACGAACACCGACGCGAACGAAGTCATCCGCTTCCCCTGGGCATTGTAGGGCGACACGCGCACCAACCGGTGCACCCCGTTCTCCCCCTTCAGATACCCGTAAGCGAAATCGCCTTCAATGTTCATCGTCACGGTCTTGATGCCTGCCTCATCCCCGTCCTGCAGGTTGGCGACAGACAACTTATAATTGTGCGCCTCCGCCCACCGCATATACATCCGCATGAGCATCGACGCCCAGTCCTGGCTTTCCGTGCCGCCTGCGCCGGAGTTGATTTTCAGCACGCAACTCATCGCGTCCGCCTCCCCTTGGAGCATGTTCTTCAATTCGAGGCTCTCCACCGCCTCCAGCGTCTTCGCATACTGCGCGTCCACCTCCTCTTCCGTCGCCTCACCTTCCTTGGCAAAGTCGAACAGCACATTCAGGTCGTCCACCGCCCGGCTCACCTCCTCGCAGCCTTCAATCCAGCCTTTCAACTCGCGCACCTGCTTCATGATTTTCTCCGCATTCTTCGCGTCGCTCCAAAAATCAGGTGCCTGCGTGCGCATTTCTATTTCCTCCAATTCGATCTTCTTCCGATCGATGTCAAAGATACCTCCTCAGGGCGCCGCTGCGCTCTTCAACTGCCTTCAGTTGATCTGTTGTAATCATACGTTGTGATTAATGTTTATCATTCATGTTATTTACTCTCATTGCTGTCCTGCGCCTGTCCTGCCGCGCCGCCTGCCGGCTGTGCCGGCATCCGTTCGGGCTGGAGCAGCACCGGATTGTAAATGCTCTCCACCTTGCGCTTGATTTGCTCTGCCACCTCATCCTGTCCTGCCTCGTAAGCCATGCCGACCAGCATCTGGATAACCTGGATGCTGATATTCTCCTCCTGCTGCACGCTTCCCATCCGCGCGAACTTCGGCGAGAGGGAGTGCGTATAGCGCAACATCTGGTAATTGTTCTCCGCCAGCTCCATCAACAGCGCATTTGCCTTGTCCGTTGCCCCCAAGTGGTAGTACAGCGGGATGTAATTCAGCAGCGTGTTGTCTACCGGCACCTGGTTGAGCGGCAGCTCCTCCATGCACTTGTCCAGGGCGGCAATCGCCTGCTCGTCCTTTCCTTCCGTGTACAGCGTCTCTGCCAGCCGCAGGAACGTATTGCGGTACTTCATCACGGCAATCGTGTTGTCGTGGAAGTAATCAATGTTCACCTTCGGGTCTTTGATATTGCCCCACTCGAACTTGTTCATCAGGTTGTCGTAGAGAATATCGCTGTCAATGCGCCCGTAGTCAAAGTACTCCGCATCCTTCGTCTCGATGGGCACCAAGCGGTAAGCCGCGCCCTCCAGCTGGAAATACTTCTCGAAGCCCATATAAGCGTCCGTCCCCATCCCGATGCCGAAGTACACGGGGCGTGTCCAGTCCGCATTTGCGATGATGTCGAGCACCATCAGCTGCGACTTGTTCAGCGAATTGCCCTTCAGCGTAATCTCCAGCTGCTTCACGATTTTATCGGCATCCTCCGGGCGTACCACCCCGTTTGCCACCACCTTCGCGGAATCCACCGGGATGATAATCTTCCTCGTCGGCACATAATCCATCGGCTCCCCGTAGCCCGTCAGCTTCGTCTGCGGCAGGTCGCTCGCGATGAACTCCATCACCTCCTTCACATTCGCCTGCGGATACCGGTCGACAATCGGCATAATGTCCCGCTTGCTCTCGCGGTACTGCTCGTGCGTGAACGAGATGGGCACTGCCGGCGTCTCGTAAGCCGCGCGCCGCAACTGGTCGATATACCACGACCCCAGCAGCAGGCTCAGGTTCACAATCCGCACATCCCGCCGGATGCCTTCCACCTCCTGCGCGTACCACAACGGGAACGTATCATTATCCCCGTACGTGAAGAGAATCGCGTTCTCCTCGCACGAGTTCAGGTAATTCTTCGCGTGCGCCAGCGTCGCATAGCGTCCGGAACGGTCGTGGTCGTCCCAGTTCTGCGCTGCCATATTCACCGGCACCGCAAACAGGCACACCACCGTCACCCCCGCAGCAAGCCCCGCCTGTGTCGCCGGCTTCGCGTTCTTCACCTTCTTGCACAGGAACTCCCACAGCGACAGCACGCCCAGCCCTATCCAAATCGCATAGGCATAGAACGACCCCGCCAACGCATAATCCCGTTCGCGCGGCTCCATCGGAGGCTGGTTCGTATAGAGGATGATTGCCAACCCCGTCAGGAAGAAGAGCATCATCACCACCCAGAAGTCCTGCTTCCCCTCGCGCCCTTTCCGGTACTGGTAGAACATCCCGATAATCCCCAGGATGAACGGCAGCATATAATACTTATTGTGCGCCTTCTCCGCCTTCAGCGTGTCCGGCAGCTCGTCCTGGTTCCCCAGGCGCATCTCGTCCAGGAACTTGATGCCCGTAATCCAATTCCCGTGCATGATGTCCCCGTTCCCCTGGATGTCATTCTGCCGCCCGGAGAAATTCCACATGAAATACCGCCAGTACATGTGCCCCAGCTGGTAATTGAAGAAGTAGCGCATATTGTTCCCGAAGCTCGGGCAAGTGCGCATCTCCCCGTTCACGTTATACGTCGCCCCGTTGCTCTTGCCGCCCCAAGTCTGGTACAGCTGCGGATAATACGACCGCGACCCGTTGTGCATGCGCGGGAACACCGTGCAGAACCGCTTGTCATACTCATACTCCTGCTTATACCCGATAATGTCATACACGCCCGTCTCCTTGTTCTGGTAGTAAATCGGCGCCCCGTCCTTGTAATCCAGGATCGGCGCGTTATAATAAGGACCGTACAGCAGCGGCGAATCGCCATACTGCTCGCGGTTCAAGTACGACAGCAACGCAAACACATTGTCCGGGCTGTTCTCGTCAATCACCGGGTCGCTCAGCGAGCGGATGACCACCATCGCATAAGACGAATACCCCAGCAGGATGACCATGAAACACGTCAGAATCGTATTCCAAATCGCCATCCCCTTCTTCAGCGTATAACGGATGCCCCACGTCAGCAAGCCGATAATCAGCAGCACATACACCACAACCCCCGTATTGAACGGCAGCCCCATCCCGTTCGTGAACAGCAGCTCAAACCAGCATGCCACCTTCACCACGCCCGGAATGATGCCAAAATTCACCACTCCCAGAATCAGCACCGCGATAATCCCCGTCTTCACCACGCCCCGCACCGTCGGCTTATACTTCTTGAAATAATAGACAAACACGATTGCCGGTATCGCCAACAGGTTCAGCAAATGCACCCCGATGGACAACCCCATCAGGTAAGCTATCAGCACCAGCCACCGGTTCGCATACGGCTCGAACGCCACATTCTCCCACTTCAGGATAGCCCAGAACACCACCGCCGTGAACAGCGACGACATCGCATAAACCTCCCCCTCCACCGCCGAGAACCAGAACGTGTCCGAGAACGCATACGCCAGTGCCCCCACCAGCGCGGCGCCCAGAATCGCGAAGAACTGCCCCGCCGTCATCTCCTCCCCGCCACGCAGCACAACCTTCCGCGCCAGGTGCACAATCGACCAGAACAGGAACATCACCGTCAGCCCCGAGCACAGCCCCGACATATAATTAATCATCAGCGCCTGCGTATCCGCCGACGGCGCCAATATCGCGAACAGCCGCGAGATAATCATAAACAACGGCGCCCCGGGAGGATGACCCACCTGCAATCCCACTGACGTCGTGATAAACTCCCCGCAGTCCCACAAGCTCGCCGTAGGCTCCGCCGTGAGCATATACGTTAAAGTAGCAACAAGGAAAACCACCCAGCCGGTCACCCGGTTAATCAACTTAAAACTCCAATTCGGATGGTCTTTAATGGTGTAAATCTTCATGCGTAGAAAAATTTTCTCTGTTATCCTGTTAAAATACAATTCACTAAGCCTGCCGCCCGCCCTGCTCCGCGCCCCTTCGCCACGCCTCCGTTCCGCGCCCCCTTCCCCGCGCTGCCGCGCACAGCGCAAACGGCAGGGCGAAAGTACACAATTTCCCCGAAAAAACCCAAAATCCCCCCGACTAATATTTCCTAAAACATTTTTTCCGCTTTTTCTTTGCAGATTCCAAAAAAGGCATTACCTTTGCGCCCGTCAATGATGGCACCAGCAACTTGTCCCATTGTGTAATGGCAGCACAGCAGATTTTGGTTCTGTCAGTCCAGGTTCGAGTCCTGGTGGGACAACATCACGACAAGCCCAAGTGGTGAAATTGGTATACACGCTAGTTTCAGGTACTAGTAGCCGTTCGGCTGTGTAGGTTCGAGTCCTATCTTGGGCACCCATTCAAGGAGTTCTTTTTCATTAGCCCAGGTGGTGAAATTGGTATACACGCTACTTTGAGGTGGTAGTGGCCGTTCGGCTGTGCAAGTTCGAGTCTTGTCCTGGGCACCTGAAGGCACAAAAGGGGCGCATCCGCAGATGCGCCCCTTTTTTCATCCCCTCCTCCCCGCCCCCGCCTCGCTCCTCCCCCCTCGTTAATCATTCATCGTTACTCGTTCATCGATTAATCACCGGGGTAAAGCAGCACCGTGGGCGACGCCTTCCGCCCCTTCCCCCACCATTTTTCCCTCCGTTTCCTCTGCCTTTCTTGGTCTTTTCTTTCTTTTCCATCTCTCCCCCCCCACTCTTTTCTTTGCTTTCCTTTGCCTTCCTTTTCCGTCTCTTCTCCCTCGTTTCCCTGCTGTTTCCCATCCCCTTCCCCTCCCCTCGGACAGGCAAGAATGTTTATCCTTGTTTTCTGTAGCGAGTCATCTACTACTTTTAGACGTTAATGACTCGTAAGTGAATCGGAGATGACTCGTAGATGATAGCCTGACAGAACGGGGAAAGGTGCTGAACATGAGGGAGAAAGGAGGGAATACAAATATTAGGCTGATTTTTCCAATTTTGGGGGTATTTTCCCCTGTTTTTGGAGGTATTTTTTCCGTTTTCTTTGATGGAACTGTGTCAAAATGCCATCATACTCCTCTTTTTCGTTCATCGTTAGTCGTTCGTCGTTAATCGGGAGGCGGTGTATTCGCGCCAGCGGGCGATGAGGTCGCGCATGTCGGGGGGGAGGGGGGAGTCGAAGGAGAGGCGCTCGCCGGTGAGGGGGTGGTCGAAGGCGAGGGTCTTGGCGTGGAGCGCCTGGCGGGGGCAGGCGGCAAAGCAGTTGGAGACGAATTGGCGGTATTTGGCGAAGGTGGTGCCTTTGAGGATTTGGTCGCCGCCGTAGTCGGCGTCGTTGAAGAGGGGGTGGCGGATGTGCTGGAAATGGGCGCGGATTTGGTGGGTGCGCCCGGTTTCGAGGATGCACTCGACGACGTTGACGTAGGCGAGGCGTTCGAGGACGCGCCAGTGGGTGACGGCGGGCTTGCCGTGGGAGCCGTCGGGGAAACATGCCATGACTTTGCGGTCGCGGAGGTTGCGCCCGATGTGCCCGGTGATGGTGCCGGCGTCGGCGTCGAGGTTGCCCCAGCATACGGCGATGTAGCGGCGGGAGGTGGTTTTGTGGAAGAATTGGGCGGAGAGGTGGGCTTTCGCCTGCTCGGTCTTGGCGATGACGAGGAGCCCGGAGGTGTCTTTGTCGATGCGGTGGACGAGCCCGGGACGGGGGTCGCCGGAGTCGAAGAGGGGGTTGCCGCGGAGGTGCCATGCGAGGGCATGGACGAGGGTGCCCGACCAATGCCCGAAGGCGGGGTGGACGACCATGCCGGCTGGCTTGTTGATGACGAGCAGGGAGTCGTCCTCGTAGAGGATGTCGAGGGGGATGTCTTCGGGGACGATGCGGTATTCGCGGCGGGGGTATGCCATGACGAGGGTGACGAGGTCGCGGGGGCGCACTTTGTAGCTGGAACGGACGGGGGAGCCGTTGACGAGGATGTTGCCTGCGTCGGCGGCTTCCTGTATCTTGGTGCGGGAGGCGTTGGGGAGGCGGGTGAGGAGGAATTTGTCGATGCGGAGGGGGGATTGCCCCGGCTCGACTTCGATGCGGTGGTGCTCGTAGAGGGCGGGGGCGGCATCGGGGGTGTCGTCGAAGAGGTCTTCGGTGTCGTCGAGGTATTCAGCCATGGGTCAAGGGATTAGGGTGAGGGTATCGGTGATGAGGAGGGAATCGGGCATGGCGGCTTTGCGGGGGTCGAAGGTGACGTAGAGGCGGATGTCCGAACCGCGCTCGACGGGGGTGTCGACAGAGGGCTGCTGGAGGTATACCAATGCCTTGTTGAGGGCGATGCCGGGCTCCACGAGGGTGTCGGGAGTGACCGTACCGATATTAAAATAGGCGTTGCGGAGCTGGGCGACTGCCTCTTCGAGGGTTTTGCCCTTGACGGAAGGGATGGGGGCAAGGGTGGAGCCGTTGCCGGAACCCAGGACGATGTCAACCACGGTGCCTTTGGGGAGGAGCGTGCCTGCGGGGATTTCCTCGCCGCCGGTTTTCAGCTGGAGCACCAGGTTGCGGAACTCGGAGGGCATGTATTCAATGCGCCCAATGCGGAAGCCGCGGGCTTCGAGGGTCTGGAGGGTCTGGCGGTAGGCGGTGTTCTTGAGGCTGGGGAACACGGCTTTCTCGGAAGTACGGGCATTGATGATGAGGTGGATGAGCCGCCCGGCTTTGACGTGCTCGCCGATGGCGGGGTTTTGCTTGACGACGGCTCCCCGGGGCGCTTCGCGGTCGTGAATGGAGTCAATAACCTGGACGCGAAGCCCTTCGGCAGCGGCAAGGGTGGCTGCTTCCTCGGGGGTGCATGAGGTGAAGTCGGGGACGGCGATGAAGGTGCCGTGGGCTGTGTACTTGTCGAGCCAATGGAGCACGCCGGCGGCGATAGCGACGACTAATGCGGCGGCTATCAGAAGGTTGACGGCGGTAAGTTTGAGTTTCTGAGCTATGTTCTTCATGGTTATTCTGATATTGCGTGCAAAATTAGCGGAGTTTTTTCAATTATCGATACTTTATTCCTAAATTTGTGGCATCAAGGCGTGAAATGTTATTGACTTAAGATAGAAGATTTATGCAGAGATTTATTATAGCGTTTTTATTGTGCTGGCTGTGCGCAGAGGCGACAGCGCAGGGGACGGCGGTGGAACGGTCGTCGGACGTGGTGGTCATCCGGGGGAAGAGTTATTACCTGCACACGGTGGAGGCGGGACAAACGCTTTACTCGATTTGCAAGGCTTACGGGGCGGACGTGGAGGAGGTGAAGGCGTTGAACGAGAAGGCGGACAATGCGCTGAGCCTGTATGAGGTGCTGAAAATCCCTTTTGTGGAGCAGCAGGCGGAGGCGAAAGCCCAGGAGGCGGAGAAGCCGTTCGTGCAGCAGGACGGGAAGTATTATTACCACCGGGTGGAGAAGGGAGAGACGATTTATTCGATTGCACGGCGGTACGGGATGCGACCGCGGCGATTGCTGAAGCACAACCCGGACTATTCGACGAACCAGCCGCTGGCAATCGGGGCGGTGGTGCGGCTGCCGCTGGAGGAGATTGACCCGGCACTGCTGGTGGAGGTGAAGGCTGCGGAGGTGAAAGTGGAAGGCGGCAGCGAGGAAAAGCAGGCGGAGGAAGTGACGGCAGAGGTTCCAACAATCACGAAAGACACGCTGGCGGTGCAGGAGGAGGTGATGACGCCACAGGAGGTGACGGCGGCGGAGGATTCGACGGTGCGGGTGGTGTTGCTGCTGCCATTGCTGGCAAAGGAGGTGGCGCCCTACCAGGATTCGCTGCCGGATTTCCAACAGGTGAAGATTACGCCGAGGACGGAGCAGTTCGTGGCGTTCTACGAGGGGATGCTGCTGGCGGCGGACAGCCTGAAGCGGAAGGGATACCGGGTGAGCCTGCACGTGTACGACACGGAGCGGAGCACGCAAAAGACGCATGCCGTGGCTGCGGAGGTGAACCGGCTGCATCCGGATTTGGTGATAGGTCCGGTCTATGCACAGACATATAAGACACTGATGGACAACCTGCAGGACAAGAGTATCCCGGTGGTTTATCCCCTGTCGTCACAGGGCGAGGGGCTGGGGGCGTATGCGAATGCGGTGCAGGTGAACCCGTCGTTTGAAGTGGTGGTGGGCGAGATGGTGCGGTGGCTCGCGATGCGGAGCGCGGACGCGAATCTGGTGAATATCCGCACAGGGCATGAGGGGGCTTCGGACGCGGAACGGCGGATTTTACAGGACAGCCTCGCAAAGCTGCAGGGGATGCGCATCTTCATGTGGGGGATGGAACGGTCGCCGCTGGACACGCTGCGGACGATGCTGGTGCCCGACCGCGAGAATATCATCATCCTGCCGACGGACAAGGAGGCGGACGTGAGCAATGTGCTGCCAATGCTCTCGGCGTTGGCGGACGATTATCCCATCTCGGTGGTGGGGCTGCCGGACTGGCAACGGTTCACATCGGTCGACCACGAAACGTATTTCAAGCTGGACACGAGGGTGTTCACGTACCACTATACGGATTATACTTCGGCTGCAGGAAAGCGGCTGACGGAGGAGTACCGCAAGTATTTTTACAGCGAGCCGTCGGGGATGGCGTTCCGGGCGTTTGACTTGGGGCTGTATTTTATGGAGCTGGCAGCGGCGCACAAAGGGCAGGTGCCGGAGGTGCTCCCGGCAGGGGGCGCGGAAACGGGGTGCTCGATGTTCCGCTTTGCGACAGCGCCGAGAGGCAGGAACGCGGAGAACCACGCTTTTTACATTATCCAATATACTTCGGACTTTGAAGTAAAGGTCGAAAAATGGCAATGACAGAAGACATGGAGGAGTTTAAGGATTTTGGCTTGGAGGACAGGGAAATCGCCGAGCGGTTTATCCTGCCGTCGGGGGCGCAGGATTGCGACCTCTCGTTTGCCAACCTGTGCAGCTGGCATTTCCTGACGGGGTCGAGCTATGCGATTGTGGAGGGGATGCTGGTCGTCCGCTTTGCGCACGCGCGTTGGGGGCATGTGTATTTCCTGCCTCTGGGCGAAGGCGGACAGCGGGAGGCAGAGGCTGTGCGGAAGACGCTGGCAGCACTGAAGGAGACGGCAGCAAGGCAGGGCGAACGGCTGTGCCTCAGAGGGGAAACGGAGGAAATCGAGAGGCACCGGGGCGAGTGGGGACTGGCAGATTTCCAATGCACGGAAGAACGGGACTTGGCGGATTATATCTACCGGCGGCAGGACTTGGCAGAGCTGAAAGGGAAGCATTACCAAGCGAAGCGGAACCACGTGAATAAGTTCAGGCGGGAGTATGACTTCGAGTACAAGGAGTTGGAGAAGAGCGACATTGAGGATTGCCTGGCATTTGAGGCGTCGTGGTGCCAACGGCATCAATTTGAGGAGGACGAGAATATCCGGAACGAACGGGAGGCGATGAGGCATGCCTTTGCGCACTGGGAGGCGTTGGGGCTGCGCGGGGGCGTTATCCGGGTGGCAGGGGAAGTGGCGGCTTTCACGTTCGGCGCGCCCATCGGACGGAATACGTTCGGGGTGCATTTCGAGAAAGCGGATATCCATGTGGACGGCTCCTATAGCGCCATCAACCAGTTCTTTGCTGCAAGCCTGCCGGAGGAGTTCCTGCACGTGAACCGGGAGGAGGACTTGGGCATTCCCGGGCTGCGGCAAGCGAAGTTGTCCTACAATCCGGAGAAAGTATTGATGAAAACAGAAGCAGTCAGTCCGTCGGTATGAGTTCAAAACGCGATGCCATCTTCCGGCTCTGGCTGGAGAACTTTGGGGACAGCGAGGAGTTTGTCCGTTTCTACTTCGACCGGAAGTATGACGACAGGCATGCGCTGCTGTATGAGGCGGGAGGGGAAGCTACGGCGGCGGCTCTGATGTTGCCTTACCGGCTGAGGTGGCAAGGGGGCAGCCTGGATGCTGCCTATATTTCGGGTGCCTGTACCCGGCGGGAAGCGCGCAACCGAGGCATCATGAGCGAGTTGCTGAAGGAAGGGTTCCGGCAGATGTATGAGCGGGGGACTGAGCTTACGTTCCTGATTCCGGCAGAAGGATGGCTGTTTGATTACTATGGGAGAATGGGGTATGGCACGGTGTTCCGGCAGTTCTATGCAGCTTGGGAGGCGACGGATGCTCCGGCGAGCGAGAGGGTTGGGGCGGTCACAGCCTATGCCGGTATTGAAGAGACGCCTGTGGAGGAGGTGCATGCTTATTTCACGGGACAGTTGGAGAAGAGGGCGTGTTTCGTAGAGCATGACCGGAGGGACTTCCAGGCGGTGGTTGAAGAACACTATTTGTCGGGAGGGAAGTTATTTCTTGCCCGTGGTTGCCAACAGCAAATCCAAGGCATCGCTTTCGCGCTGCCGGAAGAAAGGCAGGTGCGGGTTAAGGAAATGGCGTGCGACTCGCAAGGCGTGCAGCAGGCTCTGTTGCAAGAGACGGCGCAGATGTGGAAAGGGAAGAAGGTGCTTTATCGCACGGAGGCAGGGGAAGGAACGCCGTACGGAATGGCACGGCTCATACGGGTGAAGGAGGTTTTAGAGCGGCTGGCAGCACAGCATCCCGACCTCTGCTGGACGGTCAAGGTAAGGGACGACCTCCTGAGCGAGAACAACGGCACCTATGTTTTAGCCCACGGTACATGCGTCCAAGGAGCAGAAGAAACGACCGAGGGCATTTCGATTGATGAACTTACCCGGCAGGTGCTCTGTTTTCAAGGCATCCGACCTTATATGAGCCTGATGATGGATTGAAAGGTCAAAGGAAGAGCATCAAAAGCAATTGGGCAATAATCACCCGTACGAACATCGAAAGGGGATACACAGTGGCATAAGAGACAGCCGGATTGTCACCTACAATCGTGGAGTTCGCGTAGTTCAGCGCCATGGGGTTCGCCATGCTGCCACAAAGCATGCCGACCAAAGAGCCAAAGTCAATCTTCATGAAACGCAAGGAGATGGCTGCGACCAATATCACAGGGACAAAGGTTATGGCAAAACCTAACAGCAGCCAAAGCAGCCCTTCGGCACGAAAAACGGTCTCGAAGAAATGCACGCCCGCATCCAAGCCTAAACAAGCCAAATAAAGCGATAAGCCTAATCCACGGAGCATCAGGTTGGCGCTGCGAGTGGTGTAAGTCACCAAATGGAAACGCGGACCGAATGCACCCATCAGAATCCCCACAATAATCGGTCCCCCCGCAATGCCCAACTTCACGGGGAAATCTACCCCAGGGATGGAAAAAGGAATCGCGCCTAAAGCCAAACCCAAAACAATACCGACAAAAACCGTCACCAAATTAGGCTCTTTGAGCAGCACAACGCGATTGCCCAAGACTTTTTCAACGTTGGCAATCGCTGCCGCCTCGCCTACGACCGTCAGTTTGTCGCCAAGCTGGAGAATCAAATCAGGAGTCGCCAGCAGTTGCACGCCGGCACGGGAGATGCGGGTGATGTTGATGCCGTAATGGGTACGAACCCTCAAAGCGCCTAAACGCTTGCCGTTTATTTCCGAGCGGGTAATGACTATTTGTTGGGATATTAGCTGGCTATCAATGGCGTTCCAATCGATGTCCTCCTTGTTCCAATCGGTTTTCTCTTCCAAACCGAACAGCATTTTCAGGGCGTCTTCATCTGCCTCCGTGGTAATCACCAGAAGCCGGTCACCCTCTAAAAGCACAGTTTCGGAGTTAGGAATAGTCACCTTGCCCTCCCGCCACAGGCGCGAGACGACGAAGCGATTGGGAATCAGATGGGCAACCTCGCGCATGTTTTTGCCAAAGATGCCGGGATTCCTGACCTCAAAGCCTGCAATAAAGGTCTGGTGTTCTTTGTCGTCTTCGTGCTTCACCTCCGTAGCCCGCTTCGGGAATAGCTTCCGCAGGGCAATAATCGCCAAAATTACCCCTACAACCCCCAAAGGATAAGTCACCGCACATCCCAAAGCCGGGTCTGCTGCGTCAATTCCCATTTGCTTGAGGGTCTGTTGGGCTGCACCCAATGCAGGAGTATTCGTAACCGCCCCGCTCAATATCCCCACCATGTCCGGCAAAGAAACGTTCGTCACGGCGTAAAATAACAACGCCAATAGCGTGCCAGCCAAAATCACTGCAAAAGCCAACAGGTTCAATGTGATTCCCCCTTTCCGAAAAGAACCGAAAAAACCGGGTCCCACCTGTAAGCCCAAAGCATATACGAATATAATCAAACCAAAGCTCTCTGCATAATTCAACATTTGCGGATCAATCGAAAGCCCAAAATGACCGGCTGCAATACCGGCAAAGAAAACAAAAGTTACTCCCAAAGAGACACCGCAAATACTGATTTTCCCTAAAGCCAAGCCTATTGCTGAAATCAGCCCAACCACAACAACTGCCTGAATGACACTATGCTCAACAAATATACTACTTAACCATTCCATGTTTTTGACGTTTATACTCTCCGACTCCTGCTCTGCCATTTCCGGGCGCAAAATTAATAAAATCCTGTGGGAATTGGAGAGTTTTCATAGGAAGAATGAAAGAAGGATTGTATCTTTGCACATATTTCATTGATATGGATACACTCATTGACTTAGGATATTGGGGACTGTTTATCGGCTCCTTCTTGGCTTCAACAATTATTCCGATGAGCGCAGATGTGCTCCTCGTGGGCGTCTTGACGCTTGGAGGCAACGAATGGCTTTGCCTTGGCATAGCCACCATTGGCAATTGGCTTGGCGGATTGACTTCGTATGGCATTGGCTGGATTGGGAAATGGGAATGGATTGAAAAATGGTTCAAAATCAAAGAAGAAAAACTCATTCAGCAAAAGAAATACGTCGACCGCTACGGCGTATGGCTTGCACTATTCACCTGGCTGCCCTTTGTAGGCGACCTTTTTGCCATTGCCCTCGGCTTTTACAAAATCAAACCCTTTACCTCCGCCCTCTGCATGCTAATCGGACGTTTCGTCCGGTTCCTTACATGGACACTTTTATACATCAACTTTGCAGACAAGTTCATCGAATTTATCACTTGACGCTATTCAAAACTATGCAATAACGAAGTCAAATTAGAAGTGAACAAACGAACTGCAATCGCCAACAAAATGATGCCAAAGAATTTCCTCATGACATACACGCCGCTCTTGCCAAATAAACGCTCAACCCAATAAACATATTTGAGAACAAAATAGACAACAACCATATTCAAGCCCACCGCAATAATGATATTCAAAATATTGAATTCAGCACGCAAAGACAGCAAAGTCGTAAAAGATGCTGCACCGGCAATTAACGGAAAAACCAACGGCACAATTGTCGCCGAACCACAAGGGCTGTCATTCTTAAAAATCTCTACGCCAAATATCATTTCCACCGCAAGCACCAACAAAACCAATGCCCCCGCCACAGCAAAAGAAGAAATATCCACATTAAACAAAGACAACAACCCCTGCCCGATAAACAAAAAGGCAACTAAAATAACAAACGATATGATTGCAGTCCTGCCTGCCTCTATTTTCTGATTCTTCTCCCTCAAATTGATAATAATCGGAATAGCCCCTAAAATATCAATCACGGCAAACAAAACCATAAAAGCGCTCAATATCTCCCTAAAACTAAAATAAATAGACATACTCACCTCCTGCTGTTTAAATTCACAATAATAATTCTCAAACTCCCACACAAAATTACAACAAAATCCGCATTTCGGACTTGCATCCACAAATATTTTCACACCCAATAACAAAAAAAAGGGAGCATTTCTCTGAACGAAAAATACTCCCTTCCAATTAAATTCGGCATCGACCTACTCTCCCACATTTCTGCAGTACCATCGGCACTCAAGGG
>CALUKF010000004.1 GCA_944321145.1 uncultured Odoribacter sp. | reverse complement strand
ACCAGGCGTATGTGGAAAAATTGATGCGGGAAGGTTTTTACGGGGAAGAGTTGGAAAAGCAGGAACGGCGTTTTTTCCAAGGCTGGGCAGAAGTGTGGCGCACGAAGTATACGGCTACTTATGTCAATGAACTTCTGGAAGATGTGCATGCCTTTCCTAAAGAACGGGTCAATGGGGTGGTGATGAATTGTGACCGCTGGTACGAGCTTTATGATGTGCAGTGGGGAGACCTCCTTTATCTTTCCCCGGAACTTCGGACACATATTTGGTAATATCCGGGACAGTCTATGTCAGTCCGTGTTTTGTTGCCCACGGGAGGGGAAAAACTCGCCGGCGTGCTTGACGGCGAGGCAGGCTACCTCGCTTATCCTGCCGTGAAGCGGCTTTTCCGCAGAAGGCGGTTTTTATCGCAAATAAAACATGCGGGGGCATATTCAGCCCCTGCAACTTATTTTCTCTCTTATCAACGAAATGACCTGCTCCCTATCTTCGCAACTCAACATATATTTCTTTCCACTTTTCAGCTGAAAATAAAACGCTTGCGAGTAATCGCCGACATAGGAAAAGTAATGCCCGATGCCTTCTGTATAATACCTTCCGATAAATCCCAAAAGTCCTCCTATTCCGCAAAGCCTTGCTGCAATCTTTTTATTGTCATATGCTTCTACATATTCAATGTCAGAATAATTGAATTGTTTCCGCCCAATCCCGCGCCGCAAAACAAGAGAACTCTCAGAAAGCGTTACAGTCAGTGGCGCATACCCATACGAAATAATAATTGATAGTGCTATAATTAACGAAAGCTCTATACTAAATAGATACGGAATATCACCTATAAAGACTTGTACCAAAAAAAATATCTCAGTCGATATAAGCAATATCAAAACTGCAACTGTTAAGATGACAAGCATTTTTGATTTATGAACTTTTTTGGTCAATATCTTATTTGTTTTCATTTTGTTTCATATTAATGTATAACAACTGCCTTATTTCTTCCTCCGTATAAATTTCTAACATTTCTGGATTCATTTCCCGAATAAAATCCAAACCAGTTTGAACAGCATCTTAATTTAAAAACTGCGGTAAAGATAGGTATAAAACATTCCGTATGCAAACATTTGAAAATCAAAATCAGTATAATTGATAGTTCCGAAGGATTGAGGATTTTTGTTTTGTGGCAAATTTCCTTACCTTTGTAGGAGAAGAAATGTTTTATTCAAATAGATGATATTATGGAAAACTTTATTTTTCAGAATCCTACAAAATTGATTTTTGGCAAGGGAATGATTGCGCAGCTGGCAAAGGAGATTCCGGCAGGGAAGCGTGTGTTGGTGACGTTCGGCGGGGGGAGTGTGCGGAAGAACGGGGTGTACGAACAGATGCAGGAAGCACTGAAGGGCTTTGAGACGGTGGAGTTTTGGGGGATTGAGTCGAATCCGAAAATCGAGACTTTGCGTGAAGCCATCAAGCTGGGCAAGGAACGGAAGGTGGATTTCCTTTTGGCTGTAGGCGGTGGTTCGGTCATTGACGGCACGAAGCTGATTGCCGCCGGCTTGTTGTATGACGGGGACGCTTGGGATTTGGTGTTGAAGGGAGTTTGCACGGAGACCCTGCCGCTGGCATCGGTGTTGACTATTCCCGCTACCGGTTCGGAGATGAACAGCGGGGCGGTGATTTCACGCAAGGAAACGGCGGAAAAGTTCGCGTTCTACTCCAAGAATCCGGTGTTCTCGATTCTTGACCCGACAGTGACATTCACGTTGCCGACCTGGCAAGTGGCATGCGGCGTTGTCGATACCTTTGTGCATGTCATGGAGCAATACATGACGCGCCCGGGACAGTCCCGCCTGATGGACCGCTGGGCGGAAGGCATCATCCACACGCTGGTGGAAATCGCTCCGGACATTGTCAAAGACCATACGGATTACGACAAGATGGCGGAATTCATGCTCTGCGCGACGATGGGCTTGAACCACTTCATTGGCATGGGCGTGTGCGAGGATTGGGCTACGCACATGATTGGGCATGAATTGACTGCCTTGCACGGATTGACGCACGGGGCAACGCTGGCGATTGTGTTGCCGGGCTTGTGGCGCACGTTGAAGGAAAAGAAAATGGCAAAACTCGTGCAGTTCGGCGAGCGCATCTGGGGCATCACCGAGGGGGACGACAGCACACGTGCCGACCGTACCATTGAGCAGACGGAAGCCTTTTTCCGCAGTTTGGGCGTGCCGACCCGTTTGGGCGAAGCCAATATCGGCGATGACACGATTGATGAAATTGAACGCCGTTTCCGTGAGCGGAAGGTGGCATTTGGCGAAGACCACGACATCACCGCCGAGGTTGCCCGGAAGATTTTGGAGAATTGCAAATAATTATTTCTTAAATTTTCTTCATTCGGCTTGTTTTATAGCTTCTTTTGCTAATTTAGCACCTTGCTTAAATGAACAAAAGAAGCTATTTGATTTTTATGTACACGATCGACGAATTACGCAATTGCATTAAGGCGGAGTTAGACCGCCAGGCTTATGTGGAAGAGCCTCATTCTCTGTTTGAACCGATAAAATACATCATGGCGGACGGGGGCAAACGCTTGCGCCCGGTGCTGGCATTGATGGCGTACAATCTCTACCGCGACGACATCGAAAAGGTGTTGAAATCGGCGATTGGCATTGAGATTTTCCACAATTATACGCTCCTGCACGACGATGTGATGGACAATGCGGAGTTGCGCCGCGGACGCCCTACGGTGCAAAAGAAGTGGAACAGCAACGTTGCCATCCTCAGCGGGGATGCCGCAGCGATTACCGCTTACAAATACATTGAGACGGTGGAAGACCCTTACCTTCGCCAGGTCATCAATTATTTCAACAAGATGGCAATGGACATTTGCAAGGGGCAACAGTATGACATGGAATTTGAGACTCGCGATGATGTGACGGAAGCGGAATACATCCACATGATTTTCCTGAAGACCGCTGTGTTGATTGGCGGCAGCATCCGCCACGGGGCGTTGATTGCAGGCGCGCCGCAGCATGAACACGATGCGCTGTATGATTTCGGTTGCCATTTGGGCTTGATGTTCCAATTGCAGGACGACTATCTGGATGTGTACGGCGACACTGCCGAGTTCGGGAAGAAAATCGGCGGCGACATCCTGTGCAACAAGAAAACCTATCTGCTTATCAAAGCATTGGAGCTGGCAAGCGCGGAGGATAAAGCATTGCTGCGCGACTGGATGGAGCGGGTGAACTTTGACCCGAACGAGAAAATCCGTGCGGTGACGGACATTTACAACCGTTCCGGCGTGCGCGAAGCTGTGCAGGCAGAGATAGATTATTATGTGGGAAAAAGCCGTGAAGCGCTCGACCGGATTGACGTGCCGGAAGAACGCAAGGAGCGTTTCCGGGAAATCATCGACGCCATGGGGGCGCGGAAGAAATAGGAGGACGCATGGCTGAACTGACAAAACAGGAGTTGTTAGACCGGCGCTATTTGCGGATGGCGCGGATTTGGGCAGAAAATTCCTATTGCCGCAGGCGGCAGGTCGGGGCATTGATTGTGAAGGACAATTCCATCATTTCCGACGGCTACAATGGCACGCCCTCGGGTTTTGAGAACATCTGCGAGGACGAAGAGGGGAAAACCAAGCCCTACGTGCTCCATGCGGAAGCCAATGCCATCACCAAGGTGGCTAAGTCCGGCAACAGCAGCAGCGGGGCGACGCTTTATGTGACTGCCTCGCCTTGCATCGAATGCGCGAAGCTCATCATCCAGGCAGGCATTGTGCGGGTGGTGTATTCCGAACTCTACCGCTGCAGCGATGGCATCGACCTTTTGGCAAAAGCAGGGGTGACGGTGGATTTTATTGAAATGGAAGATTAACAAACACAAGGAGATATGAACAACAACAAATTGAAGACGGTGCTTCTCCCGGTGATACTGGCACTTGCCATCGTATTGGGGATGTTTATCAATTCGGTGATGAGCCGCCGGCAGTTGCCGATGGCGGCAGGGACGGGCACTATTTTGCCGATGCAGGGCAGCAAGTTAGACCTGATTCTGAACATGATTAATTATTCGTATGTGGACACGGTGGACGTGGCGGAAATCGAGGAGAAGACCATCCCGTTGATGCTGAAAGACCTTGACCCGCACACGGTGTACATCCCTGCCAAGGACATGACGCGTGTAAACGAGGAATTGGTTGGCAATTTCGGGGGCATTGGAGTGCAGTTCTACAAGTATTTGGATACGGTGACTGTGGTGAAAGTCGTGCCGGGCGGTCCCTCCGAACGGGCAGGCTTGCAGGATGGCGACCGCATCGTGCGGGTGAACGATTCTTTGGTGGCTGGCGTGAACATGAATACGGATGACATCATGAAGCTCATGCGCGGCGAGGTGGGTACGGATGTTGAACTGACCATCGTGCGCCGGGGGGCGGACAAGGAAATCCGCAGCCGGGTGACCCGTGGAAACATTCCCATCAAGAGCGTGGCGGTGTCTTATATGGCGGACGATACCACCGGTTTCGTGAAAGTGAACACCTTTGGGATGAACACGTACAACGAATTTATGGCAGCACTCGAAAAATTGTCTGCCCAAGGGATGCGCAAGTTGATTGTTGACCTGCGGGATAACGAAGGGGGCGTGCTGGATATCGCCGTGCGGATGATTAACGAATTCCTGCCTGAAGGGCGGCTCATCCTTTACCACGAAGGGAAGGCGTCGCCCCGTGTGGATTTCAAATCCAACGGGAAGGGACAATACCAGCAATTGCCTTTGGTGGTGTTGATTAACGAGTTTAGCGCTTCTGCCAGTGAGATATTTGCCGGGGCGATTCAGGACAACGACCGCGGTACGATTGTCGGGAGGCGTTCTTTCGGCAAGGGCCTGGTGCAAGACCAACGCATTCTGCCGGACGGTTCCGCGCTGCGGCTGACCATTGCGCGCTATTACATTCCTTCGGGGCGGTGCATCCAGAAGCCATACGACCAGGGAATCGAGAAGTATTATAGCGATATCTACGAGCGTTTCCTCCACGGCGAGGCATTGCAGAAAGACAGCATCCATTTCAACGAGAACTTAAAGTACCAGACTGTTGGCGGGCGCACTGTTTACGGTGGCGGCGGCATCATGCCGGATGTTTTTGTGCCGAATGACACAACGGGCTTCTCGGACTATTTGGTGAAAGTCTCCCGCAACAGCCAGTTGCTGTATGAATACACCTTTGAGTTCATGGACCGTCACCGTCCGGAAATGCGTGGCATCAAGGATTACAAGCAGCTTTTGGATTACCTCAAGCCTTTTGACCTCGTGGACGAAATGGCAGACTATGCTGCCCGCCACGGTGTGCCGCGCGACTCGAAAGGCATCCGTGCCTCCCGCAAAGTGATGGACACAATGATACGGGCATTCATCGGTCGCCATACGCTCGACGACGATGGTTTTTATCCTATCTATTTCCTGGACGACACCACCGTCTTGGAGGCGTTGAAGGATTAAAAGATGTTTCGCTGGCGACAGACGCGGAATATTTGCTATATTGTTTAGGTGCATTCAATAAATAAAGAGGTCGACCCAAAAGTTTGAGTCGACCTCTTTTTATTCGTACTATTGATGGAGTCTCAATACAAATATTCAATTCTCAGAAAGGAAAAATTCCTTTTGGGTCATCCTTTCTTGTTTGTTATTTTAAGTAGCGGGTGAAATAGTCTCGTTTCTTCTTTTCGAAATACGTTCCGTAAGGTCCTTCATAATGGTGGCCTTGATTGGGAAGAATCAGCATATCGAAATCCTTGTTTTTTAGAATCAAGGCATTCACCAATCGCAAGGTCTGGGCAGGGTGGACGTTTTGATCAACCTCCCCTGTGACCAACAGTAAACGGCCTTTCAAATTGCCCACCAAATCCTGATTCAAATCCACGTGGAAGCGATTGTTATCCCCTATGCCTTGATAGGTCTCGCCCCACGTGCGATTGTAAATGCGGTTGTCGTGATTGCCGGAAGAGGCCACCGCCACCTTATAAAAATCGGGATAGGTGCAAATGGCGGCCACAGCCATCATGCCGCCGCCCGAATGCCCCACGATACCCACCCGGGTGGTGTCGATAAAAGAGAAACGTCGCCCCAACTGCCGGATGCCGCATATATCGTCGGCCAACGGATAATCCCGCAAATTTCCATATCCATACGTGGCGTATGCTTTGTCTCGATAAGGCGAGCCGCCCCGGTGTCCCATGCAAACCACGATGAATCCCCGCTGCGCCAAAGCGGTGTTGTTATATTTGTCGAAAACGGTGAAATCCGTCCACACCGTCTCGGTGAAAGGTCCCGGATAGACCTGCGAGATAATCGGATAAGTCTGTGTGGAGTCGAAATCGAACGGCTTCCACATGATGCCGTAAAGGTCGGTCTTACCATCCGCCGCCTTCACTGTGAACTGCTCCGGGAACCTCCACCCGTATTTCAGTAGCTTGGAAATATCCGGCTGCTCCAGCAACGTCAGCAAACGCCCGTTTCTATCCCGCACGGAAACCTGCGGAATCGTGTCGATACGGGAAAAATTATCGACAATCAATTGGCAAGACGGACTGACATAAACTTGATGGTTGGCATTTTCGGGAGTGAGCAAACGCAAATCGTCCCCATCGAAATCCACCCGATACAAGAAGGAGTAATTCGGATTGCGTCCCTCCTCTTTCCCATAACCGTACAAATAAAGTTGCCGACGCAAGGTGTCGATTTTCACCACACGCCCCGCCGTCCAATCGCCTTCCGTGACGGCGTTCAACAATTTTCCTTCGCCGGAGTAATGGTAATAATGACCCCATCCGCTCCGGTCTGACCACACAAAAATGTCGTTGCCTTGATTCACAATATGAATGCGAAACAACTCTTCGCTCAAATAGGGTTTCGACACTTCGTGAATAAGCACATTAACTTCACCGGAAACCGGATTCACTGCGCACAGCTCATACTCGTCCCGTGTCCGCTTTTTGCGAATAAAATAGATTTTATCTTCCACATCCGGCACTCGAAGCAACTCAAACAACTGTCCCGGCCACTTCTCCGTCTCCACCTTTTTTAATTCGCCGGAAACCACATTACCCACATACAATTCATCCTTGGCGATAAGCGAGTCACCCGGTATCTCATATTTATAGGAACGAACTTGAGGTATCGGCTCCATACAAGAATACAGCACGGCGAACTCCCTCACCCGGCGTTCGTCCCGACGAGTGATGTAGAATGTCCCGTCCTCCCCCAGCCATTCAATATTCGACACCCAAAACGGAGCGTCCTTCTCCCCATCGAAAGTCAACTGCTTTTCGTTTTTCGTGACCGAATCCCGCAGCCAAAGATTATTCTCTTTCTCAAACAACTCGTATCGGTAATCGGGCGAAAGGCCATACGGACGGACAGATTTGTATTTCTTCGGAGAAGAAGGCGACAATGCCTTTTTCCGTGCGTCGTACAAATAAGTTTTGCCACCGGCACTCAATTTAGCCACGACTTCTTTCCCATCAAACTCAGGATTATAAAATATCATTTGGCTCACCGTTCCCGGCTCGAACTTCTGGATCAGACTATCTATCAATTCTGTATCATACAACACTTTCTTTCCTCTCCGGGCATCATACAAATAATATATCTTATTATCATCTTTATCCGACAGCACATACCAAAACATGTCCTCCGTGGGATGGAAAAACGGGATAATCGCCGTGGAACCAACCTTATCACGCAAGGCCGGCACGTCATACCTCTCCCCTCCATAAATCTCTTCCGCATCGACCAACGTCTCCACAAAACGGGCGAACCGGGAATACCCACCTTGGGGCAGCAGCCTTCTCGCAAGCTCATGGAATTGCTCGTCATATTTTCCGCCGCCAAGAGCAAACATATCCAACGCCGAATACATAATCCCCTGATTATCGGCAGACAGTATTAGGATATTATCCACCAACAACTTTTTCGCCAAATCGATATCCTTATCGAAATGCGCCTTGCACACATCCATCATTAATACATACGATTGCCGCTCGGGAATATCCATTTGGGCCAACGCCTGCCGCAATGCGTCGAAATCTTCCGCTTTCCGCTCGTATTTCCAATCCCGCAATTCCCACTCCACAAGCATACGGCACAAATTGGCTATCTGTCCGAACACAACGTCCTGACCGTTCGTTTTCACGAAATCATGCCAATGTTCAAAAAGATAGTGCATATTGGCACTATTGGGCGGACAAAGCGTGCGTTCGGTGAACAAAAACCAATTTTCAGGCAACGCCCTCTCCTTCGGTGTCAACCAATCGAAATATTCCGCAGCCAAACGCACGCACTCCTCTCGTTCCAACAATTTCAACTTCGCCTGAATATACTTTCCCATGAATGCCTTCGTGTAATTTCCCGAAGCATAAACGGCGTTCATCCTCGCCAAGCTATTCTCGGGATTCATTCCCCGGCGCAAATGTTCCATGAATTTGTCGGCAGACATTCCGCCGACAAATTTATACACCTCCTCCCCTTGGGCATCCAACAACAAATAGGAGGGAACAGCCCCGATATGGTATTTTTCCTTATAAGGCTTAAACTGCTCCTCGTCCATATTCATCTTCAGGTTCACGAAGGTGGCATTCACAAAGTCCGCCACACTATCGGTCTTGAACACCGTCGCCTCCATCGTCCGGCAAGGCGGACAATAGGTGCCAAAACAATCCAAGAAAATGAGTTTGTTCTCCTCCTTCGCCATTTCCTTGGCTTCATCGAAAGAGACATCCCGAAATTCGATTTCCCGGTTTTGTGCCATCAACCCACAGGACAACAGCAAACCAAACGCGATACTGACAATCCGTTTCATATCTTAATTGTTTTTTTGAAAATAGTCCCGTTCCAGACGCATCCATAGCAACCGATAATTTTCCCGTGTCATCGGGTCTTGGTGTGTCTCTGCCAAATGTTTGACCTTTTGCGCCATGTCAATAAAATACACATGCAACATATTCACCGCCTCATTGCCCAAGCCGAACGAGATATTTTTTTGCGCCATCGTCTTGGCGAAATCCGAGACGAATTGAAGTTGCAGATTCCGCTTGAAATCCGAAAGAGCCTTCGTCTCATCGAAATTCTCAAAAATAACCCGGTCGACGTATGCGAACAAATCCGTCGCCAAGAACGCATTCTCCACACCCAGTACCCGTTCGCCATCAATCAAGGCGGCTATCGCCTCCTCATCAATAAAACGCTTGGAAAGTGCCGCCGCCAATCCAACCATCAATTGGTCGAGATCGTATGTGGACACCTTTTCCCACCCCGGTTCGTAAATCCATTGCTCGGCTCCATTGAAAATCACTTTCTCCAAATAGGCCAACACCTCTTCCTGCCGTTCTTTCGACACATAGCGCACGGGGATATCATTCTCCCCTTTCACAATGGGGCAGGTCACCACTCCGCCAACGCAATTCACCATTTGCGTCAGATAGGTTTGATACAACGCCAATGCCTTTATCGACATGTCCGCCACGGCATCCCAGGTGCGTTGTTCTTCAGGCAAACGCTTAATCCATTTATCCAAATGCGGATAAACTTCTTTCAAATTCTCTATTGCCAGCAGTCCTGCCTCGAAGAGGTCGTCCGATAATTCCGTGTCCGGATTATATTTTTGAGGATCTTTGGGTTGATAAAAAGCCGCTTTCAACGAAGGGCCTTTCTCCCGATTCCCGTATGCGTAAGCGATTGCCTCCTTGTCGTAAGTGGAAACCTTGGGGAAAAGATTTGCCACGCTGATGTTGTCATCGGGCCGTGCGATATAATTAAAACGCAAATCGGAAGTGATAGAGGTCGTCGTGCCATGTTTATCCAATTGCTTTTCCGACCGAAGAGCCTCGGGCGAGAAAGCCGTATAACCGGCTCGGTTTGGCTTCATGCCCAACAATTCGGCAAAGGCGGAAGCAAATTGCGCCGTCAACACATCTTGCCGCACCGCCAAACTATGCAAATCCTTGCGAATCCGCTCGTCCAGCAAACCGCATTGCAAGAAATAGGTTCCCAACATTTCATCCGCACTTGCATCCATTAAGTTGATTCGAGCACAAAGAATCTCTCCATTCTCGGGATTCACCACCACCGAAGAATACAGCCCATTAAAAGCAGCCCCCCAACGCACCAATATGGTCCGATAAGCCAACGAAGCATCCTCCGGCGAAGAACTCACCCTGAACACATTTGTCCACCCGGCTTCAGCAAACGCCTCCTCCCATTGCCGCAAACCCCGCTTCACACTTTCCACAAAAGGAGCCGGGATAATCGGGTCGATGTAAACGCAAATAGGACGCTCATTCTCCCCCCGTTGCTTCTGGTCTTTCGCCATCAACTGCCATTTTTGGACATACTCCGTGCGTTGCGCCACATACTTTTTCGTGTCGTAAGCCAGCATGCCTATCGTGTTAAACCCATACGCAGGATGGTTTCGTTTCATCGTCACCTCATGCTCTGGCAACATCTGTATCACCATTTCCAATTCATAGGTGTATGGAAAGTTTTGTCCTGCCCCTGTCTGCATGTCCGTTGTCTGAAAATTTGTTTGGGAACGAGTAGCCGAGAAAACAACACCTCCGTCTATCATTCGGAATCCATCAATTCCCGAACGGGAGGGATCCGGCTGATTCAGTGAACTATTTTTGCTTACGTTGAACAGATTGCCATTGGCGCTATTCAACTCGTTGGTAATGTCGATGATGACAGACTGCCCGTCCTCACCGTACGCCACCACCGGATAAACATAATCCACCGGCACCATCCCCGATTTCCGAAGAGCCTCCATCATACGCACATCCGTCGTGTCGGCCGAAACATCCATCGCTCGGTTCCGTGTCACGTGAATCCGCCCTTCCCGTCCTTGGGAAAAACGGATGACCCCCGACGATTCTGAAACATAAGCCGAATAACCTTTCACCACTTGGGTGGTAATCAGCACATCCCTACCCATCCCGTCGGCGGGTATTTCCAAATAATAGCTGTTCCCCAAGCGATAAACCGTGAAATATCCCTCGTTCATTTCCATTCCTTCCTGTGTGCTGAATTGGGCATAATCCATTGGCTTTGCTTTCTCTTGAGCGGCAAGCGAGCCACAAAGCAATAGCATGAATACCCACAAATATACAAATCGCTTCATAATCGTAAACTCTTATTTTATTAATGATTCATTTTTTCCTGTTTCCCACAATGTGATAAAATTGCTCAACGTCTTGTAATGAGCCACCGTTAAGGCATCCGTATTCTTCTCTTCCACCTGCCGAGCCCGTTCTTGGATTTGACTCAGAATCCGCTTGATTTCCAAACTAACGCCATTGGCAAAATTTGTCTGATTCTCGGCATTAACCACCATATTCTCCACAAACTTGCTCTGCATCATTTTTTCGTACCGGGATAATTTCTCGTCCACTTCTTTCCTTGCGAATATGCCCGCATACAGCTGATCAAAATACGCCTCAACAGTATACCCTTCCTCCATTTCCTGATTGTTTTTATGTATTGCCAAATACTTCAAGATGATTTTTGAAATCAACGACTGGAATGGAGCTTCCACATAATTCTCAAAAGAAACTTTCGTTTTCATCATCAATTCCTCCGGATAAAGCCATGCCGGTTCTTGGAAAACATAATCCGACAGAAATGCCAATGCCGCCTCTTGACGCTCCCGTTCCACCGGTTGGCGCACAATCAGATTTTCTCCCATAGTCGGATTGTCCATGTAATTTCCTCCAATATACCGCAATACATGATTCACATAATTGCTATATTGCCCCAACACGGCAAGATAACGCCCGCGAAGAGCATAATAGTCCGGCTCATCCACTTGGGTCCATGTTGCAAGGTTCTGCATAATAATTTGCAGATTCCGCATTCCAAAGCGATTCGCCTTAATGACATCATCACCGCTATCTTCTGATTGCACACGAGGATCGTAAAAATTCGTCTCCTCTATATAAAACAAACGGGCATCCTGACGTTTCTCTGTAACCCAATTCCGCAACTCTTGAGTTCTCTGAGCTAAATCCATGGCTTCTGGATAATAGCGATATCCCCATTCTATGGCAAAATCGTCATACACACCTATCCGAGGCAACAAATCCAACAACTCCATTCCATCCTCCGGCTGGGCGATATAATTAAAACGCTGATAATCCATAATGGAAGCCCCCAACCCGTTAGCCCGCACAAAAGCCCTGCTCCGCAGGCTGTCCACAGGATAAATGGTGCTCCCCATAAAATTGTGACGCAATCCCAACGTGTGTCCCACTTCATGCGTCAACACCGTGGCGGCCAATTCACCCATGATTTCCTGATTCAAAGGATACTCCCTCGCCCGAGAATCCACCACTCCGCACATGACGAAATACCAACGCTGCAACAAATTCTGCACGGCATGATAGATACCGATATGAGAAGTAATCACCTCGCCCGAACGGGGATCAACGACCATCGGCCCGTAGGCGTTCGGGATGGGCGAGGCCTTATATGACACCAACGGATAACGGATGTCGCCTTCGTGATAATCCGGGTCTTCCTCCGGAGAGGGAGCCAACCGGGCATAAATGGCGTTTTTGAAACCCACTTTCTCAAATGCGCTTTGCCACAAATTCACCGCTTTAATAAAATAAGGCACCAAAAATTCGGGAGTGGCCCTGTCGATATAAAACACGATAGGTTTCTGCGGCTCCACCAATTCACCCCGGAGATATTTCTCCATGTCCTCCGGACGAGGCTCCAATCGCCAACGATTGGCAATCTGCACCTTCTCCATCCGGTCATCCCGCTCCAACATACCATCCAACATACCATCCAACAACGTCGTAAAATAACCCACCCGGCTATCGAACAACCGCAATGCCATCGGTTTCTCCGGCAACAAGTACCAGGAAGCCACGACATCCCACGAAGAAGAAGTGAAACCGCCTTTGGCGTCACCATTCGCCGTATAAGATCGGACGGAACGGAAATTCATGTTCTCCGGAAAAGATTGTATATCCACAACATACGAACGATCAGGTAAATAACCTCCTAACTTCAATGCGGACGCACATCCTTTCAAAGAAAAGATTTCCCAATCTCCCTTCAGGAGGTCTGTGATATCCACCAAATACGAGTTGTCCGAAGCCGCCACAATAGGCAAAGCATGCTCAACAGGCGAAATCACGTTCCTCATATAACCATCGTAAGGCGATTTTGTATCCCCCAGGTAAAACACCTGGGGAGATACAATTTCTATTCGGTCGCCGTTTTTCACGAAACGCATCAAACGGTCGTACATGGAATCGCCGCCATATCCAAAACGCATGCCGGGATCACGGTTTATTTGGGCGGAACCTCTCAACAAGGTAATCGTCACCAAGATGTCGCGCCCCAACTTGTCCTCCGGAATTTCCAAATAGTACGCCCCATCTTGTTCGTAGCTATTGAAAAGACCTTCTTCTTTCACGGCATTCTCTCGGATAACGCTGTCTATCGGCAATATCCTGTCTTCAGAGAATGTCGCACTCTCTCCTTTTTTGCTTCCCATAAGAAGCAAAACACATACAATGAACAATACTCGTCTCATCTCAAATCTTTACTTTATTTCCTACAGACTGCAAATCCATATTGTAATTCTCAATAAAATAATTACGCACGTAATCATACCGGGCTTTCAGAAGGCCATTCACATCCTTTACCGGATTCAGGATACCGTCCCAATTAGCCTCCGTGGTGTCCCATTCACTATTAAACACAGGCTCTCTCGTAAGAAATGATTCGGGATAATTAACCATCATCAGCATAAATGCCTCCCAATCATTTTCAACCGACACATTATAACTTCTTGCAATGGGAACGCCCAAAGCCCAGAGTTCTGGCGGAGACATATAACCAATATTATCTACATTATAATCCGTCATTTCCTCAAATTCTTTCGTTGGAACCGTCACCTCTCGTCCCTTCATACTTTCAATAAAAATACGATTCACTTTACTCCGAAATGCCGCAACATCAGCCTCCGTCATTTGTGTAACTTCTTCACTTCCATAAGAAACACAGATATTGTCGTAATTATACCACGCTCCGACTTTCTTGCTAGTATAAATAGTCATAAATTCAGGCTCAAACACCCAAGTCATACAAACCGAATCTATTGAAGAACAAAGCATAATCTTCACAGGCAAAAATGCCGACAAGAATTCATCGGAATAAGAAGAGAACCAAGTGTCTTGAAGCAACTCCAACTGCTCTCCCACATAAGCTTCGTCCGCAGGAGAAACAATATAACCATCTTTTCCCTCTTCACCCAAAGCACCATTCATCCACTCCGAAGGAGTCCAATAGGTATCTTTGTCCGTAAATTTATATAACAAACAACTGCCATACTTCTCATAGAAATCCACAATCGTGGCATCGTAATCATGATTGCCCTGGGGAACCATATATCTGGATTCTATTCCCGAGGGAGTCAAATCATCCTCGTTATAACAAGCCGTGACAAAAACAACTTGCAGCAAAAGAATCAAATATAAATAAATATTCCGTTTCATATCATCTGGGATTTTGTCGTAAATTATAATTTCTATTTATCGCATCGTAAGGTATCGGCAAGGCATAAAGAAGAGAATTACTCTCCAGCACGCATTCCCGTTCCACGCCTTCCGGGTCAATGTAATTGTGCGTGACGGACAAGCCCAATCGCTTGATGTCGAACCAACGGAAACCTTCCTCCAAACACAACTCCCGTTGACGCTCCTCCAAACAGAAAGCCAAAAGGTCTTCCGCCCCCATCATCGGCTCGTCCACGTAGGTTCCGCTCGCCCAACGAGTCTCCCGCAGGTCGTTCAAATCCCGCAATGCTTGCGTCAGATTCTCATCTCCGCCCTTTCGTATCGCAGCTTCCGCCCGATTCAAATAAGCCTCTGCCATCCGCACTCCATGGTCACCCCCGTATGAGGAGTTGTATCCTATTTTGTTCCAAAGCATTCCACCTCCTAAATTATCAATAAAATAAACCGCATATCGTAAATCATTTTGAGTATCATACATACCCAACAAACTATTAGACACCGTCCAAGGGAATGTTTCTCCGTATGAACCTGGGAAATAATAGGTTGATTTAGACGAATTGCCTCCATAACACCAAACAATCTCGGAACTATACCCATCATCATATATACTAAAACCATTCAGCTGCCCCTCATTATTATAAAACGAGGTAAATCGTGTCAAACGAGGTCCCTCTTCTATCGCCAAGCCTGCATATTCAATGGCTTTGTCCAAATCGTTCTCCTCTCCTCTATAAAGATAAAGACGGGAAAGCAAAATATAGGCAGTCACATGATCCACCCGATAAACATTTTCCTGTTCATAATTCTCTTTCAACAAACGGGCAGCCTCCAAAAGGTCAGTCTCAATCTGACTATACAATGCAGCCAACGAAGAACGGGAAGGAAAATCATCCGTCATCTCCATCGTCAACATTAATGGTACCCCCATCGCCGTCTCCGGATCCACGCCGGGTGCATTGTATGGCTGGCAATAAATCATGGCCAACTTCAAATAATAAAAACTACGCAATAGTAACGCTTGTCCTATCAACGCATTTTTGTCTTGTTCGCTCCCTCTCACCTCGGGTGTGTGGTCGATAATCACATTGCATCCCATAATATTCTCATAATAAGTCTTCCAAGAATTCACATCATCGGGAAACACTTCTGTTCCATCGAACATCATCGGATTGAACGTAAACACCGGCGTGCCATTTTCAAGAGCCGTGGCATAATTATCCGCTTGCAATCCATTACATTGAATCTCATCCGTCAACAGATTCAGATAGCCACCCGTAGAAATCAAATAAGGATAAGCCTCCGCATAACACACGGAACGCATGTCCTCCACCGTGGTCGGGATAATCTCGTCTTGGCTGGAGGCTTCGAAGAAGTCGCCACAAGAAGAACAAAGTCCCAATGCCAACAATATTCCTATATACAATCTATTTTTCATCTCGTTTCAATTAAAAGGTTATATTCAAATTAAACGCCCAAGAACTTGTGGTCGGCTGAGCTCCGGTTGCCACTTCAGGGTCGCGTCCCTTAAAATCCTTACTTACAATAGTAAACAAATTCGAAACACTGCCACCCAAACTAATATATTGCACTCCCAACGACTTGGCAATCTTTTCCGGGAAAGAATAACTAAGCGACAAGTTGTTACACTTCAACGAAGAAGCATTCACTACTCGTACATCACTATAATTATACATTTCATATTCATTGGTAGTCGTCGAGTTATCTGGAAGCAAGAAATTCGTAAGAGCCGCATCCGGCAATCCTGGGAACTCGGCATCCGTGTCTCCCGGCCGCCAACGGTCATTCAATTGCGACGACAGATTTTCGTATTCCGACGGCAACAAAGTCGATGCGTATGCCGGAGCCAAGAATTTCTTGCCACCCAATTGCAAATACAATCCCGTCGAAAGCGACAACTGTTTGTAACGGAACGACATGGTCAAACCTCCCGTGAAATCGGGGTCTAACTTTCCGGCATATTTCATGTAAGCCGTCGGGTCGGTCAACGGATCGCTTCCCTCATGCACATCCAAATTGATAATGGGATACCCGTTCGTCTGGTCGATTCCCTCACAATCAAACGCCCAGAAAGCCGACACCGGATAACCGGATTTGTAATACTCGCCGGACATCGCCGTCCGCCACGTGTAATTCTGCATCCCAACCTCCGTAATTTCATTATCGTTCTGCGAGGTGTTCACGCTCATATCCCAAGTGAAATTTTTCGTCCGAACCGGGGTGAAACTTACACTCAACTCCCAACCCGTATTGTTCATACTACCCCCATTCACCGGCATGTTCTCAATACCATACTCCCGCGGCACAGCCAAAGAGGTAATGATGTCCCGTCCCTTCTTCATATAATATTCGAAACCGACACGGATTTTGTTTTTAAACAATCCCAGATCCACTCCATAATTGTAAGAAGTGGTCTTCTCCCAACGCAAATCCTCGTAAGGCAGGGTGCTGATATTCAACAAATCGTCACCTGTATTGGTATCCGTCACTTGAGAGGCTGAACCCGAAGGAATCTTGACAATCAAGCTCGGGCTATAATTGGTCGCCATGTTCCGCTGGTATCCAAAACTGAAACGCAACGCCAAATCGGACACAATGTTCTGACGGCTAAACCACGACTCATTCGCCACATTCCAACGCAAACCGCCCGCCCACACCGGATTGAAGTTCTCGTTCGCATACCGTCCAAAACGATTGGAAGCATCAATGCGGACGCTAAAATTCAGCACATAACGACTATCGTAAGAATAATTGAGCGTAAGATAAGCTCCCAGTTGATTGGTCTTTCTATCTGTAATTTTATGAGTAAATTTCTCCCACAAGTCATTTTCCATCGGAGTTCCACCATAAGAATTAATCCGCACCAAAGGCACTTGGGCAAAAGACTTGCCTCTATCTTTCAAATATCCATACGCCGTGGATGAGAAACCGGTATTCTTCGTGCTCGACAATTCCAACCCCAACATGGTCGTCAAAGTGTGCACATCCTTGAACACCTTGTCGTAAGACAGCGACAATCGCCAGTTCCAGGACAAAGTTTTCGATTCGTCTTGATTATATTCACCTCCAACAGGCAACGGAGAATTTTTATATTCATCATCCACCGCACTAAATGCGCCATAATCATACATACGAATATTTGCGATATAATTCGTCCGGTCTGTCGCCCACGACTCGCCTATAACGGATGCAATATTCACACTGCCCAACATCTGTGCCCGCAAGTTCTCCGTGAAATCATAATTCAAGTTTAGATTCGTGTTGATCGACATATTCTTATTCACGTTTCCGGTTTCATCCCGCTCGTTGATAAAGTTAAACAGCATCCTATTGTTTTCCTCCTGATAAAACGCCAATTCCCCATTGTCCTCATAAGCCGCAATGGCCCGGTTCGTTGTCGTCGCATACTCGTAAGGCTCTACAAGGTAGAATCCATTTGTCGTGGAATATCCTCCGGACAAGGTAAAAGAAGCTCGGAATTTGTCATTCACAGTCATATCTAATCCTACATTCGCTCCCAATGATTCGGATTCGTTGCCGATAGCAGTTCCTTTTGTTGAACTATAGGACAGCGAAGTGTAGTAACGGACATCCTCGCTGCCGCCTGATACTGAAAGGGAATGGTTGTGGCTGAATGGTCTCCGGAAAAGAATGTCGAACCAATCCGTATTTGTCGTTTCCAATCGGGCTACTTCTCGCTCGAATTCATCCGACGTGATTTGTTTGTCCAAATATTGTTTCAAGGCTCCGGCATACCCTATTGTATTGTTCGTCCAGCTGGCAATCAAGCCCCGTTGGAATATCTCCCGGGAAACTTCCACCCGCTCCTTGGAGTTCATTAATTCCAACTTATTGTACGTTACCTGCTCCGAGATATTGAACGATCCTGAATAAGAAATGGATGCCTTGCCTGTCTTTCCTCTCTTTGTTTTAATGACGATGACGCCATTTGCGGCACGTACGCCATAAATCGCCGTCGCCGATGCATCTTTTAATACGGTGATGCTCTCAATATCATTCGGATTCAACCATGAAATAGCACTGCCTACGAAGTTTCGGATGTAATCAAAATTGCTCTCGTTAATTTCTCCCTGTGCGTTGAAAGTCTGAGTATCAAACGGGAGCGGGTCTTCTTGGATAATTCCATCCACAACCCAAATAGGCTCTTGGTTTCCTAATAAAGTGGATGTCCCCCGGACCCTTACTTTTTGCCGGACACCGACCAGGCCGCTCTGATTCGTTACGACTAATCCTGGCAAACGCCCCTGCAGAGCCTGTTCCAATGTGTTTGTCCCATTGAAAAATAAATCCTCTGCTTTGATTGTTGAAACGGAACCCGCCATTCTCGTCTTGTCGAATTCTTGGTATCCTGTCACCACAATTTCACCTAACTGGGTCATCTCCTCCTTCATTACAATTGTGTATTCTTTTTGATTTTTCTCCAACTTCACAAATTGTGTTTTCATGCCTACAAAGCTGAACACCAATGTATCGATATTGTTCGGGACATTTACAGAGAATTTCCCATTTACATCGGATACCGTTCCTAAAAAAGTACCTTTCAACAAAATGGAAACCCCTGGCAGCGGTATTTTCTTTTCATCCGTTACTATTCCCTTCACTTCTCGAAATTTTATTTCCTCTTCCTTCGGGTTATCTTCTTTCACTACAATGATGAAATCATCATCTATACGGTAAGTGAAACCATTAGCGGAGAGTACGCGGGTCAACAAGTCCTGCAGGTCTATCTCTCCAAAATCGGCACTGACCTTGAGATGCTTGTCAAGCACGTCGCTGTTGTACATTACGACCAAGCCTGTCTGATCGCGAATTTCCTTGAACAATTGTTCGAGGGTTGTTTCCTTGAACTTTATGTTCACTTTCTGTTGGGCAAAAACGGATGAGTAGCCCCCTAACACGGATGCAAAAAGCATCACGGTCACGATTTTCGTGACCAGAAACGTCTTCGCCAGCTTATTTTTCCATGAAATAAACTGCTTTTGTCGTTTTTTCTTCATAATTTTGGCAATTAAAATTTTACATTAATACTTGACCCGAAGATGGTACCAACATCGGAGGGTCTTATTTTTATTTCACACTATATAAGCAAACTGTCCTATCCTTGACTTCATAATGCACGTCTGAGGTTATTGATACGAAATCAAGCATGTATTTCAGCGTATTGCTTCGCTTCACTGCGCCGGTGAATCGGATGGTTTTGATGGACTCATTGGTAAAAAAGAAATCCACATCGTACCATCGACTAAGTTGGACTGTCAGTTCCTCTAATGGCATGTCCACAAAATCAAACATTCCCGTTGTCCATGAAATGATGGGCTTCACATCTACTTGTTGGTGATTTAGCTGCTGGCGGGCTTCGTCCCAAGTAGCTTGCCAGCCAGGTAACAATTCTGTCTGCTCCCCGTTGGCGTTTATTCGCACTTTGCCGCTGACTAACGTGATTTCTCGCACTTTATCGTCAGAGTATGCTTTTACATTGAACGAGGTGCCCAATACTTGGGTCTTAACTTCGCCGGAATGTACGATAAAAGGACACAAGGAGTCTTTCGCCACTTCGAAATATCCCTCCCCTACAATTTTCACATCTCGTGTTTTGCCTATAAACCGTACCGGGTATTTTAGTTCCGTTTCCGAATTCAGCCATATTTTCGTCCCGTCGGCAAGTGTCAGTGAATATTCACTGCCACGAGGCACCTTTACTATATTGTATTCCACTGTTTCCGGTGTTGTTGTTTGTGTGGAATTTTGATCCATTGTATAACGAAGTCCTTCGCCCGAAGTTTGCTTTACGCTCATCCCATCGATTTTTAGCATAAACGAAGAATCCTTTTGGACAGCCACCCGTTGACCGTTGCCCAAAATCAATGTCACATCTGCTTGCTCTCCAATGACTTTGGCTGCCATGAGCGGTTCGGCAGGTTCGGGGCTGGCAGGTTTGTGGACAAAAAGCCACACAGCAGTTAGAACTGCAGCTGCCGACCCGCTCCAAGCAAGAACTCGATGCCACCACATTTTGCGTCTTTTCTGGGCGGATAAATAGCTTAATATCTTTTCTTTCGCTTTTTCCACATCTACACGATCGTATTTTTCAGCATAGTTTACTTTGCAATACAAATGATACAATCGGTTATACCATTCTTTATGTTCTGGAGACTCTTGCAGCCATGTCTGTATCAGTTTTGTCTGTTCAGAGGTTGCTTTGCCTCCCCAATCCTCAAACAAGGCTTGGTATATGTCATCGTTAATCTCTATCATATTTGTGTTGTTTTTATGATATAACAGATTTTCCCTTCAAAAAGGGTGATTCAAAATCAATTTTTTTTCAAAAAAAATTCAGTTGGAAAGTTTGTATTTGCACAATAATAAGAATATCAAATCGTTATGAGTTCCTAAAATCCCCCGTAATTCTTTCATCCCTTTTCGCAAAGAAGTTTTTACCGTGTTTATTGAAATGTTCAATTTCTCGGCAGCCTCGGCATAAGAGTGGCTATCGCAAATTACACAGCAGACTACAGCCCTTGTGCGTTCAGGTAATTGTTTCAGGGCTTTGCGGACTGCCAATACAGTATTTTCATCTAATTCTGTAGCTTCTTCTTCTGCTGCAACATGGAGCCCTGCCTCTAACTCCTCTGTTTGGATGCTTCTCCGTTCCATTGCATTAATGCACGCATTCTTGGTTATTGTAAACAGGAACGAGGATAACGTTTTTTCCTGGAGGCCTGCAAAAAGTTCATTTTCCCAAAACTTCACAAATTGCTCCTGCACGATATCTTCTGCCCAAGGAATATCGTGTAGATATTGGTCGGCGAATAGCACCAATGGTCGGTAATAACGATCGAATAATGCTGCCATTCCTTTGGGATTGTTCGATTTGAGCCATTTTAATATGTCCGCGTCGCTATTTTGCATAGGCTATTTTTCAAAATTCGGAACAAATATAAATTACTTTTTGTAGAAAACAAAACATGCGGCTTGATATGTCGCCAACGGTTATTTAAGAAAAATCGAATCTTTCGAATTTTGTGGCTTTAACCGCAATTTTCGGTAGAATTTTGCGATTGTAACCGCAATTTTCGGCTGAATTTTGCGATTTGATTGTTTTTTTTGCCTACCTTTGTTCGTGAATTGGGATGTTGGCAGGGGGGAGGTGGAATTGTAAAATATAAAAATGCACAGCGATGATTAAGCGGATTATAGAAGACTCCATTTTAGGGGATTGCCGGAGGAAAAAGGTGATTGTCCTCCTGGGCGCGAGGCAGGTCGGAAAAACCACTTTGCTTTCTGCTTTGTAGGAAAGCGGGAGGAAGGTGCTCTCTTTGAACTGCGATAATGTGGACGACGTGTTGTCCTTGGAAGGGAAATCATCCACCGAGTTGAAGAATCTGCTTTCGCCCTACGATTTGGTGTTCATTGACGAAGCCCAGCGGGTGAAGAACATCGGTTTGACCCTGAAAATGATAGGCGATTTGAAATTGGACACGCAGGTCATTGTCACGGGTTCTTCGTCGCTCGACATGGCGAACGAAATCAACGAGCCTGCAACGGGCAGGTTGATAGAATACAACCTCTATCCGTTTTCTTTGGAGGAATTGGCAGCCGACACTTCCGTGCGGGAAGAGCACCGCCTGCTGGAGACACGGATGATTTACGGGCTTTACCCCGAAGTCGTCACCGAGCCGGGCGATGCAAAACGTACTCTGATGACCCTGACCAACAATTACCTTTACAAAGATTTGTTCATGTACAAGGGCATCAAGAAACCCTACCTGATTCAGAAATTGGTGCGGGCATTGGCTCTGCAATTGGGCAGTGAGGTCTCCTATTACGAATTGAGCAACCTTTTGGGCGTGGACAGGGGAACGGTGGAGGCTTACATCAATTTGTTGGAGAAATGTTTTGTCGTCTTCCGCCTGGACTCTTTCAGCCGGAATTTGCGGAATGAAATCAAGAAGGGCAAAAAGGTTTATTTTTACGACAATGGCGTGCGCAATGCCGTCCTCTCGAACTTTGCCTCCTTGGAATTGCGGAACGACGTGGGGGCATTGTGGGAAAATTTGATGGTGAGCGAGCGGGTGAAACGCAATGCTTACCACCAGCATTTTGCCCAACTGTTCTTTTGGCGCACCCATGAGCAGCAGGAAATCGACTTGGTGGAGGAGCAGGACGGCAGGCTGCATGCCTTCGAGTTCAAGTGGAACGGCAAGGCGAAAAGCAATCCGCCCAAAGCGTTTGCCGCCTCCTATCCGGACTCCGTTTATGAGGTCGTCACGCCGGAAAATTACGGGCAATTTGTGCGGTAGTATCTCATTTTTTGCACTATTGTAAAATGACGAAGACATGAGACAATGGATGATATGTTGTATAGCGGTTCTGTTGGCGGGTTGCGGAATGCACGACCCGATTATCCACCGGCTTTTGGAGCAGGGCGATGGCATCCCTCCCCGTGCGCGGATGCACAGTTTGGACTCGGTGGATGACTTGGAGTGGCTTTCCATGGAATGCCAATGCAATTATTTTTATTTGCGTGTCAAGGCGCGTTATGATTTAGGGCAGGTGCATGCCGCAGACACGTTGCTTATTGCCCAAGCCGCTTATTTCGAGCGGCGCGGTGAGCCGGCAAAGGCTGCTTATCTTTCCCTTGCGGCGGGGCGGGCTTTTCGTGAAACCGGGGTGAACGAAGAGGCATTCCGGTGCATTTCCGAGGCGGAAAGCCTTGTCTGTGGTTTGCCGGACAAATTCCCGCTTTTTTGCGTCTACTACGAATGGGGCAGCCTTGCCGCCCATGAGGGTGATACAGGCGAGGCAAACGAGCAGTTCGGGAAAATGGTTGCCCTTGCCCGTGCTTATCCGGAATTGCAAGATCATTTGGAGACCGGGCGTTATGCCTTGAAAGCTGCCAAGGCGCTCCTTTTCTTGGGTGATTACGACCGCGCAGTTTATTGGTATGGCAAAATTACGGCGCGTATGGTGCAGATGGAAGATTCCGTGCGCGCATCCGCCGTATTCAGCGAAATGGCATATTCTCTGGACAAAACCGGGCGGACGGTTGAGGCATTGGCATACGCCGACAGTGCGCAGGTATATGCTCCGGATGGTTTGTCAATCCTTCGCAGCACGTTGCTAAAGGCTTCTTTCTATTACCGGTTGGAGGATGCGGCAGCCTTGGCTGTACAGTTGGAACAAGCGTCACCTCTTTTGCCGGCGGGCGGCATCCGCGACCGTGAACATTATTATTACCTGCTTTCCCAGCTTTGCCGCTTGCGTGGGGATTACCGTGCAGCTTACGATAATTTCATGCGTTACGATGCCATCACTGACACCACTTCTGTCCGTTCTGGGACGTCTTGGGGCAAACAGATGGCAGAGCGTTATGCCCGCAAAAAGGCGGAATGGATGGCGGAGCGTTTGCAGATGCGCAACCGCTTCTACCTTGCCGGCGGTATCGCCTTGTTGCTTGTGGCATTGGCGGTTATTTACAACCTTCGCCGCTACCTTCGCCAGAAGGAAGAGAAGCGTATCCAGGCGGAGGATTTGGCTGCGCGCCTGAATCACCTGCTTGCTCTTGCCAACGAACAATTGCAGCGTTCAGCTTCCCGGAACTTGGATGTCGTGCATCATTTGGTGCGCCTCCGTGCCTCCGCGCTTCATGGCGGTTCTCCGCTGAAAGGCTTTCAGTTGATAGGCAACGGCAAGGGGCAATTGGATTGGGGCAGCCTTTACGACACGGTGAATGTTTTGTTCGACAATTTTAAGGACAAACTCGTGGCGGCTTATCCTTCACTGGCAGAGGAGGACGTGCGCTTGTGTTGCCTTTTCCGCGCGGGTTTCGACATTGCTGCTGTAGCTAATATATTTGCCCTTAGCGTCCATTCCATCTACAAGAGCCGCACCCATCTCCGAAAACAGTTGGGCATGCCGGAAGGAGGCGATTTGCTGGCTTTCCTGAAAAGCCGTATCAGCTGATGTTGGTTGCGCATTTGGAGTGATTTGCCTTTTCCCGGGTAGAGAGAATCCGGCTGCAAGGAAGGTGGTATCTGGGTAGCGTCCGGGTATTTTCTCCAATCTCTTTGTTTTCTTTCTGCGGAGTTTCTGCGACGCCCGTCGCAGAAACTCCGCAGAAAGGTAAGGGAAAATGAAAGGGAAGTAGCCGGATTGTACGGAGTTTGTACTTAGGTGGCAGGCAGATGCCACCTTTGTTTGCAGGAGGAGGGGGCATGGCGGGGTGTGTGCAATTTTGGTGAGAAACGCGCAGAATTTTGGAGGCTTCGGAAGGCATTCTGAATGCTAAATTTTCCATTCTCAATAGAAGGGTTTGTATGTGACTGTCGAATAGGGAATTAACATTTTCTTTTCTCAATAATTTATTTGCTTGTACAAAGTGGGATGGATGTTTTTTGAGGGTAATTTTGAAGGAGAACTTTAAAGCGCGCAAAAAAAGGTTCGAGTAGAAATGATGTATCACTTTAAACTTGTGTCATGAGAAGATTATTGTATTTGTGTTGCTTGTTGATGTTGGCAGTTTTGCCCGGATGGGCGCAGAAGCACGAGGTGGGAGCAACGGGAGGTTTTGTATTGGGAGGACCGGTGGGGCAAGTGAATGGCATTTATGGCGGCGGGGAAGGAGGGGCATATTACCGTTATGTGCCAAATAAGTGGATTGGCTTGCAGGGGCGCTTGAATTACCAATATTTGGTGGAGGATAGCGGGAATTGGAGCAAGTTGCGGCATAGTCTTGTCGTGCCGTTAAGGGCAGTGGTATTCCCGAAGTTCCGTTTTAGCCTGGTGGGCGGTCTGTTTATGCGGCAAGTTTTTGGAGAGACAAAAACTTGGGGCGGGCAGTTCCGTTTTTCAAAACATCCGGCATTGGGTTATGAAGCCGGGGTGGCGTGGAATCACAGGCATTGGCGGCTGGTGCTTTCTTTGCAGAAGGAATTTTCTTCGTGGATGTCGGAAAAGGAGTACGACAAGGCATCGGAGCGTGGAGTTTATTTGTGGGCATCGCGCCCGAAGAGCGCGACTTTCCACCTTGCTTTGGAAGTGCCTCTTTGGTGGGGAAGGAAATGAGGTGCATTGGAAATATTCCCTCCTGTGCCGGCAGCCGTTTTGTATGATCTTTCTTACTCTCTATCTGGATGCGTTGGTGCGGGAGGGATTTTTGTGGAGTCAGGATTGGCGTTTGGGGCGAATAATCCACAACCCGATAAAGCAAATCAAGGCATTGAGCAAGAGGATTTCAAAGCCGAAGCGGTAGCCGCCGAACCACGCTTCCGAGTGGCTTTGGATAATGTACGAGAGCACGGGGGAGAGCAGGCATACCCAAGGCACCCAACGTTGCCGCACTTGCCGGCGCGTCGTCAGCCCGAAGACAAAGAGCGCGAGGATGGGGCCATACGTGTAGCCCACCGCCGTGAAAAGGGTGTTGATGACGCTGTCGTCATTCAGTTCGCGGAAGAGGATGATGACCCCGCACATCAGGAGGGAAAACGCCAGGTGCACGCCAATGCGCCGTTTCTTCTGCCCGGGGCTTTGGGGGTCTAATTTCAGGAAATCAATGCAAAAGGAAGTGGTCAGTGCCGTGAGCGACGAATCCACCGAAGAGTAGGCTGCTGCCGTGATGCCGAGGAGGAAGATGATGCCTGCTGCCACCCCGAAGTAATTCAGCGACAGGAAAGCGAATACGTCGTCCGTCTTTTCCGGCAGGGTAATCCCTTTGGTTTCGGCATAGGTGTAAAGCAGGACGCCTAAAACCAGAAACAGGAGGTTTGACAACAGGAACATGCCTGAGAACGAGAACATGTTGGTGCGGCAGTCACGCAATGTGCGGCAAGTCAGGTTCTTTTGCATGATATTCTGGTCGAGTCCGTTGATGGCGACTGTGATGGCGATGCCGGCAATGAATTGTTTTATGGTGTTGTGACCGGAGCGCCAATCGAAATCCCATACCCTTGACAGTTCGCTTTTGCCCACAGCTGTTGCCATTGCGCTGAAATCGAAGTCTAAGGATTTGCAGATGAGGATGATTGTGAGCACAACCGATGCCAGCATGAAGATGGTTTGCAGGGTGTCTGTCCATACAATTGTCTTGATGCCGCCGCGGAAGGTGTAGACCCATACCAATCCGATGGTAATCAATACGGTGGCAGCAAACGGGATGCCCATGGCGTCAAAGACTGCCAATTGCAATACCCCTACGACCAGGAACAACCGAAAGGATGCACCAATCAGTTGCGACACAATGAAAAAGAAGCTGCCTGTCAGCCGGGCGCTCTCGCCGAACCGTTCCCCGAGCCAGGTGTAAATGGAAATCAGCTTCAGGCGGTAGAACAAGGGCAGCAATATCATGGCAATGACGGCATAACCGACGCAATTCCCCACAACAACGGGCAGGTATGTCCATGCGCTATTCCCCACCTCCCCGGGAATGGATACGAACGTCACCCCCGAAAGCGATGCGCCAATCATCCCGAATGCCACCAAATACCATGGCGATGTGCGGTTTCCCGTGAAGAATGTTTCCCCGTCCGCCTTCCGGCTTGTGAAAAAACTCACTGCCACTAATAACCCAAAGTAGGCTGCCAATATGATTAATGCCAAAGTGCTCATGGTTTATGGATTATTTCCTGATTTGCGTATAGAAAATGTTTTGTTTTAACGGAATATGATATTTACGTTGTCCGGAATTTTGTATGTTTCATCTCCAATTTGTTGCTGGATGCTATAATTGATGGCTTCTATGCTTGGGGTATAAGAATGCTCTGTGATTTTCAAGTTCTTTATTTCAAAGTTTTGGGGCAGGAAGAGCCGGATAGGATTATTGGCAAAGCTAATGTCATGCTCTATGATTTTCACCTTGAAATTGTTTCTCAAGTCTACCTGTCTAAGGGCTCTTCCGCGGATACTCAGATAAAGCAGTTCGTTATTTTTTTTCAAATCCAGTCGCTTCATGTTGTTCCGACCGCATATCAAGTATTTCAATTGCGGGTTATGTCTTACATTTAAGTTTTTCAAATTGTTTTCACTGCAGTTCAAATATTGCAATCCATTCAATTTTTTCAATTTCGGGGCTTTTTTCAAATCTGTTTCAGGATAGCTTAATGCCGTCAAATTTGAATGGAGCCGGTCTGGTAATGTCAATGACTTCAGCCATTTGTAATCTTTGCCTTTTTCTCTGATCCAGCGGTAACCTTGCTGTCCGCAGTAGATTTCTTTGAGATGGGTGTTTTGACTGAAATCCAAGGCTTTCAGAAAACAAAAGTCACAATGGATGATTTCCAGGTAGGGACAAGCACTTGTATTTATTTCTTGCAGGTAATTCCATTGGCAATTCAAGTATTTCAAATGTACGGAGCGGCTTAAATCCAATTCCTGCAGTTGGTTGTCGCCACAAGACAAGTAGATTAATCCGTTGTCGCTTTGCCTGTTGTCTGGCAGTGTCAGGCTTTTTAATGCCCCGCTTCTGCCTTCTTCGGACAAAAGATGTTGACTGCGCTGGTGGTCAGCCTTAACCGTTTCTAAACGTAGGTTTGGGCTTAGGTCTAAGGTGTCAATTCGATTGTATGAGCAATCCAGGTAACGGAGTTGCGGGCAGCGTTCAAGATTCAGATGTACAATTTTGCCTTTTGTACAAATCAGCGTTTCCAATGGGCAGCCGCTTTGAGGAAAAAGGATGCTTTTTAAGTCGGTCTCTTGATATGTGTCGATTTTTATCGTTTTGAGTTTCAGGTTTTTGCTGACATCCAATGTGTCTATTTGTATTTCTCCCATTCCCATGGGCACTGTTATTTCCAGTTGTTCTAAGTCGCGGAAATACTCTAATCCACTCAAGGAAGTGATGTTCGACCGTTCCAGCTTGAGGGTTAGGGATTGAATATGTTCTACCTCTGCGAGTTGGATATGCAGCGTGTCAGCAATGATGCCCTTTTCCCAAAGCAGCCTTTTGAAATGGTTGCACTTGAATTGTCCTGTGATGTCTTGATTGCTTGCCCTTGTCGTCCAAGGCAAAATCAGCATGATAATTAGAAATAATAGCCTTCTGTTCATGATTCGTTACTTTATTCTTCTCTTCGTTTGATAATCCAACGGGCGAAAAATGGGTCGTTTTTATTCGTAATTTGTCTTGTTATTTTTACAAAGGTATAAAAAACTTGCTGATTTTCCATGTGATGCAATTGCGAAAAATTTCATTGTGAAATTTTTCGCAAAACGGTGTTTATTTTTGTCGTGGTATTTTATATGAAATGACACATAAACATTCTACCTTTGCCCTGCGAAATGGAATGTCAAATTTTATAATACAGATGCGGTAATGAAAGGCTTATACACAATACTTCTCCTTGTTTTCTCGAATATCTTCATGACTTTTGCTTGGTATGGGCATCTCAAGTTGCAGGAGATGAAAATTACTAATAATTGGCCGCTTATTGCCGTCATCCTCCTTTCGTGGGGCATGGCGTTTTTTGAATATACCCTTCAGGTGCCTGCCAACCGCATCGGTTTTCAAGCGAACGGCGGTCCCTTCTCCCTTCTTCAGCTCAAAGTCATTCAGGAGGTTATTACTCTTATAGTCTTTGCCCTTTTCACCACCCTCTTCTTTCAGGGCGAATCCCTGCGTTGGAACCATTTGGCTGCCGCTGTCTGCCTCGTTCTGGCTGTTTATTTTGTTTTTATGAAGTAGGTTTGTCTGTTTCTTTAGTAAAAATTGGATTGCAGAAAACGGGAAAGAAGGTTATTTTTGCAGGGAGTGTAGTGAAGGCTTTCGCGTGTTTGCGCTTGGGGGCGTAGGGCGGGAAGGCGAATCGGTTTTAAATCAAAAGATAGGGATATGAAGAAACAAGTTTTGGTGTGGGGGGTGCTTGCCTTGATGGCGGCAGGCGGGGAAGTGCAGGCAGGAAATGGCGTGGTTGGCGGAGAACGGGAAGCGGGCGTTTGCAGGGAACAGGTGGAAAAGAGACCTGTGCGGGCGACGACGGAGGGGGTGGATTGGGAGGCTTTTCTTGCACAGCATGATATGTATTGGACGGAGTTGACGGCAGATCCGGTGGAGCCGGCGAATGACGCGAGGCTCCGGACGGGGTATTATGCGGGGGCGATTATGGGGAACGGATTGTTGGGGACCAATCTTTATAAATTGCGGGACAGCGTGTACCGTTTGAATGTGGGACGGAGCGATGTGACGGAGGCGCGGATGCCTTACAATTTGTATAACTCTGCCCGTTTGCCTATCGGGTATTTCACGTTGCGGACGAAGGGGAAGGTGACGGGGGAGGAGATGCGGTTGTCGCTTTGGAATGCCGAGACGCGGGGCAGGTTCACGACGGACAAAGGGGAGGTGCGTTTCCGGACGTATGTGCATGCCGTGGAGGATTATATTGTTTTTGAAACCGAAACGACGGGGGAGGAGAAGGAATATGCGTGGGATTTTGTCGCGCAGCAAGCCATTAGTCCGCGGCAGGTAAACCGGGGCGGGGCGCCTGCAGGGTATTTGAACCGGGAGGGGAAATCGAATCCCGATCCGGAGCGGCGCGAGGCGGAAGGGGTGCAATTGTTGGTACAGCGTTTGGCACGGGATACGACTTTTGCCGATATTGCCCGGGTGTATGTCGTGGCTTGGCAGGAGCGGCGTGAAGGAGCGCGGCGGCGAATCGTGGCAACGGTTGCGCAGGAGGCGAGCGAGGAGGATGCTGTTGCGGCAGCTGTCGCGACGGTGAAAGCGGGGATGAGGCAATCGCCGGAACGGCTGGAGGCGAAGCACCGGGAATGGTGGCATGGTTTTTACCGGGAGGCGGCATTTCTTTCTTTCCCGGAGACCCGTTTCGAGAGTTTTTATTGGGCACAATATTATAAATTTGCGTCTACGGCACGTCCGGGCAAGCCGGTGGTTGACCTGCAAGGGGTATGGCCTACGTGGGATACGCCTTGGACGTCGATTTGGATGAATTTGAATTTGCAATTGACGTATTCCTGGCAGGCAAAGGCAAATGTGGGGTTTCTTGCCGAGCCATTGTGGGAGGCGCTTTATGAGCATCGCGGCAATTTGCGCCGCAATGTGACGGATATTCCCGGTCAGGAGGATTGGACGGATGCGGCTTGTCTGCCGAGGACGGCGACGTATGATTTTTATGCGCCGCTGAATCGGGAAAGGACTGTGAAAACCAATCAGTATGAGGCGGGAAACCTGACGTGGACGCTTTTCTATTATTGGCAGCATTGCCGGGCGTATGGCGACGACAGGCAGTTGGTGGAAAGGCTTTTCCCGTTGCTGAAGTCGGCGGTGAATTTGTTTTTCCATATCCGCACATGCGAAGACGGGCGTTACGGGCTGCCGCCGACGGCTTCGCCGGAGTATGGGAGCGAGTGTATCGGGACGAATGCGAATTATGATTTGGCAAACCTGCGTTGGGGGTTGCAGACGCTTATAGATATAGACACGACGTATGGGGTAGGGGATGAAAAATTGCCGGAATGGAGGGATTTTTTAGACCGGCTGGTGGATTTCCGCTATGACCTGGAGACCGGGTTTAAGGTGAGCGACAAGTATGCCTTTCTGGATACTTCGCACCGGCATTATTCGCACCTTTTTATGATTTACCCGTACCATTTGTTGGATTGGGAGAATCCGGGGGAACGCCCGAAAATGGAGTTGAGCGTGGCACGTTGGAAAGGAAATCAGGGTTATTCGCGTACGGGAAAAGCGGCGATGCTGGCAAGCAAGGGGGATGGCGACGGGGCATTGGAGGAGATGAACCGATTTTTTGAGCGTTTCCTGAAGCCCAATACGTTGTATGCGGAGACGGGTCCTGTCATTGAGACGCCGATGGCGGCAATGGCAACACTGCATGAGTTTTATTTGCAGGATTGGGGAGGAAAGATACGGGTGTTTTACGGGATGCCTTCGTTGTGGAAAGAGGCGGCATTTGTACGGATGCGTGCGGATGGGGCATTTTTGGTCAGCGCGACGCGCCGGGAGGGGAAGAATGTCTTTATCCAAGTGGAGAGCGAAAAAGGAGGAATTTGCCGCCTGCAAACGGGCATGTCTGCCGGGAACATCCGCCTGCGTGATTTGAAAGGACGGGAGGTTGCATTTTCTGTCACCGACCCGGCAACCGGCACTATTGAGGTGAAAACGGAAGCAGGCGATGCCTTCCAGATTGTGGATGTGAGCGAGGATGCCGTCTTGCCCGCGCCGCTTCCCCATCCCCGTGCGGAATGGATGCCGTATGGGGACGGGAAACGACAGAAGTCCTAAGGAAAAGCGTGGGGGGGAATGGGTTGCATTCTTGTAAATGTGTTGTGTCCTTGTAAATGTGGGATTCTTGTAAATTCCTGATATTCGATGGTTTCGTAGATGTTTCTTGTAAAATTGCATGGAATTTCTTGTAAACATTTTTATTTTACAAGAAACCAAGCCCGATGCAGATTTTTTATCTTTTTTTCTTTGCGCAAGGCTGCAAGAAGGTTGGTTATTTTATCGGTCTTTTGCTGTTCTGATAAAGTTTGGGATAATTTGTCTTTTACTAATTGCTCAATTTCTTGTCTTGTTGCTTTCCCGAAGTTCTTTATATAATCTAAAATCAGATCTTTGTAATATTTGTCATTAAAACTTTTGTTTTTGATGTAGTCTGATTGCAAGCCTATGTGTTTTGATGTTTTGACGACAGAAGCGGATAGATACAAATTGTTCTTGCGTCCTTCTATGTATTTGTTTTTCCGTAAATAAGCAATTTGTTCTTCTGTCAAATTTTTGTGTTTTTGTACTTTGTCTAATAGTACGATGTCTTGAAGGGTGAGATTGGGATTGTTGACAAGAATTTTGGCGAAATTTTCGTCCAATACATTCCCTTGGATTTCGACTTTTACTTTGCCGCCGCTCAAGTCGTATTCGGGCATCGGGAAAAATCTTTTCCGCTGTTGTTCAAATAATTTCTTTATGCCTCCACCTTCTGTTTCTATCATTTTGACATTGCGCATTGCTTCAGCTAAAAACGGGTTGCGGTACTCTGATTCAGGGCAATCGTTCATAAGTACTTCTTCGACGGATTGCGGTATGAATTGCCCGTGATTCCGAATAATCAATTTCTCATAAATATATTCAACGACTTCAATGTGAGCTTTTTTGCTGTAGTCTTGATGGGCAATGGCATTGTTGATAGGTTCCCTAAGAGTGAAAACATCATAACGCATCATCGTTTCGGGGAACATGGAACCTCCGATAGTATAAGTGTAAGAAGTGTTTTGTATGGATTGTCCTAATTCTTCGATTGCTAAAATCATAGGGATCGTGAAAATCCGGAAATTGATATTTTGATTATTGGGGTCTGAATCTTTTCTTTGTGACCATCTGATTTTGCATACGTTTGGTGAAAGGTAATGTTCGCTTTCCGGTTTGCCTAACAGTATGATTGCTGTATTTGTGATTTTCCCTTTGATTGTGATTTTGGCTTTGTTTAAAAATGTAGGCGTATCCCATATTTCATCTACCTCTTTTGTCTTTGAAGGATAGACTTCTTTGTATTTTTCTTTTGCTTTAGCGATGGCTGATGGTTCTAAATCGTCAATGGTGGCATCTTCGATGATAGCTGCGCTCCAATCTTCTGAAGTCAAGGGTTCATTTAAAATCGCTTCTTCCCGTTCTTTTGTCATTTTGACGATGGAGTCCTCTATTCTTTGCCACGCGGTGCTGTGGGCATATACGGGACGCCTTGGCAGGTGTTTGGGAATATGGATAATCCATACGCGTTTTTGGGTGTCTGACGTGATGTATTCTTCTATCAGTAGCCCTTCTGAGGATAAGTTTGCACAGAATTCTGTCAGTTTTAATGTGGCGGATTGATAGGTATAGCCACTTAGGTTTTCTATGCCGGTAATTTTAAAGGTTTTGTCTTCTATGCCAATTATCAGTTCCCCGCCGTTCATGTTTGCAATGGCAGAAACATAAGAGACGATGTCTTTTCTTGCCTCGCCTTTGAAAGTATTTTTGAGATTTGAGTAATCTTTCCATTCACAACGGGCATTTTCGAGCGGATATCTTTCGTGGATGTATTGTGATAATTCTTGTTCGGTCATGTCAGTTGTTATTTTGGATACTTTGATGTCTAATACTTTGCTGTCAGATGTGATAAGCAACCTTCCCGTCGCTCATGTGGTAGGTTTTCATGAGGTCGGCGGTCATGCAGGAGTGGACGGGCAGGATGGTGATGATGTCGCCAACGTGGAGGTTGGCGATGAAGGCATCGGAGCAGCGGAGGATGCCGTGTTCTTGGGAGAGTGATACCAATTCCGTGCCGGGGATGAGGTTGCCCCAGTAATCGCTGTGGTTCTCGGCTGCCAGCCCGAAGAGCGGACGGTCGCCGGGACGGGCGATGTATTCTTTGGAAAAATGGACGCCTCCGCCATAAATGACGGCTTCATTGCGGTCGCGGTTGATGTCGACGACAGGGCATTTGACAGCCATGGCGATGTTGTACCATTCGCAAGAGCCGATGTGCATTTGGGTAACGTCGTAGAAAACAAAGTTGCCCGGTCGAATTTCATCAGCAACGCCGAAACGGTCGGCGAGGGAACAGGAAGGGGTGTCGCCGATGGATATTTTGAGTTGGGGGTAACGGTTGATGTAACGTTCCTTGATGTTTTTGAGCATGCGAAGGTTGTCGCGATGGATTTGCAGGATTTCTTCTTTGGAACGGGCATTGTAGGTATGTCCGGCATGGGTGAGGAATCCCTCGAATTTGATATTGACATCCGGAGCGACGATGTTAATGATACGGTCGATTTTCTCGTAATTGTTGGCATCGACGCCGTCACGGTGATAGCCGGTATCCACGCTGAGATAGACGCCTACGGGGTATTTGAGGCAGGCAGAAAGCTTCTGCGCCCCTTCGGAATGGGCAAGCAGGAGGTTCAGACGGATGCGGGAGGCGAGGTAGTTGATTTTCTCGTGCTCCAAGCAATTGACCGGGAAGGCGACGGTGATGTCGTTCCAGCCCCATTCGGCAAATTTCATTGCCATGTTGAGGGAGGAAACGGTGATTTTTTCTACGCCGGAAGCCCGGAACCATTCCCCGATTTCACGGGACTGGTGGGTTTTGAAATGCGGACGGAATGTGACGCGCGCCGCTTTGGCTTTTTGCGCCATGCGGGCGATGTTGCTTTTGCAAACATCTTCGTTGAGCACCATGGTGGGCTCTATGACAGGAATCAGATTGCTCATATATGGTCTTGTTTTTTAGTGCTCACAAAGGTAGGAAAGGAGACGGGGAAATGCAAAGGAGAAAGTGGAAAAATTTCCAAGTTTGCCTTGCTGAATGTCGGGGTGGGGACAGGATGTGCCGGGGAGGGGGGATATTTTGTGTATTAAAAATGCTTGCTCCTTGGCGTTGTCCCGATTTTAATACCTATATTTACGCCCCGAATTAATAGAGCAAAAAATATGAATGTTTACAAGTTCGGTGGGGCGTCTGTCAAGGATGCTGACGGCGTAAGGAATTTATTCAAAATTGTCAATACGCATAAGGAGAATCTGATTATTGTCGTTTCTGCCATGGGGAAAATGACGGATGCATTTGAGGTGTTGTGCAATGCTTATTTTAACAGGACTGGAGGAACGGGTGAGGCATTGCAACGCATCAAGGATTTCCATGCGCAAATTATTTTTGATCTGTTCGGGGAGCAGAGAGCGGATGTGTGCGGGGCTGTGGAGAGGTTGTATGCTGAGTTGCAGCGCATATTGGATGGGGAACCGTCTTTGTCGTATGATTATGAGTATGACCAGATTATTTGTTTCGGAGAGTTGTTGTCGACGACAATTGTGGCTGCTTATTTGGAGCGGCAAGGGCGTAAGGCGAAGTTTGTGGATGTCCGCAAGTGCCTGATTACGGACGAGAATTACCGCAATGCGTGTGTAGACTTGGATTTGTCGAAAAAACTTTGCCAAAAGGTGTTTACGTTCCAGGATACGTTTATGTATATCACCCAGGGCTTTATTGCAGGCACGACGACGAACCAGACGACGACTTTGGGGCGTGAGGGGTCAGATTATACGGCAGCCTTGTTGGCTAATTTGTTGGATGCCGAGGATGTGACTATTTGGAAGGATGTGCCCGGCATTATGAATGCCGACCCGAAGTTGTATCCGGATACGCAGGTGATTGGCAAGTTGTCTTATAAGGAGGCGATAGAGTTGTCGAATTGCGGGGCGAAGGTTATTCATCCGAAGACTATCAAGCCTTTGCAGAATAAAGGGATTCCGCTTTTTGTCCGTTCGTTCCTTTATCCGGAAAGCCATGGTTCGGTGATTCGTGAGTTGGACGAGAAGTTGAAGTTGCCGCCGATTTTCATAGACAAGGGCAATCAGTTGTTGCTGACGCTCTCGCCGCGTGATTTTTCTTTTATTGCTGAGGAGAAATTGAGCCGTATTCTGGCGACTTTGGCAAAGTATCGCCTGCGTCTTAATTTGATACAGACGTCTGCCATTAGTTTTTCGTTTTGCATTGACCTGCACGAGGCGATTTTCGACAGGTTTATCAGCGAGTTGCAAAAGGATTATGAAGTGCTGTATAACAAGAATGTACGCCTGCTGACCATCCGCCATTATACGGAGGATGCCATCCGTGAAATGACTGCCGGCAAGAAGATTTATGTAGAGCAGCGCAGCCGGCTGACTGCACGATTCGTTATAGCAGGTAGTGAATAAACCACAAAAAAATATTATATTTGCCCCTTGTAAAAAAGTAGTATCACGATAAAAACCGAAGATAAATGAACGAGAAATTTCCTGAATATAAAGGTTTAGACCTCTCCGAGGTGAACAAAGAGGTCTTGAAAGTCTGGGAAGACAATGACACTTTCGCCATGAGCCTGAAGACGCGAGAGGGTCATCCTTCATTTGTTTTTTATGAAGGACCTCCTTCTGCTAACGGTATGCCGGGCATTCACCATGTGATGGCGCGGACGCTGAAGGATGTCATTTGCCGCTATAAGACCCTTCAGGGATTTCAAGTAGAGCGCAAGGCGGGGTGGGACACGCACGGGCTGCCCGTTGAGCTTGGCGTGGAGAAGAAATTGGGCATCACGAAGGAGGATATTGGCAAGAGTATCAGTGTGGTGGATTATAATAAGGAATGCCGCGCCGACGTGATGAAGTTTACCAAGGAATGGGAAGACCTTACGCACAAGATGGGGTATTGGGTGGATATGGAGAATCCGTATATCACGTATGACAACCGCTATATCGAGACGTTGTGGTATTTGTTGAAAAAGCTCTATGACAAGGGATTTTTGTATAAAGGCTATACCATACAGCCTTATTCGCCGGCAGCAGGGACGGGATTGAGTACCCATGAGTTGAACCAGCCGGGGTGTTATCGTGATGTGAAGGACTTGACGGTTGTCGCCCAATTTAAAATCAAGAACCCGAAGCCGGAAATGACGGGATGGGGCGAGTCCTATTTTTTGGCGTGGACGACTACCCCGTGGACGTTGCCTTCCAACACGGCATTGTGTGTAGGTCCGAAGATTGATTACGTTGCCGTGCAGACTTACAACGGCTATACGGGTGAGAAAATGACTGTCGTTTTGGCAAAAGCCTTGTTGCATGCCCATTTCAATCCCAAAGCCGAGGGCATGGCATTGGAGGATTACAAGCCGGGCGACAAACTGGTGCCGTTCAAGGTGGTGGGCGAATACAAGGGACCCGACTTGGCTGGCATGGAATATGAGCAATTGATTCCTTGGGTGAAGCCGGTGGAAATCACGGAGGACGGCGCATGGCATGATGCTTCGGCGAAGGCTTTCCGGGTTATTCTGGGTGATTATGTGACTACGGAGGATGGTACAGGCATTGTGCACATTGCCCCGACTTTTGGTGCGGATGATGCTTTTGTGGCAAAGGCTGCCGGCATTCCTTCGTTGTTTATGATTAATAAACGGGGCGAGACCCGCCCGATGGTCGATTTGACCGGGAAATTCTATCTCATGGACGAGTTGGACGAGGCGTTTGTGAAGGCGTGCATCGATGTGGATAAATACAAGGATTACGAGGGACGCTGGGTAAAGAATGCTTACGACCCGCAATTTACCGTAGACGGCAAATATGACGAGAAGGCTGCGAGTGCCGCCGAGTCGTTGGATGTTTATATTTGCATGATGTTGAAGCAAAACAACCAGGCGTTCAAAATCGAGAAGCATGTGCACAACTATCCACATTGCTGGCGGACGGACAAGCCGGTGTTGTATTATCCGCTTGATTCGTGGTTTATCAAGACAACTGCCGTGCGCGACCGGATGCTTGAGTTGAACAAAACCATCAATTGGAAGCCTGCCAGCACCGGCGAAGGGCGTTTCGGGAAATGGTTGGAGAACTTGGTGGACTGGAATCTTTCACGTTCCCGTTATTGGGGCACACCGCTCCCCATTTGGTGCAGCGAGGATGGCAGCGAGCAACGCTGTATCGGTTCGGTGGCTGAATTGATAGAAGAAATCGAGAAGTCCATTGCCGCCGGTTTTATGAAGGAGAATCCTTTCCAAGGGTTCACTCCGGGCGAGTACACGAAGGAGAATTACAATAAGATAGACCTCCACCGGCCTTACGTGGACGACATTGTTTTAGTCTCTCCGACCGGTCAGAAAATGTATCGGGAGAAAGACTTGATAGACGTGTGGTTTGACTCAGGAGCAATGCCTTATGCGCAACTCCATTATCCGTTTGAGCACAAGGAGGATATTGACGGGCATCGCCGCTTCCCGGCAGACTTTATTGCCGAGGGGGTTGACCAGACTCGCGGGTGGTTCTTTACTTTGCACGCTATCGCTACTATGGCATTTGATTCGGTGGCTTTCAAGAATATCATTTCCAACGGTTTGGTGTTGGATGCCAAAGGCAACAAGATGTCCAAGCGTCTGGGGAATGCAGTAGACCCCTTTGAAACCATTGAGAAATATGGTTCCGATCCACTGCGTTGGTATATGATAACAAACTCCCAGCCTTGGGATAATTTGAAATTCGACCTTGCCGGCGTGGATGAAGTGAAACGCAAGTTTTTTGGCACGTTGTATAACACTTACGGGTTCTTTGCCCTTTATGCCAATGTTGACCATTTCCGTTACGAGGAAGCCGACCTGCCTGTGGCAGAGCGTCCGGAAATCGACCGCTGGATATTGTCGCTCTTGAACTCCCTCATCAAGGAAGTCACCGAAGCATACGAAAAATATGAGCCGACCCGTGCCGGGCGTGCCATCCAGGATTTTGTCATTGAGAATCTTTCCAATTGGTATGTCCGCCTGTCACGCAAGCGGTATTGGGGCGGGGAGTATTCTGCTGACAAGATTTCCGCATACCAGACTCTTTATACTTGTTTGGAGACGGTGGCAATTCTGGCTTCGCCCATTGCGCCGTTCTATACGGACAAGTTGTTTGGCGACCTGAACAGCATTACGCGGCGCCATACCGGCAGTGTGCATTTGACAGATTTCCCGGAAGCGGATGAAACGCTTATCGATAAGGCGTTGGAGGAACGCATGACCTTGGCACAGCAGATTTCTTCCATGGTACTGGGCTTGCGCCGGAAAGTACAGCTGCGTGTACGCCAGCCGCTTAGCAAACTCTTGATTCCGATTCTTCACGAAGACATCATTCCGCAATTGGATGCAGTGAAAAACATTATCCTCTCGGAGGTGAATGTCAAAGAAATAGAATACATCACCGATACCACGGGAGTATTAGTGAAACGTATTAAACCGAATTTCAAGACTTTGGGACCCAAATACGGGAAATACATGAAGCAAATCTCCGCGCGGATTGCTGCCATGGAGCAGGGGGACATTTTCGAGTTCGAGAAAAATGGTTCTTATACCCTTGACATCGAGGGTACATCCATTGCGCTTGGATTGGAAGATGTGGAAATCCTTTCGGAGGATATCCCCGGCTGGCTTGTTGCCAATGAAGGGCGCATCACGGTGGCATTGGACATCAATGTGACCAAGGAGTTGAAGGAAGAGGGCATTGCCCGCGAACTGATCAACCGCATTCAGAATTTGCGCAAGGAAAGCAATTTTGACGTGACCGACAAAATCCGCCTGACAATTGGCAAGCATCCGGAAATCGACGAGGCAGTGGAGCACTTTGCATCGTATATTGCCGGGCAGGTATTGGCAGAAAAAGTGGAACTTGCCGATGTCCGGGATGAGCAGGCAAAAGATATAGAAATAGATGAAATCCATACATTTATAAAAATCGAAAAACAATAAACCATATCTAAATTTAAAGCTATGGCAGAGAAAACCAGATATTCCGATGAGGAGTTGCAAGAATTCAAGGAACTGATTCTTGAGAAACTCGAAAAAGCCCGCAAGGACTATGATATTCTGAAAGCATCGCTTTCCGGCAGTGACGGCAACGACATCGCTGATACCAGCCCCACGTTCAAAGTGCTCGAAGAAGGCGCGTCTGTCCTCTCCAAAGAGGAAGCGGGGCGTCTTGCCCAGCGGCAGGCAAAGTTTATTTCCCACCTCGAAGCTGCGCTTGTGCGGGTGGAAAACAAGACTTACGGCATCTGCCGTGCGACCGGCAAACTCATTCCCAAAGAACGTTTGCTTGCTGTGCCGCACGCCACGTTGAGCATTGAAGCCAAAGAAAGCGAGAAAGTATGAACCGGCGGACAGGGGCGAGGCACGCCTTTTGCCCCTGTCCCCTCTAAAAATGAAAACCTCCAAATCCTTACGCGAAGATATGAAGTTGCACCATAAACTGATTCTCTTTTCCATTTTTCTGCTTGCCCTTGACCAGGTAGTGAAAATATGGATTAAAACCCACATGATGCTTGGTGAAGAAATAGCCGTATTCGACTGGTTCCGCATCCTTTTTGTAGAAAACAACGGCATGGCGTTCGGCATGGAATTCGGTGACGGGAAGGCAGGCAAAATGTTTCTCAGTTTATTCCGCATCCTGGCTGTGGGAGCCATTGGTTGGTACATTGTGCATCTCTATCGCACGAAAGCACCGAAAGGAGTGCTCTTTTCCTTTACGCTGATATTCTGTGGGGCTATTGGCAACATCATCGACAGCCTCTTCTACGGCATGATATTCAGCGACAGCCACTACAAAATTGCCACGATGTTCCCGCCCGATGGAGGTTACTCCTCTTTCCTGCACGGCAAGGTGGTCGACATGCTGTATTTCCCTCTGGTGCAGGGAACTTTCCCTACTTGGTTTCCGCTCTGGGGAGGTGAAGAGTTCATTTTTTTCCGCCCCGTCTTCAACCTCGCGGATTCTTACATTACCATTGGCGTCCTCCTGCTTATCCTTTTCTACCGTAAATTCTTTGCCGACAATAAAAAAGAGAATGCAAAAGCAGAGGCATAAGGGAATGCCGGTTTAACATTTCTTCACTCAAAATCGCCACTCTACAGTACGTTTTTTACGTAAAAATCGCCAGTTGGGAGTACGATTTTTTTAAAAGCATTTGTTATTTATCGTTTTGAGCCTATCCGCAAGCAGCCTTCCACGTGGTAAGCCGGGAAAATTATTTGGAGTTTATATAGCATGTTGGTGCTTAATTTGCTCTTGTTGTAAATGGCTTGTATACAATGAGAAAGGAGACTGAAAGCAATGGAATGCCCTAAATTGCATCTATTTTGTGCAGTTTTTGCCAAAAACTGCACTTTTTTCGTGCAAAATGTCTATCTTTGTCATATCAAACGAAATAGCAGAAAAAGATGGAACAATTGTATGAGTTTTTTACGCGGAAATTGAAAAACACGCCGACTGATTTTTTACGGTACAAATATTCCCAAATCAAATGGCAAGGACGTTTTTGGGGGCTTGTGGGTCCCCGGGGAGTCGGTAAATCTACCATGCTGCTGCAATACATCAAATTGAATCTCGATGCGGCAGATACATTGTATATTTCCGTAGATCAACTCTATTTTTCCGAACACAAATTGCTTGAACTGGCAGACCGTTTTGTCAAGGCGGGCGGGAAGCATTTGTTTATTGATGAGATACATAAATATGAGGGGTGGTCAAGAGAGTTGAAACAAATCTACGATAGTTATGACGACTTGCAGGTTGTTATTTCCGGTTCTTCGATTCTTGATATTTATAAAGGATTGGCAGACCTCAGCCGCCGCGTGCCTATCTATCACATGCAAGGTTTGTCATTCCGTGAATATTTGTATTTGTTCCACCAAATAGAAATTCCCGCTTATCCTTTGGAAGACATCCTGGCGCACAAAGCGCATATCCCTGATGTAGACCATCCTCTGCCGCTTTTCCAAGACTACCTCCGCAAAGGGTATTACCCTTTTGGCAAGGACGAAGAATTTGAGATGGAGTTGATGCAAGTCATTAACCAGACGATGGAGATCGATATTCCGCAACATCTTCAAGCCAATATTTCCTTGGGGCGGAAATTGAAAAGCCTGCTTATGGTCGTGGCAAAAAGCGTGCCTTTCAAGCCTGTAATGCAACGCTTGGCAAACGCCACCGGCATTAGCCGGAATGAAATTTCCAGCTACTTGATTTATATGGAAAAAGCCGGCATGATTGCGCAACTTCGGGATACGACCGGAGGCATTCGTGGCTTAGGCAAAGTAGAAAAACTTTACTTAGACAACACGAACCTGATTTATGCCTTGTCGCCTGACAAAGCAGATATCGGCAATGTCCGGGAGACCTTTTTCATGAATCAGACCCGGGTGCTCAACGATGTGGTGAGTTCCCCTATCTCCGACTTTGAAATTGACGGCAAGACCTTTGAAATCGGTGGGCGGAAAAAAGGGCAAAAACAAGTACAAGATGCCACAGAAGGCTACCTTGTCAAGGACGACATCGAAAGCGGTTACGCCAACGTCATCCCGCTTTGGGCATTCGGCTTGAACTATTAAGGCTTTTCTTCTTGTTTGGTGGTTATCCTATTTTCTCTCTTTGCTCTCCTGGCATGCGCTGAAGTTGCTTTTGAGATTCGCCCGGATAGCAGCGGTACCGGCGGTGGTGTTCTTGGGTATTGCCGGGGTTGCAGCCCCGGCAATACCCAAGGAATACCCAACAGGTACCCTCGGAATGGGGGCGAATCTCGGGAGGAGAGGCGGGCTTTTTCAGGGATTGCCCGGAAGTGTAGGTGGTTTTGTCGCAAAGAGTGGGGGCGTCTCTTGTGCGGTTTGGCTGTTTTCTTTATCTTCGCAGGTAGAAAATAAAAAAACACATGAGCCTTATCGAACCTGAAAATGTACTTTCTGTTAAAAGCCGCGATGATTTTCGCCGTTGGCTGGCAGACTATCATGCCACGGAAAAGGAGTGTTGGCTTCATGTCAAGCGAGGGCGACCAGTAGACGATGGAACGTTCTGGTATCTTGATGCGGTGGAGGAAGCGTTGTGTTTTGGCTGGATAGATAGCACGATAAAAATGTTGAATGGCACTGCATTCCAGCGTTTTTCACCGCGCCGGAAAGGCAGCCCATGGACAGAACTGAACAAGGAGCGTTGCCGCCGGTTGGAGCGTTTGGGCAAGATGACTGATGCGGGGCGTGCTGTATTGCCGGATATGTCGTCGGAGGGGTTCCGCATAGACCAAGAGGTGCTTGCTGCTTTGCGGGAAGACGATGCTGTATGGCGGAATTTTCAGCATTTCCCGCCGCTCTATTGCCGTGTGCGTATCGACATGATACAAATTAATAAGCAGCGCAAGCGTCCTCAGGTATTTGAACGGCGGTTGCAAAAGTTTATTGACAATACACGTCTTGGTATCCTGTATGGCGAGTGGAATGACAATGGGAGGCTAGGGGAATGATTGTTATGGGAGCTTTTTGAATGGGATGCTTGATTTTGCCCTTTGTTCTTCCCTTTGCTTTTTTCAGTTATAACCGAAAAATATGCGATATTCTTCAAAAGTTTTGGTTATAGCCGAAAATACCGGATACGCAAAAGAAAAGGAAGTCGATTTTGTTGCTCAAAAAGGCGACAGGCTTCTTTATATACAAACTACTTATACATTGGCTGATGAGCAGACCGCACGGAGGGAATATGCGTCGTTGGAAAGCATCCGGGACAATTATGAAAAAATAGTGGTCTCTTTGGATGATTTTGCTTTGCCTTCCAACAAGGGCATTCGCCATGTCCAAGCCTGGAAACTGCATGGCTTGTGGTAATCATTCAGAAATGAAAAATAAGCCTGCAAAAATTTGAAGAATGGGCGGACAGGGGAATGATTGTCGCGGGGGCTTTGAGGTGGGGATGCGCTCTTTGGTTGCTCTCAACCTCTCCCGGTGATGCTCCGGAACTTCCGCGTACCTTGCCCCGTGCGAACCACGGGAGATACAAGCCATATTCGGGGAATCGGCGGAAGAACCAGAGACCAACTATAGACCGGATAGCTGCCGGACGGTAAGCGGCATTACCCCCGTGCGCCCTGTGTTTTCTGCCCGTCAGCCCGCGTTTGCGGGAAATGCGGGCATGGGGCATTCCGGGGATGTGTGCTGGGCTTGGTGCTGCCTTGGTTTCGCCTTGGAGCCGGTCTGTTCGGGAGGCATTGCCGGTTCGTCCCCGGTTATTCGCCGTTCTTGGAACGGTCTGGACTGGCGGAGGGAGGGGCAATGGAGGCGGGGGCGGCGCTGTTGTCCACTGATTTCACCGGGAACCGGGCTTTAAGAGGGCGGGGGATAGGGCGTTGTTGCGGCTTTAAGTTGGCAGCGGGGCGGGAGGGGTTGCCGCGTTCTCGGCGATGAGCAACAGGATGTCGCCTTCTTCTAATTCTACATTGCCGTTGGGCACTATGTATTTGTCTTTGCGCCTGATCATCATCACCAATACCCCTTTGGGGAAAGGGATGTCGCGGAGGTGCTTCCCATGCGCCAAGAGCTGGTGGGTACAGCGCACCTCATGCAGCTGGCTGCCGATAGAGTCGGGGATTTCGATGCCGAAATTCTCTTCGTTGTCGGTCACGGGCGTGGATAGCCCCAGTTTTTGGGCGACCTTTGAGAGTGACATGCCTTGCGCGAGCAGTGAGAGCAGCGTCACGAAGAATACGATGTTGAAGATGTCGTTTGCCCCTTCGACTTGCTCTACCACCGGATAGGTGGCGAAGATAATCGGAGCCGCGCCGCGCAAGCCCACCCACGAAATAAAGGCTTTTGACTTGTTGCTGATTTTATTGCCGAATGGCAACAAGCTAATCCATACGCTTGCGGGGCGGGCAACCAGGGTCATGAACAGGCTGATGAGTATGGCGGTGATGCTCACGCCCAACATTTCGTGCGGGTTGACCAGCAATCCCAAGATGAGGAACATGACGACTTGCAGCAGCCAGGTCATGCCGCTCAAGAATGTCCCGATTTCTTTTTTCTTGAACAGGCGGCTGTTGCCGATGACCATGCCGGCGATGTAAACTGCCAGGTAGCCGTTTCCCTTCAGCAGGTAGGTCGTGCAATAGATGATGAAGATGAAACTCAAGACGAGAATGGAGTATAGCTCGCTGTTTTTCAAATTAATGCGGTTCACTCCGAGGACTGCCAGCCGCCCGAGGAGATACCCTCCTGCACCCCCTACGGCAAATTGGAGCAGGAGGGAGCCAATGATTTCTATGGCGGAGAGGTCGCCGGTCTGCATGCACTGGATGAGGATGATGGTAAGCATATACGCCATCGGGTCGTTGCTCCCGCTTTCCAGTTCGAGCATGGGGCGCAAATTGTTTTTCAGATTGATGCGCTGCGTGCGCAGTGTGTTGAATACGGAGGCGGAGTCCGTAGACGACATGGTGGCGGCAAGCAGTAGCGAACTTATCAGGCTGAAGCCGATTTCTGTTTGTTGCCACCCTGATATCCAGTAGATGAATACGCCGGTGATGAGCGTGGTCAGCAGCACGCCCAGGGTGGACAGCATGGCGCCCGGGAACAAGACGGGGCGGATGTCCTTCCATTTGGTGTCCATGCCCCCGCTGAACAGGATAATGCAGAGGGCTACGGTGCCGATGTGTTGCGCTTGGGAGACGTCGTTGAACTGGATGCCTAACCCGTCACTCCCGAACAGCATCCCTGCCAGGAGGAACATTAACAAGGTGGGGATGCCGAAGCGGTAACCTGTTTTGCTGATGAGGATGCTGCAAACAATGAGCAGCGACCCGACAAGCAAGCCTATTTCTAGTGTGATGTTCATACGCGCGTTTATTGTTTCCAGACGCAAATGTAGTGAATTTCCGCGAAAAAAAACACGCCGCGGCTGTGAAGGGCATGTCGATTTAAACAGGTGTTGGGTAGCCGGCGGTCGTGGGTATTTGCTCCCATTCCGCTTTTGTTATCCGCAGGAAATGGGCTGTGCGGATGTCGCCCAGCGGGGAGGGGGCGGGTGCCTCTGTGTGGTGGAAGCGGAAGCCGCATTTTTCCATCACGCGGCGGGATTGGGTGTTGCCGTCGTAGTGGCTGCACCAGACTGCCGACCTATCCAGTGCCGTGAAGCACCGCTCCAACAGGCAGCGTACTGCTTCCGGGGTCAGCCCTTGCCCCCAGTAGGGCACACCTATCCAATAGCCGATTTCAGCTTCGTCCGGCTGCATTGCCGCGCTGTGCATGCCTTCGCCGAACATGATGCCGGCACTGCCCACGGGTTCGCCCGTTGCTTTGAGCACCATGGCGTAGGTTTCGGGGGCGGCGAAGACTGTGCGGATGATTTCCAGGCTGTGGGCTACGGAGGTGTGGGGCTGCCAGCCGGCAATGGGACCGATGGCGGGGTCTTGGGCATACCGGAACAAGGCTTTTGCGTCCGTTTCTTCCCATGGGCGGAGCAGGAGGCGTGCGGTGGTCAGGAGGCATTTTTCGTTTTCCATGGCGTTGTGCGTAAAAGTTTGCGTTTGTGCAAAGGTAGCGTTTATTGCGGATTATGCCGGCAGTTCTTGGATTTCTTTTTGTAAGGATTTCGGGAAGGGGCGGTTTTAGGGGGTGGGATGGAGGTTGTTGTGAGGGGTAAAGCGCAGGCGGCTAAAAGGACTTAACCGCCCGCGCTGCTGGAGGTTTTTGGGGATTTAGGGCTAAAAGCGGTAGCCGAAGGTCAGGGCGTAGGTGATGTTGTGACCGGTGCCGGGTTTGGTTGCTTTGTTTAACCCGTATTGGACTTCGGGACCGAAGATGAAGTGGTTGGTTGTGAAGTCTATGCCAAAACTTGCACCGATTTCACCTTTGCGGATGTCGTATGCAGCTCCTGCTGGGACGGCGGAATGGAGCAGGCAGGCGAAATAAGCACCTCCATGCATTGCCAGCCGCGAATTTTGCGAGAGGCGGAACATGACGAGGGCTTCAACAGGGAGGTCGAGATAGGAGAGTTTTGTGGCTTTGTCCTTGTCGTAGTTGAAGACGTTGTTGGAAGTGGTTGCGCCTTTCATGGAGTAGAAAAGCCCGGAGCGTATGCCCCAGCGTTCTGTGAAGAGGTAATCGATGCCGACCCCTGCGCGGATACCCATTTTGATGTGTTGTTCACTGATATTTGAGGCTGTTGCTCCGACACGGATGGAGGGGCGGAGTTGGGCGGAGGATGCAAGGGCTGCGAGGAGCAGCATGCCGATAATCAATAGTTTTTTCATAATCATCTGTTTTAATGTTTGAAGATTTTATATTGCAAAGTAAGGCGGAGGATTTATGCCGGTCAATACTGATTAATCAGTATGGGGTTTGGGGTGGCTGGTTTTGGGCAGTATGCCATATTGGAGAAACCAATTGACAGCTTCGTCGATGGCTTCGGCAAGAGGGCGGTAGCGGAGGTGCAACTCGCGGACGGATTTGGCATTTGAGTAATAATTGCCCACGCAGAGGAGGCGCATGTTGGCGCGCGTGATTTTTGATTTCAGCCCTGTTTTAGAGAGCCAATCGCCGATGGTGCCAATTGCAAGGAGCAGCCAGGCGGGGATTTGGACGAGGCGTTGGCGGCAATGGGTGCGGGTGGCGAGCAGGCGGTAAAACTCGGAATAGGTGAGGTTCTCGCCTGCCAGAAGGTATTGTTCGCCGTTGTGCCCTTCGTTGAGGGCTGTCACGATGCCGCGGGCGGCATCTCCGGCTGCTACGAAATTTTTGCCGCCGGGCGGATAAAATACGATGCGGCGGTGGTAGCCCCGCAGGATGATGCGCCCTGAACTGGGGCGCGAGTCCCAGGCTCCAATCATGAAGGCGGGACAGACCGTCACGATTTCAATCTGACCGTGGTAGTTTGCCAATTGTTGCAAGGCTTCGTATTTGCTTTTGGCATAAGGCGATTCGGTGAACGGGAAGGCGATGGGGTGTTTTTCGTCGCCCGGTTGTTCTTTGGTGCCGTAAGCAAAGACGTTGGCACTGGCAACGTAGACGACCCGTTTTATGCCGCATTCGATAGCTGTCTCAATCAGCCGGATGGTTGCTGCCACGTTGATTTTTTTATAGGAATTGTAATCCCCGGATTGTCCTGTCCGGGCGGCGCAATGGACAACGTAGCGGCAGCCTTGCATGGCTTGGCGGAGCGTGTTGCGGTCGGTGAAGGAGCCTTCGATGAGTTCCAAGGCGGGATGGGTGTTGCCGACGTAAGAATTGCGGCGGCGGAGCAGTCCCCGCACGGCATAGCCGGCAGCAAGCAATTCATGGATTACATGCGTGCCTAAGAGGCTGTTGGCACCGGTAATGAGTACTTTTTGTTGCATAAAATGTTGGTACTGTTATGATATGACGGATAATTCTTGGAGTGATTGGAGAAGCGTAGTGCCTTCGCTTGCCCATGCGCCAATTTTCCACCATGGTGCGGGGCGGGGTTTGCAGACGGCTTTGCGGTGGATTGCAGGGGCATTGATTTCCCGTGCAATGACGCGCGATATCAGAGGTACAAGGAGGGCGGTGGGGATAAGGGAGAGTAACAGGCGGTTGATGTGGTTAGACCAGCCGGGCAGAATAACCGCTTTGCGGCGGAAAAGCCCTTGGAGGCTGAGGTGTGCGACTTGTTCCGGGGAGAGCAACCCCAACTTGCCGAATGCCCCTTGGCGTTCGATGCGGCGGGTGATTTCGGCGTTGGTTTTCATAGGACCCGGAGCGACGGCACTGACGGAGATGCCCGTACCGCGGAGTTCTTCACGCAAGCCCAGCGAGAATTGGAGTATGAAACGCTTGGAGGCGGGGTAAACCGTTTTGAAGCCGACGGGCGAAAAAGCTGCCATGCTTGCCACGTTGAGGATAAAGCCTTGCGGGGCATGCCGCAAATTGGGGAGCAGGTAGCGGATTAGAAGTACCGGCACCCGCACGTTCAGACTCAGGATGTGGTCGAGGTAATCCGGCGGGCAAGTTGTAAACAGCTTTGTTCCCCCGGTACCGGCATTGTTGATAATCATGCAGAGGGAATAGCGGGCATTGATGTGGCGGCAGAGGGCAGACAGCGCTTTTTCGTCGCAAAGGTCTGTTTCAAAGGGGATACTTTCCACGCCGAGACTTCGTGATTCGGCGGCTACTTCCCGGAGCCCGCTGCCGGGCAGTGCGACCAGCAGCGTGTTGAAACCTAAACGGGCAAGTTCGAGCGCATAGCATCGTCCTAAGCCTTGGCTTGCGCCCGTGATGAGTGCATAGCGGCATTCCGCTTCCTGCGGGGGATTTATTTTGCCTTTTTGTCTTGTTCCCAGAGTTTGGGAAATGTGTTTTGTGTTCATATTGCAGCCTTTTTTGCAAAATTAGGCTGTCTTGAAGGGGGCGGCAATATTGATTTTTCAGTATTCTATCAGCCCGAGCGACATGCCGTAGCGCACGGCTTCGTGGGAATTGTCCACGTTGAGTTTTTCCAGGATGTGCTGGCGGGTGGTGTTGACGGTGTGGACGCTGATGTGCAGTTGGTCGGATATTTCCTTGCTCAATTTGCCTTGGGCAATGAGGTTGAGTATTTCCAATTCGCGTTTTGTCAGCACCGATTGGCGTTGGTAAAACCGGGTCAGCGGGGCGAATACCTCGCCGGTGGCGGTGTTGATGATTTGGGTATTGACGGCAAAGGGCGGCTGTTGGTTGGGGGAGATTTCCAGGAAACACAGGGCTAACCAGATGTTCCCCTTGTCGTCGGTCTCTAAAATTTGGAATGATTCCGTGACCCGTCGGAATCTGTCTCCTATTTTAGCCCTGTATTCCCGAATCATTTTGATGTGGGTGCGGTTTTTATTGCCTTGGAATACATGTTTGAGGGTGGCGATGGCGCTTTTCAATACGTCCTCCATGTCGTCGGGATGAACCTCTATTTCCCCGTTGCCGAACAGGTGTTTGTGGTATTCAGACTCGTAGGCATGCTCCATGCGGTAATTGTCGTAGATGCTAATGGCAAGGCTTGGCTGCCCGTCCGATTGGGAGAATGCTTTGATGTGTTTGCGCAATAAATTATAATCCAATGATTTTGGGTCAATTTGCTGGGAGAGCATCAACCGTTTGTATTCTTGGGTCAATTCTTTGATCATGTCCGTTATTTTGGAACAAAGGTACAAAAAATCATAAAATAGTTTGCGGATGGAGGAATAGAGTTTGCATATTGCAAAAGTTTAATCAGCGTAGGGAAAAAGGCGGCAATTTTGCTTGTTTTTTTCCTTGTTTCTTATTATCTTCGCAGAGAACAAAATAGATGATGTTATGGATGCCGTATTAAACTTAAACTATAACCAAATATTGAGCTTGGTCAGACAATTGCCGGTACGTACGCAATTGCGTTTGGGACGCATCTTGACAAAAGATGCTACACGGGCTGAATTGGAATATTTTTTGGAAACGTTCAAGACAGATGAACTGAGCGAGGAGGATATTCTCTCTGAAGTGCAACAAGTAAGAAAGGAACGGCATGCGCGGCATCAGAAAGAAACGGGTCATTGTTGACACAAATTGTTGGATTAGTTTTCTTATTGGCAGAAAGCTTGCTTCTCTTGTTGATTTGTTGTGCAATGACCGTATAGAATTGGTGTTGTGCGATGAATTGTTGGAGGAGATAAGGGAGGTTACACAACGTCCTAAATTTGTCAAGTATTTCCCTATACAGGAGGTGAAATCTCTTTTGTCATTTTTGCGTTTGAAAGGGAATTTGTTTGAACCGTCTGAAAATATACATTATTGCCGTGATGAGGAAGATGATTATCTGCTTGCATTGGCTGTAGAGGCTAAAGCCCATTATTTGGTGACAGGTGATAAAGATTTATTGGTTATCAAAAGGATTGCTTCTTGCCGGATTGTTGATGTGAAAACATTTGAAGAGGAGATGGGGGGATAAAGAGATTTTTATTAATAACGTAGTTCTCGGATTTCTTTTTGCAGCGCTTCCAGGAAGCGGGAGGCGTGGGCACCGTCCATTTGGGTGTGGTGGAATTGGAAGGAGACGGTGAGTGTCCGCTGCCAGAGGTGCCGCCGGTGCTTGCCCCAGATGAGGAAGGGGTTGTTGTATATGCCGCTGTACATGCCTACTGCGCCGTCTATCTCGGCTTGGACGAGGGCGGAGGTGCCGATGACCATGCAGTCGGCGAGGTTATGGTCTGTGCAGGTCTCGGCGACTTGGCGGGTCAGGCGCAGGTAGTCGGCATTGAATTGCTGCAAGTCGTCGGAGAAGGGCACGTCGCAGGAACTGACTTCGCCCTGCCGGTTGGCGACGATGGCGCATACGGCAAGGTGGTCGTATTGCATTAATTTTCCGTTCACAGGGAGCATATAGAATTCTTTGACTTGGCTGGCTGCCCGTCCGATGCACCAGCACATTAGCATGTTGAACTTCAAGCCCTGCCGTTTGCTGAGCCGGACAAGCCGGGTGACGTCCAAGGTCTTGAAAAAGGTGAGCATGGGCATCGGGGCATTCATCCACATTTTGAAGGCGTAGGCGCGGGTCGTTTCGTTGGGATTTACTTCTTTCATGTTGTCTTTTGTTTTTAGTTAAGCAGGTGCAAAAATAAGGAAGTTGCGGCGATGCAGATAGAAGAAAAGGGACATTATACCGGTTGGGAGAACAAATCGGAGTAAGGGGTGCCGGTTTTTAGCAGGGACAAGGGTGTGTGCCCGCTGAATTGTTTAAACTCCCTAATGAAGTGGGATTGGTCGGCGTAACCGCATTGATAGGCGATTTGCGCCTGGCTCATGGTCTCCGGGAAGTGTTGCAGAAAGCTCAGCGCCTTTTGGAAACGGGCGATTCTGGCGTATTCTTTGGGATTTGCGCCAACCATGGCATTGAACAGACGCTCAAATTGTTTCTTGCTTAGGCAAGCGATGGCTGCCAGTTCATTGACGGAGATGCCGGGAGTGGCAAGCAGTTGTTGCAGGGCAGTGCTTATCCTTTTAAGAGGGTATGCCGGCGTGTGCGTGATTTGGGATAACAATCGTTGCTCTATGATGCGGATGCATGAGCCTGTGTCTTCGCAATCAAAGACTTGCGCAGCCAGTTCGTGGAGCCCTTTGTTCCCGAGGTCATAGCCGGAAATTTCCTGATTGTGCAGCAGGGATATGGGCAAATCCAGGAAAGTTTTCATGGCATGGGGCTGGAATACAACGACAATCATTTCTGTGTCCCCGCGGGTGCACAAGTGTGCCGGATAGTTCACCTGCCCGCTGATGGTGAGTTTGTGTTGGCAGGTGTCCAGTTCGGGGACATAAAGCGGGGCTTTCTTATGGAAAATGATTTGGGGACAGCCCATGGGGAAGGTCAGGGTGTTCACCACTTCGCCGCTCTTGAATGCCCAATAATACCGGACGTAAGGCTGCAATGCCTGGCAGGGTCTGTAGAATTGAAAGTCTTTCGGATACATCTGATTGATAAATATTTATGATTGAAATTGAAGTTCGTGCAATGGGTTCTTGCATAAATTCAATTTATTGTTTTGCGGTACTTTCCTGATTCTCACAATGATGACCATGGGGATTTCAGGGTTGGTTTTATAGCATTCTTCATAGAAGCCGTCAATGGCAAAGCCGGTTTGAAAGCAGAGATTGAAAATGTCTTGCAGAGAGCGGTGGTAGTAGCATTGTTTCCGGGGCTGCCCTTCGATGGCGATGTCGTAATAGCTGTGGGGCGTCATGTATTTCTCTGTCCGCGTCACGAAGCAAGGATGTTGTGTGGCGAATACGAAAATCCCGTTGTCTGCCAATAGTTCATACACGGCTGTGAACAACGGGCGGATGTCCGTCATGTCCATGATTGCCATGTTGGAAACGGCTTTTGTGTAGGGGCGTTCCCTTTTCAAGGACAGCAGGCTTGCGGGGTTAGTGGCATCTGCCACGCAAAATTTGATGCGGTCGGCGTATTGTACCTGTCGTTTTTTTGCCAACTCAATCATCTTTTCGCTGTAATCGAAAGCGACAACCGGGATGTTTTGGGCGGCAAGGTAGGCAGAGTAATTTCCGTTCCCGCAGGCGATGTCTAAAATGTAGTCCGTGGGCTGGGGGTTTAGGAGCTTGGTTACTTTTGGACGGACAACTTGCCTGTGGAAGTCATTCGACTCATCCCCCATGGCATTGTCCCAAAATTCGGCGTTTTCGTTCCAAATGGCTTTGCTTTCTTCTACTGAATGGTGCATGTCTTTTTTCTGGTTTTTAATGAACAACTTTAATCCGCGACAATGTAAAGCCCGCTCTCGTCCAGCTTGTTGGAAATGTAAAGGCAAACATAGTAATAGTCAAAACTTTTATCACGGATATAACCATAGTGCAACTGTTTTTCTCATGATGGGTAAATTTTAAACCTGTATTTTCAACCTGATGCAAAGTTATACAAAAAATGGCGGACTATGCAACGTCTGCACCGTCCTTGCCGGAAGCGCGGAGGGCGGGATGCCGGGCAATGGCTTGGGTGGCAAGGAAGCTGGGGAGGGTGGCAAGCATGATCCAGAGGAAGAAGTGCCGGTAGCCGATGAGTTCCTGTATCCAGCCGGACACCATGCCGGGGAGCATCATGCCGAGTGCCATGAAGCCGGTGCAGAGGGCGTAGTGGGCAGTTTGCTGCTTGCCTGCGCTGAAGAGCATCATGAAGTAGGTGAGGGCGGTGAAACCGAAACCGTAGCCCAATTGCTCGACGGCGACGCAGGCGGAAATCACCGTTTCGCTTTCGGGATGGGCGTATGCCAGATAGAGGTAGACAAGGTTCGGGAGATTCATGGCGCAGACCATCTGCCACAGGCTCCTCCGCAAGCCGCGCCGGGCAATGAAGATACCGCCCAGGATGCCGCCCGCCGTGAGGGCAATGACTCCTACGGTGCCATAAATGAACCCCACGGTGGAAGTATCCAGCCCTAAGCCGCCGGCGGTAGGGGCATCCAGCAGGAAAGGCGAGGCGATTTTGACCAATTGCGACTCGGCAAAGCGATAGAGCAGGATGAACGCCAAGGCAGGGACGATGCCTTTCTTTTGGAAAAAGGAGGCGAAGGTGAGCAGAAACTCCTTGCCGATGGATGATTTTGCTGCCCCGGTTTGCCTGCAAACAGCATCTTTTGCCGCGTGGGGCAGGAACAGGTGGTGGTAAAGGAAGAGCAGGAAGAAAATGCCGGTTGCCACGTAGAACGTGATTGCCCAAGCCTCCGGAATGGCTTCTGCCTCCGGACGGGTGGCGGCATAGCGTTTTTCCAAAGCGCCTGCCAGCATGACCAGCCCGCCTTGTCCGGCAATCACCGCGAGGCGGTAGAAGGTGTTGCGGATGCCCACAAAATAGGCTTGCCGCCTCTCGTCGAGGGCGAGCATGTAGAACCCGTCGGCGGCAATGTCGTGCGTGGCGGAACTGAACGCCAATAACCACAGGAATGCCAGGCAATAGCGGAAAGGGTCGGGCGCTTCCAGCGTGAGGGCGATGCCGGCAAATCCTGCGCCCATGACGAGTTGCATGGCGACAATCCACCACCGCTTGGTCTTAAGCAGGTCTACCAAGGGGCTCCACAGCGGCTTGATGACCCACGGGAGGTACAGCCCGCTGGTGTAGAGCGCAATGTCGGCATTCGGCATGCCCAGGCGTTTGAACATGATGACCGCCACGGTCATGACAATGACGTAAGGCAACCCCTGCGCAAAATAGAGGGTCGGTATCCAACTCCAGGCGGTGTTTTTCTTTTTAGGCATAGTCAATAGATTTTGGTGATTTCACTTCCTTTGAAATAGTGTTGCAGGATGTCGCGGTAGCCGTAGCCCTGCGCGCTCATGACAGCTGCCCCGATTTGGCAAAGCCCGACGCCGTGTCCCCAGCCGGCGCCGTGGAAGGTGAAGGTGTCGCCTTCCTTTTCGACGACAAAGGCGGAGCTGTAGAGGTGGGTGGGGGAGAGTGCTTTGCGGATGGCCAGTTCCTTGCCGATGGTGAGCGATTGCCGGCTACCTTTCACGAGGAGGCGGATAATTCTTCCGGAATTGCCCCTTTCGACGGGCACAAGGTCGAGGATGTCGCCGAAATCAATGCCCAGTTTTTCCCGCATCAAGGCGGACAATTCCCCTGCCGTCCGGTTCTCTGTCCAGCGGAAGAAATGGCGGGTTTCGAGGTCGTAGTCGTTCAGCACTTCTGCGAGGATTGCCCGGTCGTCCGTGTGGCAGAATGCCGGCGGCGCGGAGAGTATCCAGGCGCGGGCATCTTCTTCGCGGCTGAGGTCGGCGGTTTTTTTGGCAGGAGCGTCGAAGAGACTGGTCAAATAGGGGTGGGGTACTGCTTCCCAAGTGTTTTCAAACCGCTCGGTGGCTCCGCCGCAACACTTGGAAAAACGGGCGTCGCAGATGTCTCCCCCGTAGGTGAGCACCTCGCCTTGCGTGCGTTCCACCGCTTCGTGTACTGCAGGCGTACAGGCGCGGGTAATGCCCTGGTAGCGTTGGCAATGGTCGTCGGCGCAGACATCAAAGTTCCGGTGGTCTTCGCGGTCGTACCAGCGGATGTATTCCTGTTCGTTCTGATAGCCGGAGCGATACGTGCCGTCCAGCTTTTTTGCCTTGGCTTTTTGCGCCAGCAGCCAGCTGCGTGAGATGACGGCATGGGCTTTCAGCAGTTCAATGTAGGAGGTTGCCTTCATTTCGGACGAGATGACGCTGCGCAGGTAATCCTCTAACGGCAGGCGGTTGACGGCGGTCAGGTGCTCGCCTTCATCGATGAGGCGGAGCGTGCCTTTGAACTTTTGCGTCTCTTGCCGCTCCCAATGGAAATGGATGCCGATGGTAACGTCCATCAGGTCGAAGTCCGCAGCGGCATAGTCTTCCGGCTGAAATTCCAAGGGCAGGTGGACGCTTTCCGTGCCGGTGCTGCCGGCGAGGCGATAGTTTTCCCCTTCCCGCGTGAGCGTGTATTCTCCTTGATAGCTTTTCCCTTTGCAGATGAATGTGCCGTTTAGGCGGAAGGTGATGCGCGGGGCAAAGAGGATGCCGATTTCTATTTCCGGTGCTTGCATGGCGTTTGGAGTTTTAGAATTGTTGAATCAGGTGGACAATTTGTTCTCTTTCCTCTGGCGTGATGCTCACTTGTTGGAACAGGTCGGCGAGCAAAGCGGCGTCGTAATGCTCGAAATCCCGTTGGCGCGGCGCGATAATCAAGCCTGCCATATCGGCGCATCCGGGGCTGAACATGATTTGCCCTTCCCCTTCCTCGAAGAATTGCCGGGGACGCCAACGGCGGCGCGGGAAAAGGCAGATGTGCAAGCACCCCTCTGCCTGCCAGGCGAAAAGGTTGAATTGCGGTTCCGCTTCGTAGGGCACGGTGATGCCCACAAACCGTTGCAGCGCATCAAAAAGTACCCGGAGCCGCGCTTTGCTGGCGGATTCAAGGATAAACACCTCCCGCAGGTAGTCCCGCAGGGTGGCAATGGTGTAGTCTTCCCCTGTCCGGACAACCTGCCGCAGCCTTTCGTTGGCGGCATCTGCCTCGATGGGCATTTCGCCCCGGGAGACTAATTGAAAGTGGAAATGGTCGGGAGCGGAGGCGCCGCTGGCAGGACCATTGTAGAAAACCACGTGTCCCGGGAAGTCCGTCGCAATGTCCAACATGTCCTCGAAGCGGTGGGCAATCCGTTGCGGGAGGTGCTCGTTGGAGGGCACGGTGAAGTGTTGCCGGAAGATGGGATAGGGGTTGATGTAAATGTGATACCTGTCGCCGTATGCCATTCCCTGCTGGGTTTCCGGCATGCCGCTGGGGCAGAGGAAGCATTTCCGGTTCCTCAGGCTTGCCGCGTCCGTCTTGGCATTGGTCGAAATGATGCGGGCGGGATTGTATTGCACCCGGATGCAGAAGCCGTCCAGCGGGATTTCTTTACAGACGGCTTGCGTCAATGCCCGGTAATTGTCTCTTGCCAAGGGGAAGTCCTGTGTCTGTTGGTGGAACAGGCGGCTTAATGCCTGGCTCTTTTCTGTGTCCATATTCATCTGTTTTTCAATCTTCAATGCACATCATTCCCCGGCATGCAAAGGCGTCTTGCCCGGAGTTCAATGGTGCGGATGCGGTCTTTGTAATAATTGTTCCGGTTCACCTGCTCGATGTTCAGGTTGGCATCTGAGTTTCCTTCCCAGCGGCGGCAGAGGTAAATGGGCGTGTAAATTCGCCCGACCTTATAACGTCGCGAGATGGCAAGCCCCACGGCGTAATCCTCTCCGTAGCTCACATTGGGGAAACGCACTTCGCGGATGACGGGGGTGAAAAAAGCCCGGGGCGCGCCGAATCCGTTGATGCGGAGGGCATTGTTCCTGCCGTTTGTGTCCGTCCATTCCCGGTGGTCTACGACTCCGGGCGCGATTTCCTGCAATTGGAAATCCACCATCCGGTAGCTGCCGGCGAGCATGGCACATTGTTGTTTGTACATCTCGTCCACGATGGTCTGCAACGTTTGGGGGCTGGCATAGAGGTCGTCGCTGTCCAATTGCACCGCAAACCGTCCGCATTGCGGCGAGTCGATGGCTTCGTTCCAGCAGCCGCCAATGCCTGCCATCGGGCTTTTCGGATGCAGGAGTGCCACGGCAGGGTGTTCTTGCGCCAGCTTTTGCAGGATTTCCGTCGTGCCGTCCGTGGAGTAATTGTCTACCACAAGGATGTTGAATGGGAAGTCCGTCTCCTGGCTTAGGGCGGAATGCACGGCGTCGGCAATGGTTCTTGCCCGGTTTTTCACGGGAATGACTACCGAGGCTTCCACCGGAAACTTGCCTTCCTGCAGGTCGAGGTCCCGGAATGTCGGCGGCAGCCATCCGCCAATGGTTTTCAGGTGGGCGGTACAAACGGCTTCCATTTCCTGTTGCACCTCGCGGTTGTGGGGGTCTACATAGTCGAATTGCCGTTCCCCGGAAGTCCGGGCATCCGTTTCTTCCACCGTGTACAGGTACTCCGGCAGGTGCAGGATTTCCCCCTTCCGTGAGAGGCGCAGGCGCAGGTCGTAGAGGGCGGCATAGCGGTAGGTGGCGTCCATCTCTTCCACAGCCTGCCTGAAGGCTTGCGCGTTGACTGTCCAGACTGCGCCGAAATCGAAGTCATCGCGCAGGCTTCCCTCTTGATAGTCAATGGTCGGGTGGGGCAGCCGCTGCCCGTTTTTAAGCAGGTAGTAATCACTGTACAGCAGCACCGCTCCGCTGTCTTCTGCCACTTGTAACATCCGCGCCGCGTTTTCCTCCGGCAATTCCAGCGGCGCATCCCCTACGCGGAGCAGGACATACCCGTATGGACTCTTCAGCCTCAGTTTGCGCAGTGTTTCTCTGTCCGTATAGGCAGGCACCTGGTAAATGGGTATCGTATTTTTCATCTCGATTGTTGCTAACTTCATTCCGCCAAATATAGCAATCTTCCCCCAATCCGGCAAGGGATTTTGCAAAACTTCTGTCGGGTTGGACAAATCTTCGATTCAATCGTCAATTTGTCCAATTGACGGTTTGTCCTCTTTTATTCAGTGAGTTGCGCGAGACACTTTTGCACCGTCTCGTAGTCGAAGCCCCTGCCGAGGGCGAAGCGGATGAGCTTGGCACGCCGTTTGTAAGGGTCGCTTTCGGCGAGCGAGCGGGCTTTTTGCCGCAACAGGTCGAGGCAGTTTCCGGCATAGCTTTCCGCCGGGATGGCTTCCAAGGCTTCTGTGATGAGGTCGGGGGCAATGCCTTTTTGCCGCAGCATGAGGGCGATTTTCTGCCTGCCCCAACGGTTGAAGCGGGCTTTGTCTTCTGCGTAATTGCGGGCATAGCGGCGGTCGTCCACGAAATGATGCTCCTGCAAAAACTGCATGACCTTTGCCGCTTCCTCTTCCGGCAACTCCCATTGCTCCAACTTTTTCCGGATGTCCGCGCTGCAATATTCCTTCCGGCTGCATTTGTCCGCCAAGTTTTTCAGGGCGCGTTCCGCCCGTTTTTCCGGTGACTGGTAATCCTTATTGCCCATGGTTCGCTGTGATTTTAGTGGCTTTCACCATCCGTTCCTTGCCGTACATATCCTGCCGCACCTCCACAAGCACGTAGCCCTGTCTTTCCAACAGGCGGGCAGTCTCCTGCCCCAGGGCTTCATTGATTTCCAGGAAAAGCATGCCTCCCGCCTTCAGATGCGCCTGCCCGAAGTCCCCGATGGCGCGGTAGAACACCAGCGGGTCGTCGTCCGGTACGAAAAGAGCCTGCGGCGGCTCATAGTCCAGCACATTCCGCTCCATCCCCGCCCGCTCGCATTCCCGCACGTAGGGCGGGTTGCTGACGATGAGGTCGTACGTTCCCCATGCGTATTCCCCGTGCCGCAGGATGTCCCGCACGCTAAATTCCACCTTCACGTCATTGCCGGCGGCGTTCCTCTGTGCCGTGGCAACGGCTTCCGCTGAAATGTCAATGCCCTCCGCCACGGCTCCCGGACACGCTTGCGCGAGGGCGATGGCAAGGCATCCGCTCCCCGTGCCGATGTCCAGCACCCGCATCCCTGCCCGCAATGCCCCGCTTGCCCACACTGCCAATTCCGACGTCTCTGGGCGTGGAATCAGCGTCGAGCGGTTCACTTCCAGCCGCAGCCCGCGGAACTCCGTGCTCCCGATAATGTACTGCAGCGGCTCCCCGGTTTTCAGCCGTTCGACGATGCCATAAAATTTATTGATAAAGCTTTCGTCCAAACGTTCGTTTTTTTTCAAATGGATGTCTATATTTGTGAGATGGAAAACGTCCTCATACAGGATACGGCAAATGCTTCGGATTTCCCCGTCGGGATAGAAATCCTGCAGCGCCTGCCGGGCATATTGGGACAATTGAGAAAGTGTATTCATAACACAAAGATAGGATTAAAAATGCATATCAGGACATGACTTGGCTGCAAATCTTCATATATATCGGGATTGCCCTCTATTTGCTGACCGTGGCATCCGTGATTTTCAACGTGATACTTGAGAATCGCAACCCCGTGCGCACCTTGGCTTGGATTATTGTCCTCGTGGCAATGCCCTTTGCAGGCTTCCTATTTTATCTGTTCTTTGGCGTGAATTACCGCAAAATCAAGATGTTTTCCCGCAAGGGACTGGGCGACATGAAGTGGCTCCAGTACATGAGCGAAGACCAGAAGCAGCTCATCAAGAAGTCCGAATTCCTCCAGCGGCGCAACACCGTTGAGGTGCGTAAGCTCATGACCCTCCTCCTCAACAACAGCAAAGCCCTCCTCACGCGCTACAATACCCTGACGGTGCTTGACAATGGCAGCGAGACTTTCCCCGCCCTTTTTGAGGCGTTGCGTTCCGCCCGCAAGTTCATCCACCTGGAGTATTACATCCTTGCCGAGGGACGTTTGCTCAGCGAATTGGAGGAAATTCTCCTGCAAAAAGCCGCCGAGGGCGTGGAGGTGCGTATCATTTACGACGATGTGGGCAGCTGGAGCCTTTCGAAGCATTTCATCCGCCGCCTCCGCCAGGCAGGCATCCGGGTGTATCCCTTCCTGCCCGTGCGTTACCATCAGTTTGCCCGCAAAGCCAATTACCGCAACCACCGCAAGATTGCCGTGATTGACGGGCGCGTGGGTTTCGTCGGTGGTCTGAACATTGCCGACCGCTACGTGGACGGCGTGCCGGGCATCGGCGTTTGGCGCGACACCCACCTCCGCGTCGAGGGCGAGGCGGTCACCTCCCTTCAAGTGGTGTTCCTTGCGGACTGGTACTTTGTCTGCCAGGAGCTTTTGCTGAACAAAAATGAGTATATGCCCTACCTCCAGGCAGAAGGCAATGTCGTGGTGCAGACCGTCGCTTCCGGTCCCGACAGCGACTGGGCGTCTATCCAACAGGCGTATTTTACCCTTATCAACATGGCGAAACGCTATGTTTTCATCTCCACCCCTTATTTCATGCCGGGGGAGACGACCCTCAATTCCTTGAAGACGGCAGCCATGAGCGGCGTGGACGTGCGCATTCTCCTGCCCCATAAGTCCGATTCCCGCCTTACTTATTGGTGTTCCCGTTCCTATGTCGAGGAATTGCTGGAGGCTGGCGTGAAAATTTATTGGTACAAGAAGGGCATCAACCACAGCAAGGTGATTGTTGCCGACGGGCAGGTGGCAAGTGTCGGCTCGGCAAACATGGATTTGCGGAGCTTTGAGCAGAACTTTGAAGTAAATATGATTATATACGACCGGGAAGTCGTGAAACAGTTGGCAGCGGATTTTGCAGAGGACTTGGAAGCCGCCGACGAAGTTTCCATCCAATACTGGAAATTCCGTCCGAAGCGCGAACGGGTCTACGAATCGGTGGCACGGCTCTTTGCCCCCTTGCTGTAAATCCCTGACGCATCGCCCTGCCCGGCGCACGGAATGTAAAAACGAAAGAACATGTTCACAAAAGAAATTGCAACAGCATTGGGGTGCGACCCCAAAAACATAAACGATGTGGAAATCACGGAGACCACCGTGGACAGTCGTTCGGTGACGGATCCCGCGTCCGCCCTCTTCTTTGCCTTGCGGGGCGTCAACCACGACGGGCACGATTATATCCCCGCCCTCTATGCCCGGGGCTGCCGGAATTTTGTGGTAGGTGCGTGGCGCGTGGAGTTTGATGCCCTTACGGGGGCGAATTTTTTCCGCGTGCTGGATGTGCGCGCGGCGTTGCAAAGCCTTGCGGCATGGCGCCGTTCCCGCCTTCGGGCGGATGTGGTTGCCGTCACGGGCAGCAACGGCAAGACCATTGTGAAGGAATGGATTTACCAGCTTTTGGCAAGCGAGCCGGGCATTTACCGCAGCCCCCGCAGCTATAATTCCCAAATCGGCGTGCCCCTCTCCGTGTTGGGCATTGAGGAGCAGTGCCGTCTGGCAGTCATCGAGGCGGGCATTTCCCAGCCCGGCGAAATGGAGCGGTTGGAGGAAATCATCCGCCCCCGCGTGGGCATTTTCACCCACCTTGGCGATGCCCACAGCGAGAATTTCGAGTCGCAGGAGCAGAAACTTCGCGAGAAAGCCCGTCTTTTCCGCCGTTGCGAGGTGGTCATCGGGCGTGAGGGCGCGGTGCTCGATGCCATCATGCAGGAACTTCCGCCTGCTGTCCGTTGCTTGGCTTGGGGCATGGGCGAGGGCGCGGACGTGCGTATTCTCTCCGACCGCGCGGATGCCGCCGGGCGTTCCCTGGAACTGCAATGGCAGGGCAAAGCCTTTTCCATCCGCATCCCTTTTGCCGATGAGGCTTCGTTCGAGAATGCCCTGCATGCCGTCAGCTTCTTGCTCCTCCTGGGCAGAACGCCCGAAAGCATTGCGGCGGGCGTGGCGCGCCTCCAGCCGATAGCCATGCGCATGGAAATCAAGGACGGCATCAACCGCTGCGTGCTCATCAACGACTATTATAATTCCGACGCTGCCTCCTTCCAGCTTGCCTTGAACACCCTTGCCATGCAGGATGCCGGGCGCGAGAAAGTGGTGATTCTTTCTGATTTTGTGGATGTCGGGCAGGAGGAGCACGAGCTTTACTGCGAGGTGGCACGCCTGCTTCGCGAGGCGGGCGTAGGGCTTTTCATCGGCATCGGCGAGCGGCTTTGCCGGTATGCGAATTACTTTGGACTGCCTGCCGCCCGCTTTTATGAGGACACGGACGCCTTCTTGCGCGGCGAGGACCGCGAGTCGTTCCGCGACCAAGTTATCCTCATCAAGGGCGCGCGCAAGTATCATTTTGAATACATCGCCGCTTTCCTTCAGAAGCAGTCGCACGCCACGGTCTTGGAAGTGGATATGGACGCGATGGTCTACAACCTCAACCATTTCCGTTCCCTCCTGCCTGCCGGTACGATGCTCGCCGTCATGGTCAAGGCGTTTTCCTACGGCAGCGGGGCAGGCGAAATCGCCAACCTGCTCCAATACCAGGGCGTGAATTACCTGATGGTGGCGTTTGCCGACGAGGGCGTGGAGCTTCGCGCTGCTGGCGTGACCATTCCCATTGCCGTGATGAATCCCGAACCGGAGGCGTTCGACAACATGATTGAGTTCAATTTGGAGCCTGAAATCTATTCCCTTTCCCTGCTCGAAGGCTTCGATCGTGCCCTCGTGCGCCACGGGATGGAGAAATACCCCGTACACTTGAAACTGAATACCGGTATGAACCGTTCCGGCTTGGACGAGGAGGATTTGCCTGCTCTCCTGCGTTTCTTTGAATCGCGGCGGCATGTGGTCATCCGCTCCATGTTCTCGCATCTCGCCGGCAGTGACGAGAGCGTCCATGATGCCTACACCTTGGAGCAAATCCGCAAGTTCACGCGCATGACCGAACTCGTGCAGTCCCGCTTTGATTACCACATCCTGCGCCACATCCTCAATTCTGCGGGCATCGAGCGGTTTACGGACTATGCTTTCGACATGGTGCGCCTCGGCATCGGGCTTCACGGCATCAGTGCGGCAGGCGCCACGCTCCGCCCCGTGAGCACGTTCAAGACCCACATTGCCTCCCTTCGCCGCGTGAAGGCGACCGAGACCGTGGGCTACGGGCGCAAAGGCGTCCTCACCCGCGACTCCCTCATTGCTGTTATCCCCGTGGGCTATGCTGATGGACTGAACCGCCACCTGAGCCGCGGCGTGGGCGAAGTCTTCGTGCGTGGTAAACGCGCCCCCATCGTCGGCAATATCTGCATGGATGCCTGTATGATTGACGTCACGGACATCGATGCCCGCGTCGGCGACGAAGTGGAGATTTTCGGCAAGCACATCCCCGTCACCGAGGTCGCCGACAAGCTCCAGACCATCCCCTACGAGGTGCTCACTGCCGTCTCCCAGCGCGTCAAGCGCATTTATTTCAAAGAATAACCTCCTTCCCCCGCATCCCCGCCCTTTGGGGGCTGTGTTGATATGCCTTTTATCATATTCCCTTCCCCCTTCGGGGGACTCCCCTTGCTTAATTCCAAAGAAGCTTGCACACGGGTTGGACAGCGTCAAGACCGCAGTTCAACCCGTATTTCTGTTACACTTGAGTTAGAGTTACGTTACACTTCATTTAGAGATAAACCTATTCTCAACCTATTATCATCCTATTCCAATATAATAAGAATAGGTCAAAGATAGGTTGAAATAAATGCAATCTGTAAATGAAATGTAATTTATGTGTAACTAAAATGTAACCCAAATACGGGCTTTGCACCTGCCTTGCCGCCGCCTTGCACAGGGGCAGAGCGGGTACCGGCGGTGTCTGCTGCAAGGGTGTAACAAGTTTTTCCTTGGCAGGAGTTGATTGTCTTGCAGATATTTCATACCTTAGTGCAGGATTTGAAACTAAAGACTATGGGCAATATATGAAAATGAAATGGTTATTTTTGATGTTTTATGTTGGAATCACAACCAATGTTTTAGCGCAAGATATCTATGTTCCGGGGAAAATAGCTGAAGGCAAGTCTGCGGCATACCATTGTGTTGCCAACGGAATTTTTCTAAGGCTCTATAATGTAAACAATAGCGACACGACTTGGACAATGGTTTATAAGAATGGCGAAAGTGCATCCGTTTATGAGCCGGAAGCCTTGCCTTTATTCAAGCAGGAGGAATTAATTGAAATTTTTTGTTCGGAATTGACAGCGGAAGAATTGGATAAAATAAGGGGGAAATATGGCTATTTTTTAGGTTTGATGATTGTTTGCGATTCCGAAGGCAATGCGGAGGAGATTAATTTCTGGTTTAGGAACAATGATCCCATATTGTTGGCTTTCAGTCCGGACAGATTTTATGGTTTGGAACAAAGGCTAAAGGAAGTGCTAAAAGTGCGCTTTAGCACAACAGACCGAACGATTGAGAGCATAAAGTATGTTGAAGCGATAGGTTATAAGGATATTGATTGATTAGGGCTTCTGCTTTTCCGGCAGGAGTCCAAGAGTGTAAATAAAAAGTGGTTACTTGCAAATAAAATGATGGGACAATGAAAAAAATACTTTTTCTTCTTATGGGAATAGGATGTGCGTTATGTGTGCAAGCACAGACTATTTATAAGCCGGGAGAAATAGCGAAGGGCGATTCTGTGGCGTATTATTGCACCGGAGATGAATATTATCTTAGGATAAGTAACGTGGACAACGTGGATTCCTCGTCTGTGATGTATTATAAAGATGGACGTATGGCTGAGCATTATGAACCAGAAGGTTATCCTCTATTTAAGCATAAAGATTTGGTCAAAGTTTTTTGCGAAGAACTTACCCCGGAGGAATTGAACCGGGTAAAGGGGATGTATGTGTATCATTTGAGAATAATGGTTGTTTGCGATTCGGATGGGAATGCGAAAGAAATTGTGTTCACATTTGTAAAAGACGACCCTGTATTAGCAAAATTCACTCCGGACAGATTTTACCGCTTGGAGCAAAAGCTGAAAAAACTGCTAAAGGCACATCTTTCTCAAGAAGATAAGGCTATTAAGAATATCAAATACATTACTTCTGTTGGTTATGCAGATATCAAATAATTACTGCTTTGTTCAAGCGGATTTGCCGCTCGTTTGTTTGAGGGAAGGGGACTTAAAATCTCCGGACTTCTATTCTTCCGGATGGCAAATCCGGTGAAATGGGCAAATGAAAGCACCTCCCCTGAAGGAGGGGAGGTGGCAATGAAGTTGATAGAGGGGTGTGGTTGGTGTTTTGAGGGAGGCTTTGGGATGGATTTTAGTTGTTTGCATAGAGGGCTTTGGCGAGGTCGGGCAAGTCTTCGGAGCCGGGAAGGCTGGGGTAGGCGGCTTTCAGGGCTTGGAGGAAAGTTTCGGGGGTGGCGTTTGCGGTGCGGAGGGTTTTCAGTTGTTTCAGGTAGGCGATTTTGAATTCAACGGCATCGCGCCCGGCTGCACCGCCGTGCCCGCCGATGAAGAGGGTTGCGTCGGAAGCGAGGGAGCGTTCGGCTTCGGCGATTTCTGCGTCAATGGCGGCGGGAGAAGTAATTTGCAGGTGGCTAACGTGGGCTTTTGCCGGAGTCCAGTGCGTGTAATAGACTTTGCCGCCGATGAGGATGCTGGCAGCGGGGAAGTCGCTGGAGGCACCGTGGCGGAATTCAAATGGGACGCCTGCCCACGTGTGTGTGGTGCCGAATGCCACTTCTGTTGCCTTGCCGGTGGGGAGGTCAGTCATTGCGTCGCCGAAGGCTTGTGCGAAGCCTTGCATCATGCCGCCGTAGATGTCGCCCTTCGTGAAGGCGGGCATGCCTTCTGCCATGACTACATCGTGGTGACCGGTGCCGCCGACGTGATAATTTGTAATGCGCTGTTCGACGGGCTTGCCGAGCCGGTCGAGATAGGCGTCGAATTCTGCCACGTTGTCTTTGAACAGGGGCTGCTCCATGGTGACGAGGGCATCTTTGCCTTCGATGATGTAGCTTGCGTCACCCAGGGCGTCGTTGGTGTAGTAGACATGCAATTTGAACGTGTCGAAGTCGTGGACTTCAAAATTTCCTTTTGTTTGTGCCATAGTGGTAATTGTTAATAGGTTAAACATGATAAATAATACTTTTTTCATACTTCTTCGTTTTTAATGGTTCTACAATGGGTTGCCGGTGTTTCTTTTGATAGGTATCTAAAAGAGTCTTGGTAACTTTTACGCTGCAAATGTACGTCAGTGAATGGAATCCTGCAAGTAGGCACGTAAAAGTCAGTTGGTTAAGCGGAGGTGACCATTGTTGGATATGAACGGTTTGCGGTGCAAACTTTTTTTGAAAAAAGTTTCTTGCAGTTGAAAAGGGTTTTGGTTACTTTTGTGGAGTGATTTGAAAAGTAGTTTGTTATGGACAGGACAACGATAGAGGATGCGCTGTTTCCGGATTGCCCGATACGGAACATTCTGGCGCGAATCAGCGACAAATGGTCGCTGCTGGTGATTTACACTCTGGACAGGGCAGGGCAAAATGCAGTGCGTTTCAAGGAATTGCAGCGCGCCATCCCGGACATTTCACAAAAGATGCTGACCGTCACTTTGCGTACCTTGGAAGAAGACGGTTATGTGACGCGCACCGTTTACCCCGAAGTGCCGCCCCGCGTGGAATACGCCCTGACCGCCCGCGCCCATTCCCTCCTCCCGCACATCAATGCCTTAATCGCTTGGGCTTTGGAGAATCGCCCCGCCATCATGGACGACCGCAAGCGGGCTGTGCAGGGAGGGTGAGGAAAGGATGCTCCTGCCTTTCCGGTGTTGCCGTGGGGAATGAGGGATGTGGTGGATGCTTCAAAGGATGGTATGGGTAGGGAGGAAAGTTTTGGTGGAAAAAATGGCGGGATTGTAGTCGTTTTGCGAATAAAAAGTTAATTTTGCGGTATTGAATGCTTAAATCTTAAACTATGAAAATAGCGATTGCTTGTGACCATGCCGGTTACGAATATAAGGAAAAGTTAGTGGAGTTTCTCCGTACGCGGGGGTATGAAGTCAAGGATTTCGGGACGCATTCCGCGGAAAGTATGGATTATCCGGATACTGTGCATCCGATGGCGGCAGCCGTGGAGGCAGGGGAGTTTGACCGAGGCATTGCTCTTTGCGGCAGTGGGAATGGGGTGTGTATGACGGTGAACAAGCATCAGGGTATCCGGGGAGCGTTGTGCTGGACGGTAGAAATCGCTTGGCTGGCACGCTTGCATAATGATGCGAATGTGTGCTGTCTGCCGGCTCGTTTTATCCCTTATGAGGATGCGCAGGACATTGTGGAACGTTTTCTGGCGACGGATTTCGAGGGCGGAAGGCATCAACGGCGGATTGAGAAAATCCCGTTGAAAACCGTTTAACCGGAGAAAACGGCATGGCGGCATCTGACCAGACGATATGTGCGCTCTTGGCGGCTCATGACGAGAAGGGAATGGAGCATTTGTTTGACAAGTACTACAAGCCGTTGGTGGTCTGGGCTGCCGGTATTTTAAACCATGTGATGCAGGCGGAGGATGTGGTGCAGGATTTTTTCATCCGCCTGTGGGAGCGGCAGGAAGGACGGGCTTTGCAGGCGGAGACGTTGAGGTCGTTCCTGTATACTTCTGTCCGCAATCTTGCGCTTGACCGTTTGGAAAAGAAAGATCCGTTGCGCCATGCAGCGGATGTCAGCCAGTGCGAGCGGACGTGGGAGGAGTATGACACGCGGGAGGAGGAGATGCTGGCACGGGTGAGGGCGGAGATTGCCGCCTTGCCGGAGCGCAGCCGGGCGGTGATGGACTGCATTTATGCGGAGGGGTTGAGCTACAAGGCGACCGCCGAGCGGCTGGGGGTGTCGGTGGCGACGGTCAATACGCTGCTGGTGAACGCGGTCAAGAAAATCCGCAAGAATTGCTCCGGTTTCCGGGCAGAACTGCTGGTGTTCCTGCGGGTGCGGCGCACGAAAACCGTAAAGTAGGGGCGGGGTGCTTGGAATTATGGAAGAGAAACATTATTTTGCTGCTCTATAATTTTTTTCAGTTGGCAGGTTCTTTTAGGCGATGTCCGGTTTTATGCTTCCTTTCTTGCAGCCTAAAAGATTTTAAGTGTATTATGGCTATTCTTGATTTTTTTTGAAAAAAAGTGGGTGGGGCATTCAATGGTTTTGGATGGTTTTCCGTACTAAAGGCAGAAAAGGACTAATTATTGAATAATCTGCGAGAACCATGAATGCGAAAGAACATATAGACGACAAGCTGATACGCTACCTGCTGGGGGAGTGCGATGCGGAAGAGAGCCGCGAGGTGGAGCGTTGGGTGGCGGAGAGTGCGAAGAACCGGAGGTATTTTGAGGACTTCCGGAGGTTTCATTTGCAGGTGCGGGAGGCGGTGCAATGGGAGGCTGTGCGGGGGACTTATCCGAATTTCCGGAGGAGGCTGTTGCAATTGCGGGGGCGGCGTAAACGCTTGCGGGTGTTTGCAGGCATGGCGGCAGGGTTGGCGTTGCTGGTGGGGATTGGCTTAGCTGTTTTCTTGAAGGACAATGGGAAGGTACCGGCGGAGGCAGAATTGTTGGCAGCGGAGAGTATTCAACCGGGGGGCGTGCGTGCTACGTTGCACCTTTCCAACGGGGAGCAAGTGGATTTGGGGGAGGAAGCTCGGCAGTTGGAGGAGCAGGATGGGACGCTGCTTGCGGCAGACGGGAACGGGATTTTGAATTACCGGTCGGGGGAAGAGGCGGCAGCGGATGCCGTGTACAACCGCTTGGAAGTGCCGCGTGGCGGGGAGTTCCGCTTGAAACTGGCGGATGGGACGAGTGTTTGGCTCAATGCCGAAAGCGAGTTGCGTTATCCGGCGGCTTTTGTTGGTGGGGAAAGGCGGGTGGTACTGAAAGGGGAGGCGTATTTCCAAGTGGAGACGGACAGCACGAAGCCTTTCATTGTGGAAGCGGAAGGCATGGAGACGCGGGTGTACGGGACAGAGTTCAATGTCTGCACCCAGCAGGAGGGGCGTGTGCAGGCGGTGTTGGTGAGCGGGCGTGTGGGTGTGGGGTATGGCGGGGAGGAGACGCTGTTGGCACCGTCGCAAAAGGCGGAGGTCACGCTGGCGGACGGGAGCATAAACGTGCAGGAGGTGGACGTGCTGCCCTACGTGGCTTGGAAGGACGGGATTTTCATGTTCCACGACGAATCGCTGGAAGCCATCATGGAGAAACTGGGGCGGTGGTATAACATCGATGCTTTCTTTGCCAACGAGGAGGTAAAGGGCATCCGGCTGTCGGGAATGCTGGAGCGGCACAAGGATGTGCGGGAGTTGTTCCGGCATTTCGAGAAAATTTCGGTTGCGCGGTTTTCTGTACAAGGGAATACCGTGGTCGTTCAGTAAAAGTAAGTGTAACACCATAAAAGCCGGGAATGTGGCGCATCCCCGGCTGTGAGAAGAAAGGATATTCCGGCAAAAAGGCAAGGCGCCGGAACATCACATGTCAAACCATTTAAAAAGCAAATTTATGAATTGTAATCTAATTCACAAAGCCATGAAGTTATTTTTCATTTTCATGCTGGCGTTCGTATGGGGAGCCCATGCGACAGGTTATTCGCAACAACAAACCGTATCGTTGGACTTGAGGCAGTGTACGGTGAACACGCTCTTCCAAGAGATATGGAAACAAACGGGGTTGCGTTTTGTCTACAACGAACGGGATATTCAGGGCATCCGTCCTATGGATATTCACGTGGAGAACCAGAATGTGGGGGATTTGCTGGAAGACCTTTTCCGCGACACGCCCTGCCAAGCGACTTTCGAGGGAGATGTGATTTACATCACGATGCGTCCTGCTGTGCCGCAGTCGCAGACCGAGACGGTAAAATTGAGCGGCACCGTGAAAGACAAAAGGGGCATGCCCCTGCCGGGAGTGACCGTCATCATCGGCAATACGACGACGGGCACGGCGACCGACATCGACGGTTGTTACCAACTTGCACTGCCCAAAGGCACGGCGGTGGAAATCACCTACAGTTTTGTGGGTATGCAATCGGTGAAGTATGCGTTTGACGCGCTGGCAGACCAAGTGCATGACGTGGTGCTGGCAGAGGAACAGACCCAGTTGCAGGATGTTGTGGTGATTGGTTATGGCACGAAATCCAAACGTGACGTGACAAGTGCCGTGACTTCTGTGACCGCCGAGGACATGGAAAAATTCACTAACGGGGCGACGACCATCGACAATATGCTGGGTGGCGCGATGAAAGGTGTGTTGGTGCAACAGAGTTCCGGCAAGCCGGGAGCAGCCGCTACACTCAATGTGCGAGGCATAACTTCCCCCGTGTCCGGCAGCACGAATGAGCCGCTGTATGTCATTGACGGTGTGCCTTTCTTCCTGACAAAAGATGCTGACGGCATGAATCCTTTGTTAACGATTTCGCCTAACGACATCAAGAGCATTGATGTGCTGAAAGACGCAGCCGCTACCTCTATTTACGGGTCGCGTGGGGCGAACGGCGTGGTGATTATCAATACGGTCAATGGGCAGCGCAACCAGAAAATGCGTATCCAGGCAAGCTATACCCTGTCGGTCGCCAATCCGGTGAAGAAATACAAACCGTTGAACCGTAGGGAATTTATTGACCTGCAAGACCAATTGTTGCAGGGGACAGTGGATGCCGTGGCAGCCGGGCATGTCGATCCGAATAACATGCTTGCCTATTCTCCCGGTTTTATGGATGAGATGACGTCGGAAATGATGATGGTGCCATACGTCAATTTAGGCGTTACGCCTATTTATGACCCCAATGACCCTTGGATGATGACGGTTGTCGGCTATGACTACAATGGCATCAATGAGGATTATTTCGGCACGGCAGATACCGATTGGGTGAAGGAGACGCAGAACAAAAATGCCATTACCCATGCTTACAACGTAGGCATTTCAGGTGGTTCGGAAAGCACCAATTATTCTTTTACGTTTAATGCCATCAATCAGGAGGGGACGCAAATCAACGACAAGCTGGAACGTTATGGCGCGCGCATTGCTGTGGATTCTGACATTTCCAAACGCTTTAAAGCGGGCGGTTCGTTGAATTACACCTATTCCAAGCGTCGCTTGGGCAGTGACCTCTCATATATGTATGCCACGAAAGAGTGGACTTTCCGTCCTGATGTGCCCGTGAAGAACGAGGATGGCACTTGGGGCACGGGTGACGGCTCATTCATGTATTTTTCGGAGTCGGATTTAGCCAATCCGGTTGCCAGCCGCCAGAAGCAGAACTGCAACAATTCCTCGCAGTTTATCGGGAGCAGCTATCTGGAGGTTGAGCTTATCGACAATCTGAAAATCAGGGGCGACATTAATATTTCGCTTTTTGATGACCACCTGAATTCCTTTAACCCCAGTTATTCAATGGACTACATGGCGGCACTAGGTGAGGATCCGCTGAACACCATGACGGATAGCCGGACGCAGGTGGCGAATACGTCTGTGACTTTCCGGGCAGACTACAATCTGGATCTGGACAAGCACCGCCTTGCTTTCATGGCAGGCTATGCCTGGGACAGGACGTTCACGGAAAGCAGCATGTACATGTTTACCAATTTCCCGGACGACGACGTGATGACCAACATTTCCTCTGCGGGGAGCGCTGAGGCTTGGACAGGCACGAAGGGCAGCAGCGGCTTGAATTCCGTGTTCGCCCGTGTGAGCTATAATTACGACGAGAAGTATTTGGCAGAGTTCAATTTCCGTTCGGACGTCTCTTCTAAATTCGGTCCCGGCAACAAACGTGCTTATTTCCCTGCCCTTTCTTTGGGTTGGCGGATGAGCCAGGAAAAATTCATGGAGAATGCAGACTTTGTGAGCGACCTGAAATTGCGTTTCAGTATCGGTCAGACCGGTTCGACAAATGTGGCAGACTTTACTTATCGCCAGTTCTTTACCCGGAGCAGCAACGTGTTGTATGAAGGCCAGGCAGGCATTATTCCCAGCACAACCTTCCCCAACCGGGATGTGAAGTGGGAAATGACCACGGAGTATAACGGAGGTATCGACTTCTCTTTCTTTGACTATCGGCTTTATGGCAGCATCGATGCTTATTACCGCTTTACGGATGGGGCGTTGGCGCCTTCGCCGCTGCCGTTTGAGACTGGAGCGACAACCTTCTACTCGAACCTTATCGATATGTCAAACCACGGATTGGAGTTTGAAATTGGGGCTTACATTATTCAAAACGAGCATTTCACATGGAATTCCAAATTCAACCTTTCCTTCAACCGCAACCGGGTGGAGAAGTTCAACAATGCCAATCTGAACGAATACCAGACCCGTGCATACGTAGAAGGGGAACCTGCCGGATTGCTGCAAGGCTATGTGGTGGAGAAGATTTTCCAGTCGGATGAGGAAGTGGCATTGTTGAACGAAGCCGCCCATGCCAAGAATCCGAATGTCTACTATTACCAAGAAGCGGGCACCGGGGCAGGCGACTACAAATTCAAAGATTTTGATGGCGACGGCACCATTACTGCCGACGACCAGGTCATCATTGCCCGTCCGGAACCGCGATTCTTTGGCGGATTTGTCAATACGCTCACGTATAAAGATTTTGCATTGACCTTTGCTTTCCAGTTCTCACAAGGTACCAAGGCGCTTTTAGACCAGCTGTCCATTGATGCCTATGGCTCGTTGGGAAACAGCATTTACCGGGAACTTTATGGAAACACGTGGACGCCGGAACATACGGATGCCCGGTATGCCCGTTTGGTGGTGGGTGACCCCAACGGCAATTCCCGAACGTCAGACAAATATGTATTCAACACCTCTTATTTGAGGTTGAAAAACATCAACTTGTCCTACAACGTGCCGCAAAGCGTCTTGCGCAAAATCAATATCTCCTCGGCACAAATCTTTGCCTCGTTGAGCAATATCTGGACGCTGACCCAATGGCCGGGATTGGATCCGGAAGTGCTGGATACGAGCGCAGGTTTGGGTGGTTATACGACCAATAGCGACCCCTATCCTTTGAGTAAAACTTTCTCCGTTGGCGTGAGAGTAGAATTTTAATGTGAAACTTATTAAATGAATTCGTTATGAAATTGAAATACATTTTCAGCCTGCTCATCGGCATCGTCGCTTTTTCGGCTTGCGATCTGATGAATAATATCGATGAAATCCAGCCGCAGTACCAGCTGGATGAAGAGAATTACATTACCACGCCCAAAAGTGCCGAGCAAGCCTTGAACGGCGTATACCAAGGGTGGCGTGCGTGGGGTATTTCGCCTTTCCGGGTGCATGTTTCCGTTCTTTCCGGCGGGCTTACTGCCAATTTGGGCGTTTCCGGAATCGAGGGTTTCTCTACCAACGAGGTGATGGAGAACAATATCGCCGTGCAGGATTTCTATAGTGCCAACTACGCCATTATCAATGCTGCCAACTACCTGATTGAAGCGTTGGAAGCCGGTCGTGCCGTGGGCATCGACTCTGTGCGCAATGTGGAAATCATCGGCGAATGCAAATTCCACCGGGCAATGGCGCATTTCATGCTCCTCCGGCAGTTTGGGCAATTCTATGACGAGGGTTCTGATTTAGGCATCGTGTTGCGCAAGGCGCCTTACCGTTCGGACACGCCGATTGCCGAGCGGGACAAGGTGGCAGATTGCTATGTCTTCATTTTGCAAGACTTGGAGGAGGCAGCCAAGACCGTCCCGGAGTTTGTCATGATGCACGACCGCGTTTCGCGCCTGACGGCAAAAGCCTTGATGGCAAGGGTGCTGCTTTACCAAAAGAATTATCCGGAAGCTGCCCGCATTGCCCAAGAAGTCATCAACGAGGCACCCATGTATGGCTATGAATTGGAATACAATGACTGGACGCAATTGTTCCAACAGCACTACATGCACCCGGAAACTCTCTTTGCGCCTTATACTGAGGGAAATGTTGAGTCTTGCAACATCAGCATCGACCGCACGACCGTAGGTGTTTACACGGCATCCATTGCCAACGCTTGGGCTGCTCAGGCAGGCATTCCCGCTGATTCCCGTTACGAGGCGACCTTCCAATCTTACATGTCCTTGACCGGTAACGGAAAATATCCTTACAGAGTGGATGAATATTCTGGAATCGGCAACGGTTATATCTTTATGCGCCTGGCAGAAGTGTACCTCATTCATGCAGAGGCGGAAGCCCGGCAGGGCGCATCGCATTACGCGGCAGCCCGTGCCAGCCTGAAGGTGGTTACCGACCGCGCCGGCTATCCGGAAACCTTGGTGGACAATATTCCTGACAACGAATTGCTCGAAGCCATCCGCCAGCACAAATGGCTGGAACTTGTGGCAGAGAACGGGGAAGAATGGTTTGACCTTGTGCGCTACACTGCCAACGGCGACTTGGAATATGGCGCAGTGAAATCCACGCTTGCCCGCCCGTGGCAACTTGTCCTTCCGATACCCGAAAAAGCCCTCTCCGGGAACAAATTGTTAGAACAAAATCCAGAATATTGATATGAAGAAAATTGTAATTTATCCATTTATGCTTCTCTTAGCCCTGGCAGCTTGCCGGGGCAAGGAAGACGGCTATCTCCTGCGTGGCAAAATTGCCGGCGAGGCAGACGGCATGAAAGCGGCTCTCATGGATGCTTATGCTTACCCGCCCGTGACGATAGACAGTGCGGTTATCCGCAACGGGCAGTTCCTCATGAAAGGTCGGGTGGAATATCCCGGCATGTACATGCTGGTCATCGACCCCGTTGGGGAAGGGAATGAAGAAGACCTTTTGGCGAGCAAATTCTATTTGGAGAACTCCGCCATCACTTTTTCCGGGCACATCGACAGCCTGCCGACTTATTATTGGCGGCAAGACCGTCCTGTGCGGGAAGCCGTGGTGACGGGCTCGGCCTCCCAAGACCTCTTCCTGCAGTATCAGGCAGAGAATCGCGAACTTGACCATCAGTACAGCGAAATCTATAACGAATACATGGAAGTTTACCACCTTCCTGCGTTGGACGGGGTATTCCATACGGAAGAGGGCATCGGCCTTGCCCGTCGGATGGCAGTCTTAGACCAGGCAAAGCAGGCAGCCCAATGGGCTTTCATTGTGCGTCATCCGTCATCCATCGTGGCTTACGACCTTGCCAGTCAATTCGTAGAAGGCATGTACGTCAACCTGACCGCTTCGCAAATCGACGAATTGGAGGGCATCATCCGCAAAGGCTGGGCTGCCCATCCGGAGAAAGCCGATGAATTTGTCGCCAAAGCCGAAAAAGCAAAGCCTTTGGCATTAGGGAGCAAATACCGGGACATCGAGCTGATTAATCTGAAAGGGGAGAAAGTGCGTCTTGCCGACTATGTGCCTGAGGGGAAATACGTGATGCTGGAATTTTGGGCATCTTGGTGCGGACCTTGTCGGGGTGAAATCCCCCACTTGCGCCATGTCTACGAAACCTACAAGGACAAGGGTTTTGAGATTGTCAGCATCTCCATCGACAACAAGCAGAGCGATTGGGAAAAAGCCGTCCGCGAGGAAAACATGGCATGGACGCAACTCTGCGATCCGCTGATGTTTGATGGTCCCGTCACCCAAATGTACAACGTGACCGGCGTCCCTACTTGCCTCTTGCTGGACAAAGAAGGACGCATCTTCAAGACCGACATGCGCGGCGCAATCCTTGATGCCGTGCTGGAAGAAATTTGCCCGTAAAAGTAAGATGGCAATGTATTAAAAAAATGAACTGCACCCCAAAAGTTAGATACAAAACTTTTGGGGTATTTTTTATGAAGTACAGTTACGAACAAAGGCTCATCACCGTTAGCCGTATAAAACAAGAAGAGGCAATAGCCCATTTGTCGAAAGACTATGATAGTATTTTGACACAACTCCCTCAAAAAAACGGGGGAAAAATACCTCAAAAAACAGGGAAAAAACCCCAAAAATCGGAAAAATCAGCCCAATATTCGACATTCCTCCTTTCTTCCTCATGTTCAGCACCTTTCCCCGTCCCTTCCGACTATCATCTACGAGTCATCTCCGATTCACTTACGAGTCATTAACGTTAAAAAATAGTAGATGACTCGTTATAAAAAACAAGGATAAAAATTTTTGCCTGTCCGAGGGGAGGGGGAAAGGCAGGGAAGCGAAGGTGGATGAGATGGAAAAGGAAGAAAAAGGCAGAGAAAGGCAAAGAAAACGGAAGGGAACGCCAGGGAAAATCTCCCAAAACCCTCCATCACAAAAAAGAGGACGCATCGTTCATCACGACACGTCCTCATATCGCAAAGCCCCGGCTTCTGAAAACCGGGGCTTTGTGATTAAAAAAGAAGGGGTACAGTTTATGGGGGTACAGCCCCTTTTTAGTATCTTTATGCACCTATTCCTCTATTTCCCCGTCATAGTCTTGGTACAGGAAGTCGTTGTAGGGGAAACGGGCGGAGTGGATTTCCTTTACGATGGCGTAAAGTTTTTCTTTCAGTTCCTCGATGTTCTCCTTTTTGGCTGCGGAGATGTAGACGGTTTCGCCGCCTTGTTTGGACATCCACATTTGTTTCAGGTCGTCGAGGCTGTAGTTTTCGCGCAGGACGGGTGTCAGGTCGTCTTCGTCCTTCTGAACGTAGCGGAATGCGTCTATTTTGTTGAATACCACGATGGTGGGTTTTGTCTCCTTGCAAAGCTCCGCGAGGGTTTCGTTTACGACTTGCATTTGTTCCTCGAACTGTGGGTGGGAAATGTCCACGACGTGGAGGATGACGTCTGCTTCGCGCACTTCGTCGAGGGTCGATTTGAAGGATTCTATCAGGTGGTGGGGCAGCTTGCGGATAAAACCAACGGTGTCAGCCAACAGGAGCGGGACGTTTTTGATGGCAATTTTGCGGACGGTGGTGTCAAGGGTGGCAAAGAGTTTGTTTTCAGCAAAGACATCGGACTTGCTCAGGAGGTTCATCAAGGTGGATTTTCCTACGTTGGTGTAGCCGACCAAGGCAACCCGTACCAGTTTGCCCCGGTTTTTGCGCTGGATGCTTTTCTGGCGGGCGATGCGCGCCAGTTCTTCTTTCAGGCGGGTGATTTTGTCGCGGATGATACGGCGGTCGGTTTCGATTTCCGTCTCGCCGGGACCACGCAAGCCGATTCCTTCCTTCTGGCGTTCCAAGTGAGTCCACATGCCTGTGAGCCGGGGGAGGAGGTATTGGTATTGAGCCAATTCCACTTGTGTCTTGGCATGGGCAGTGCGTGCGCGGCTGGCAAAGATGTCGAGAATAAGGTTGGTGCGGTCGAGCACTTTGATGCCTTTGAAAATGTCTTCAATGTTGCGCAATTGTGTGGGCGTCAGCTCGTCATCGAAAATAATCATGTCCACTTCGTGCTCCTCGGTGTAGGCATGGATTTCTTCCAATTTTCCCCGTCCGATGAAGGTGGCATGCACCGGTTTTTCCAAATTTTGGGTGAAAATTTTCACCGTTTCCGCCCCTGCCGTCTCGGCAAGGAAAGACAATTCGTCCAAATATTCACGCATTTGTTCGTTGGTGACGCCTCTGGACTGCAAGGCAACTCCCACCAAAACGGCTTTTTCTGCTTCTTTGCTTGTGATGTACATATTTGTTTTAAGCGGTAAAATAATAAAGGGCTGACATTGCGACAGCCCCTTATTTTCCATTAAACCTTTAAACCATTAATTTGTTAACTGGAAATTGATCGGCAATGTGAACGAAACGCGCACTGGTTTGCCTCTCTGCTTCCCGGGGGTCCATTTCGGCATGGATTTCACCACGCGAACGGCTTCTTTGTCCAATGAAGAGTCCACACCTCTTACAACCTTTACGTTGGAGACAGAACCATCCCGCTCGATCACGAACTGAACGTACACCTTGCCTTGGATACCGTTCTCCATAGCCAATACCGGGTATTTTACATGCTTGGAAATCCATTTCTGTACGTCTCCGCCGCTGAAAGTAGGCATGTTTTCCACTACCATAAAGACTTCAGAATCTCCCGTAGCTTCATCTCCGTAGTCCCCGAACATGTCGCTGTCAAATTCGGAAACTTCCGTGTTTTCAGAGTCGTCCTCTGCATCCAAAATTTCCAGATCCTCGTCAATCATGGTGTCGTCTTCCACAATCTCAATCAGGTCCGTCAGTTTCGGAGCTGGTGGAGGTGGTGGAGGCGGTTTCATCATTTGCTGCGTGATCGGAATGATTTCCTCCTCAATCTGTTCTTCGGCAACCGTCTGGAATTGTTCCACTTCCTCTGTGGAAGATTTCCACTCGAAAGCGACTAACAATGCAGCCAGCGACAAAGTCAGACCAATCTCGAAGAAAACGCCTTTCTTCAATTCGAGATTTGCTTTTTGTGACTTTTTGACTTCCATAATATTAAACTTGTATGTATAAACAACTAAATTATGCGGCGTAAAGATACGCATATTTCAAATACCAAACAACAATTCAAACGTTTTTTTTGAACGAAAAGTTAAAGCCCTTATTTTCATGCAATCGATAACTCTTAAGGAAATTAACGCCGCCGAAGTTTGCATCTCCCGGAGAGTTGTATTAAATTTGTCGCAACTATCTATAAATGAAATGCTCATGTTGGAAGTACATTATGCCCGATGCACCGATTTTGCCGCTTGCGATGACGATTTTTTCCTGTCGCGCCTTGGCGAAGAAGGGAGGAAAATCCTCTTGCAATATGGCAATCCCAAGGTGCGGGAGGTGAAATTTATCAGCCGATTTCTCTTGCGAACGCTCTTTGACTGCGTGTGGAACCTGCGCGAAGGTGATTACCGCATCACAAAGGGCGAGCACGGCAAGCCTTATTTGCAGGTGGAAGGCAGGTCGGCATACTTCAACCTTTCGCATACGGGCGACTATATTATATGTGTCCTCAGCGACCGGGAGGCAGGCATCGACATGGAGCACCGGGGCACGCCGCGCCTAGAAGTCGCCCGCCGCTTCTTCCACCCCCACGAAGTGGCGCGGCTGGAAGCGGCGTCTCCGGAAGAACAGCGGGTGCTGTTTTTCAATTATTGGGCAGCCAAAGAAAGTTATTTGAAATTCACCGGCAGCGGTTTGTCCGGTTCGCTTGCTTCCTTTGAAGTCTGTTTTTCCGGCGGGGAGGCGTGGATAGAAAAGGAGCATTCCCGCCTGCCTCTCAGCCTGCGGGAATGCCCTATTGACAAAAACTACAGCACATATCTTTGCAGCCCTGAGGCGGAACCTTTTACGGTCACGCCTTTCGTGCTTTGAAATCTCACTTTTTCCGGGCGAGCAGCACCTCGGCAATCTGCACTGCATTGAGCGCAGCCCCTTTCTTGATTTGGTCGCCGACGAGCCAGAACGCCAGTCCGTTCTCGTTTGCCAAGTCCTTCCGTATGCGCCCCACGTAGACGGGGTCTTTGCCCGACAGGAAGAGCGGCATGGGATATTCCTTGGCGGCAGGATTGTCTTGCAGCACAAGCCCTTCCGCGTGTGCAAAAGCTTCGCGGGCTTCCTCTACGGAGACAGGGCGTTCGGTCTCAATCCAAATGCTCTCCGAATGCGCCCTGAGGGCAGGCACGCGCACGCAAGTCGCGCTCACGCTGATGTCCGTGTGCATGATTTTCCGCGTTTCGTTGAACATTTTCATCTCTTCCTTTGTGTAGCCATTGTCCGTGAACACGTCAATTTGCGGGATGAGGTTGTATGCCAACTGGTAAGCAAACTTCTCGACCGTGGGCGTCTCGCCTGCCAGCAGCTGGCGGTATTGCTCGTGCAGTTCGTCCATGGCAGCCGCGCCTGCCCCGCTTGCCGCCTGATAGGTTGCGACATGCACCCGCCGGATGTGCGAGAGTTGCTCAATGGCTTTCAGAGCTACCACCATCAGGATGGTCGTGCAATTCGGGTTGGCAATGATGCCTCGCGGGCGCGTAAAGGCGTCCTCCGGATTCACTTCGGGCACCACCAAAGGTACGTCCGCGTCCATGCGGAATGCACTGGAGTTGTCAATCATGATGGCGCCGTGCTTGGTGATCGTCCCGGCATACTCCCGCGACACGTCTCCTCCTGCCGAAACGAAGGCAATGTCCACGCCTGCGAAGTCGTCGTTGTGTTGCAGGAGTTGCACGGTCAGTGTTTTCCCCCGGAATTCATATTGCTTCCCCGCGCTCCGCTTCGAGCCGAAAAGCACCAGTTCATCCATCGGGAAATCCCGTTCTGCCAATACTCTTAAAAATTCTTGCCCCACCGCCCCGCTTGCACCTACGATAGCTACTTTCATGATATGCTGTATTTATTCGGTTACACTTGTGCGTTTTCCGGCGCGTTTGCGCTCCGTGTCGTCGAGGATAATCTTGCGCAGGCGCATGGCGTGCGGGGTGACTTCCACGTATTCGTCCTCTTGGATGTATTCCAGGGCTTCCTCCAGGCTGAATTTCACCGGCGGCGCGATATTGACTTTATCGTCCGAGCCGCTGGCTCGCATATTGGTCAGTTTCTTGGACTTGCAGACATTGATGACAATGTCGTCCGGCCGTGTGCTCTCGCCGATAACCTGTCCGGCGTACACCACCTCGCCCGGTTCGATAAAGAATTTCCCCCGGTCCTGCAGCTTGTTGATGGCGTAGGCGAAGGTTTCGCCCGTCTCCATGGCAATCAGCGAGCCGTTGATGCGCATCTCGATATCCCCTTTGTAAGGCTCGAAGCCTTTCAGCCGGTGCGCGATGATGGCTTCCCCGGCGGAAGCGGTCAGCAGGTTGCTCCGCAAGCCGATGATGCCCCGTGAAGGAATGTCGAAGTCCAAATGCACGCGGTCGCCCCGGTTTTCCATGTTGTTCAGCACGCCTTTGCGCTTGGTGACCATCTCAATGGCTTTTCCGGAATACTCTTCCGGGATGTCAATCGTCAGTTCTTCCACCGGCTCGCACTTCTGCCCGTCGATTTCCTTGATGATGACTTTCGGTTGTCCCACCTGGAGCTCGTAGCCCTCGCGCCGCATGCTCTCGATCAGCACGCTGAGGTGCAGCACCCCGCGCCCGTACACGATGAACGAATCCGAACTGGGACCCGGCTCCACGCGCAGGGCGAGGTTCTTTTCCAATTCCCTGTCCAGGCGTTCTTTGATGTGCCTTGACGTCACATATTTGCCGTCTTTGCCGAAGAACGGCGAGTTGTTGATGGTGAACAGCATGCTCATCGTCGGTTCGTCGATGGCAATCGGGGTCAGGGCTTCGGGGTTCTCGTAGTCGGCAATTGTATCTCCGATTTCAAAGCCTTCGATGCCTACAATCGCGCAGATTTCACCGGCATCCACCTCGTCCACCTTTTGTTTTTCCAGTCCCTCGAAGAGCATCAGGTCTTTGATGCGGCTCTTTACCTGGGTCACGCCGTCGCGTTTGCACAAGGTGATGGGCATGCCGGACTTCAGTTTCCCGCGGGTCAGCTTCCCGATGGCAATCCGCCCGATGTATGAAGAGTATTCCAGCGACGTAATCATCATCTGCGGCGTGCCTTCTGCTGCCTCCGGTTCGGGGATGTCCTCGATGATGGCGTCCAGCAATGGTGTGATGTCTGACGTGCGAAGCCGCCAGTCGGTAGACATCCACCCCTCCTTCGCGCTGCCGTAAATGGTCTTGAAATCCAACTGTTCTTCGCTGGCACCCAAAGAGAACATCAGGTCGAACACCTCTTCCTGCACCTCGTCCGGGCGGCAGTTGGGCTTGTCCACTTTGTTCACCACCACGATGGCTTTCTTGCCCAATCCCAGGGCTTTTTGCAGCACAAAGCGCGTCTGCGGCATCGTGCCCTCAAAGGCATCCACGAGCAACAGCACGCCGTCTGCCATGTTCAGCACGCGTTCCACCTCTCCTCCGAAGTCCGAGTGCCCCGGAGTGTCTATGATATTGATTTTATAGTCCTTGTAATGCACCGACACGTTTTTGGCGAGGATGGTGATGCCCCGCTCGCGTTCCTGGTCGTTGTTGTCGAGAATCAGCTCTCCCGCAGGTTTCTCATTGGCTCTGAATTGCTTGCCTTGCAGAATCATCTTGTCTACAAGGGTCGTCTTTCCATGGTCGACATGGGCGATAATAGCAATGTTTCTAAGTTTTCGCATCTGTATTTCTCTATTTTAAGCCCGCAAAATTACAAAATTTTGTCTGTTTTTCCTACCTTTACGCCCACAGATAATTTAATACACGTACACAATGAAGCATTTTTTACTACTCTTGGGTATTTTAGCCCTTACCTGTCAGGCGAAAGCACAAGATTTGCTTGCCTACGATGAACTCACCGCCGGCGACACCCTGATGCCTCCGGCTGAATGGAAGAAGGAACTTAAAAATTATCGCCTCGGCTGGGGTTCCACGGACATCCACTACGAGAAGTTTGCTATCGCCGAAGGGCTTGCTTCCCGTTGGGAGACGGTAGCTTGGCGTGGCGAAAAGGTCAACGCCCAAGCGGTGCTCAGCACGACACCGGCTCTCCACGGCGTGCAGCTTCACGCTTCCGACCTCTGCGCCGGGAAACACACCATCCCCGCCTCGGCAGTCGAATTGAGTTTTGTGCGTTATGTCCTTACGGACAGTCTTGTGAACAACCAGTCCGGTTGCGGTTACCGCCTCGACAAATCGCAGTGGGATACCCTGCTCGTGGCGGACGTCCTCGACACCCGTCCTGATTTCGACATAGACGCTTGCACTACGCGTCCGCTCTGGATGAGGGTTACCGTTCCTGCCGATGCCGCTCCCGGCACCTACAAAGGCACGCTGATGGTCACTGCCCGCCGTGCCGACGGGAAGCCTTTCCGCCATTCGCTTCCCTATGAAATCCGGGTCAGCAGCCGCACCCTGCCGCCGGCTTCGGAATGGACGTTCCACCTTGACCTGTGGCAAAACCCGTACGCCGTTGCCCGTTATTACGATGTTGACCTTTGGAGCGAGGAGCATTTTGTCCTCATGCGCCCCTTGATGCAGCGGCTTGCCGATGTAGGGCAGAAGGTCATTACCACCACCATCATGCAATACCCTTGGGACAAGCAGACCGAAGACCCTTTTGAGAGCATGGTTTTCAAAATGAAGTGCATGGACGGCACTTGGGAGTACGACTATTCTGTCTTCGACCGCTGGGTGGAATTCATGATGTCGCTGGGCATCGACCGCCAGATTAATTGCTATACCATTGTGCCCTGGTCTTTGAGTTTTGACTATTTCGACCAGGGAGCCAACACAGTCCGCCACGTCCGCACGTCCATCGGCTCGCCGGAATACAATGCCTATTGGACGCCTTTCTTGAAGGATTTTGCTGCCCACCTGAAAGCCAAAGGCTGGTTTTCCCGCACCTACATCGCCCTTGACGAGCGCGGCATGGAGGAGACCCACAAAGCCATGGCTATGCTCCATGCTGCCGACCCCGGTTTCAAAATTTCGGGGGCAGCCCATTATTACCCGGAGACAGAGCCTCGGATGGACGACCTCAGCCTGATGTTCTACGACACCATTCCTGCGCCTGTCCTCGAACGCCGCCGTGCGGAAGGCAAAATCACCACAGTCTACAGCTATTGCGGCACCGTTTATCCCAACATGTTCATGATATCTGCCCCTGCCGAAGCCGCGTGGATACCTGTCTATGCCCTTGCAGCCGGCTTCAGCGGCACCCTGCGCTGGGCATACAACAGCTGGACGCTCGACCCGCTCCGGGATGCCCGTTTCCGCACTTGGGTGGGCGGCGATTGCTTCCTTGTCTACCCCGGTGCCTCAAGCATCCGCTTTGAACGCCTGGCTGAAGGTCTGGTTTTGGCAGAGAAAATCCGCCTCCTCCGCGAGGAATACACCCGCACCGGCAACACCGAAGCCCTGCAGCGTCTTGATGCCGAAGTCTCCCGCTTCATCCTCCAAGACCTCCAGCACGGCATCGCCGCCCGCATGGTCAACCGCCTCAAAGCATTCATCAACGCCCTCTAATCCCCCGGCAACCGCCTCCTCCCCCTCCCGGAAAAGCCTTCCCGCCTTTCCGGGAGAGGTGTTGTGTCAAAATGCTTGGTATTCAGGCTCCTCCCCTAAGCCGGGGGAGGTGGCTGCGAAGCAGACGGAGGAGTATGATGCGTATCTTGACACAACCACTTTTCTATTTACAGCAACGGTGTCATGTACAGCGGCAAAAACGTGATACCTTCCTCCTCTTTCAGGTCTTTGTCGTGCAAGACGTAAGGTACAGACAATTGATTCCCGTATTTCCCGATGAATTTTTTCAGTGAAGTGAGCGTATAGTTCCTGCCCGATTTTACTTCAATAGGTGAAATGTTATGCCGGCTTGTAATCATGGATTTGGCAATCAGGAAATCAATTTCCATGCGATCGGCGGAAGACGTGCCCGAGTTTTTACTGTAAAAATAAAGTTTGTGCCCGGCAGCGCGAAGTATTTGTGCGATTATGTTTTCCACCAACATGCCTTCGTTTACCTCCAATTTGCCGAACAGCAGCTTTTGGTAAAGCTCCTCGCTCACGATGCCGCGTTCGTCAAAAGCGTGGCTGACCAGCAGTCCCGTATCTCCCATATAACATTTTAGCGTGGTGCGTTCTTCGTTCAATTTCAATCCGATACTGGGTTCTGTCGAATTGTAGCAACAATTGATAATCTTTGCGTCGCTCAACCAAAAGAACGCATCCGAATAATCCCGCATACGGGCATCCGACTGCAACGCTGACAGGCGGAATTTCTTTTCGTGTTTTTGCAGTTGCCCCGGAATCTCGTCGAAGATGGCAGTGACTTTATTTTCTTGCTTGTCGGCATATTTTTGGATATCGTTCCGGTAAAGTGCCAGGATATCGCGCTTCACTTCATCCACTTTGTCAAAGTCCCGGGTCTCCACATATTTTGCTACGGCTTGCGGCATCCCGCCTACAATCATATATTGCCGGAAATAATCCAACGCGTTGCGGTGGAAAGTGCCCATCGCAGCACGCTGTTCGAATCGCTGGCGGATATAAGGCATCATGACCTCGTCGCCCATTGCCCAAAGAAATTCCTCGAAATCCATCGGAAACATTTCAATGGCATGTTCTTCCGACGGCAACATAATGTCTTTTACGTTTTTCTTGATAGAAATCAGTGAGCCGGTCTCAATGTAGTCATACCGGTGGTCTGCCACCAAGTGTTTGATGGCGGCGCGGGCACGAGGGCAAAATTGTACTTCATCGAAAATAATCAGCGAACGGGCTTCTGCATTTGCACTTGGGCGCGGTATTAATTTCCGGCGGAAATAGACTTCGAGATTCATGAAAAGTGTGTCGAGGTCATCCAAATACAAGTTGAAAAACTCCATTACCTGTGGATTCACCTTGCTGAAATCCACCAATAAATAGGACTCGTATTCTTGGCGGGCAAATGCCTCCACGATGTAACTTTTGCCGATACGTCGGGCGCCTTCAATTAAAAGAGCTACATCTCCCTTTCTATTTTGCTTCCAATCAAGCAGTTGTTGGTAAATTTTCCTTTTCATAAACCCTCCTTTTTCACGAAATGACGATTTTTGAACCCTTGTTTTTACACGTAATCGAGATTTTTATCCCTGCAAAAATACACATAATCGAGAAAAATACCTACGCTTTGGGCTCTAAATAGCCGGAAAGGTTTCTTTGGCTGCTTCCAAATAGGGAATTTGCCCGGCATGCTGTCCCCTTGCCCGACACCTGTCCGACACCTGTCCTACACCTGTGCAAGGCAGGGTCAGAAGCTATATTTGAGTTACACTTAACTTACAGTTGAGTTACATTTCATTTAGAGATAAACCTATTCTCAACCTATTATAAACCTATTGTTATCCTATTCCAATATAATAAGAATAGGTCAAAGATGGGTTGAAATAAATCTGACCTGTAAATAAAATGTAATTTATATGTAACGGAAATGTAACTTAAATACGGGCTTTGCATCTGCCTTGCCGCTGCCTTGCATAGGTGCGGGAACTGGATTTAGATTGGCGGAGGGGGAAATTTGCAGGAGAAAGGGGCGGGGACGGGGAAGAGAGGGAGGCGGGTCGGGTGGATGGCGAGGTTGTTGGAGGGGGAAAGCGGGAGAGGGTACAGGCGTGCGGATGCAAAAAGCCCCCGGCTGGAGAGTGTCGGGGTCTTGTGTGTTATGAGGGTTAATATGTGTTTTTCAAGGAGATGGTGGCTTCCGTGTAGATGTGTCCGCAGCGGATGCGCACTTGGAAGGTTTCGTATCTGCCTGTGTAATTTATGATTTGGAAGGTGATGGTGCGCCCTTGGACGGTGTAGTCGAGGCGGTCGTAATTTTCCAGTTCGTAGAGGCGTTCCACTTCGATGTCGTCGGAGGGAAGGGTGAGGACGAGGGGATTCTCCTTGGTGGGGTCGAAATTCCATTCGATGTCGCTGTGCCAGGCGGGGATTTGCCCGCTGTCGTCCGGTTTGCCGAGGAGGAAATGGACGTTGGCGCCGGTGTTGTTGCCGTCCTTGTCCTTAATCCAAGAGTCGACGTATACGCGGTAGACATTTGCATCCTGCCGGATGGCTTGTTCGCCAGAAGGGAAGGTGCGGACGTCACCGTTGTTGCAGATGACGTAGCCGTGGCGGGGGTAAACTGCTACTTCCGGAGCCATGTTGGCAAAGTTGGGCATGCCGATGTCAGCGATGCCGCGTTTTTCGCCCATGTCGAAGAGGGGGTACTCGTTGCTTTTGAAGTTGCCGCCGTTAGTGATGTAGACGTCGGAATTGCCTAAGAGGGTAGTGCCGTTGTCCTCGTTCATCATCCGCAGGGAGGAGGTGCCTTCGGGGAAGAGGTCGGTGTTGTCGTCGTCGCTGCAGCCGGTGAAGCTCCATGCGCACAGGGATAAGCATATCCCCAGAATGGTTTTTGTTTTCATGTTTTATTGTACTTTTGCTGTTTTGTTATTCGCTTTTAAATACGCCGTAAAAGTAAGGATTCCGCTTGAAATGCGCAACAAAACGGGCTTTGTTTTGTAAATACTTTTCAGTATATTTGCATGTCGTATTAATTTTAGGTTTCTTTCCGTTCGCTGTTTTAGTTGGCGTTGGAAATGGAGAGTATAAAACTTTCGTCTACTTCCAGGATTTCGGCGGCTTCGCGGGGTGGGATGCCGCGGGAGAGGAGGCGGGAGGCGATGCGTTTTTTCTCCTCGATGCGGTCGAAAGAGGCGAAGAGGATTTCGGCGATTTTATCGATGAGGTTGAGCAGGCGCTCTTTGCCTTCCTTGGTTGTGAAGTCGATGTTGCAGAAGGAGGAAACGTCTTTGCGCAGCACCAGGTGGTAGATGCCGGCAATGAGGAGGGCGTAGAGGGCTTCGATGTCGATGCCGAGGGGCTGGAAGAAGGCTTTGTTTTTCAGCAGTTCCTCCCGGCAGTTGTTTTCGCGGTTTTTGGCACCGTTGCGGACAAAGTTGTTAGGGGCGGCAACTTCCCAGCGGACGATGCATTGGAAGATGGGGTTTTCATCAATGGATTTATAAAATTCTTTGAGGACGGCGGTGAAAAATTCTTTGTAATCGGAGCACCGGTCGGCTATTTTTGAGAGTATCAGGGCAGTCCAGAAGTCATTTTTGACGAAGTAGACTTGCAGCAATCGCTCGAACGATTCGTAGTTTTCGTAGATGACCCGTTTGATGACGTGGGATTCTTCGGACACGTTGTTTATCGTGAGTTTGGTAAATCCTTGCGTGGTAATGATGCGGGTGATTGCCGTAGAAAGGTCTTGTTCAATCTCGGCTTTGGAGCGGCGGGTGCGCCGTTGCTTTTCTTGTGGAGCGTTGGTGTTGTCTTTTTGTCTTGCCATGATTTGAGTTCTTCAGGGTTTTGCTATGCAAATGTATGAAAATTCGAGTAAAGTAATTTATGGGTGCGGCATAAATTGTTTCAGGCGGCGTGCGGGTTGCGGGTGTCGCGGTCAGCCGAAGAGGCGGCGGCAGACATCGGCGATTTTGGAGACGTAGCAGATTTCGATGGGGGATTTGGGGGCGGTGATGCCTTTTTTGTTGCCGAGGGGAACGAAGATTTGGCGGAAGCCGAGTTTGCCGGCTTCTGAAATGCGTTGCTCGATGCGGCTGACGGCGCGTATTTCTCCGGATAGCCCCACTTCGCCCGCGAAGACGGTGTCTGCCGGCAGGGCGGCGTCGATGTTGGAGGAGAGCACTGCCATGACCACGGCAAGGTCTAAGGCGGGGTCGCTCACGCGGATGCCCCCGGCAATGTTCAGGAATACGTCTTTGGCTGCCAGTTTGAAGCCTACGCGCTTCTCCAGGACGGCGAGGAGCATGTTCAGGCGCCGGGAATCAAAGCCTGTCGCCGAGCGTTGCGGCACTCCGTAGGCTGCTGTGGAGACGAGGGACTGCACTTCGAGGAGGATGGGGCGCACGCCTTCGATGGTGGCTGCCACTGCTACCCCGCTCAGGTCTTCGCCCCGGTTGGAGAGCAAGAGTTCGGAGGGGTTCGCCACTTGCCGCAAGCCGGATTGGAGCATTTCGTATATACCTATTTCAGAGGTGGAACCGAAACGGTTTTTCATGGAGCGGAGGATGCGGTACATGTATTGCCGGTCGCCTTCGAATTGCAGCACGGTGTCGACCATGTGTTCCAGAATCTTGGGACCTGCCAGCTGCCCGTCCTTGGTGATGTGTCCAATGAGGATAGTGGAAATCGTGTTTTCCTTGCTGAAGCGCAGGAGGGCATTGGTGCATTCCCGTATTTGCGAGAGGCTGCCCGGGATGGAATCCACGGCGTCTGTCGCGAGGGTTTGGATGGAGTCGATAATCAAGAGGTCGGGCTGGATGGCGCGGGCATGTTCCAATACCGTTTCCAGGGAATTGCCGGAGAGGAAAAGGCAGTCGTCGTTGTCTGCCCCCAAGCGTTCTGCCCGCATTTTGATTTGCGCGATGCTTTCTTCGCCGGAGACGTAGAGCACCTTGCCGCAGCGGTTGTGCAGGGCGAATTGCAGCACCAGGGTCGATTTGCCGATGCCCGGTTCGCCGCCGAGGAGCACCATGGAGCCCGGCACCAAGCCGCCTCCGAGTACGCGGTTGAGTTCCCCGTCGCCCGTGTCCATGCGGGCGTCGGCGTTCGTCTTGATTTCCGAGAGGCGCAAGGCTTTCGAGGGGGCGTTGCCCATGAAAGAGGCGCGTTTCCCCTGAGGGGCGGATTCAATCTCTTCGACAAAAGAGTTCCATTCCCCGCAGACATTGCAACGCCCTGTCCATTTCGGTTCTTTTGCCCCGCAATTTTGGCATACAAATACTGTTTTCGTTTTAGCCATCGCCTGTCGTGTTTTTCGGGTTAAAAAAAGTCCTCGTTGTATTCCATTTCCGAAGCCTCGCCGGCGCTTTCTTCGTCGTCGCAGTCCAGCGGCTTGGTGATGCCTGCCGGCATTTCAAAGTCGCATTGCGTCAAGCCCAAAGAGGGGTCTGCATAGGCTTTCAACAAAAACTTCGCCCATATCGGCAATGCCATGTTTGCCCCCTGTCCGTGAGCCAGGTTCTGGAAATGGATGGAGCGGTCTTCCGCGCCTACCCATACGCCGCCCACCAGTTCCGGGGTCACGCCCATAAACCAACCGTCGGCGTGTGCTTGCGTGGTTCCGGTTTTGCCGCCCATGGGGTTCGTCAGTTTATACTTGTAGCGGAGGCGCACGCCTGTGCCGTTCTGCACGACGCCCTCCAGCAGGTTGCACATCAGGTAAGCCGTCCGCTCGGTAATCACTTCCCGCGTCTCTGCCTGGAACTGGTCTAATACATTCCCGTATTTGTCCTCAATGCGGTAAACCGGCAGGGGTGTGCTGTAGACGCCTTTGTTGGCAAAGATGGAGAATGCCGCTACCATTTCCTTGACTGAAATTTCTGCCGTGCCTAAGAAGATGGAGGGCACGGGGTCGATGAAACTCGTGATGCCCATTTTATGCGCCATCTGTGCCACTGCTTCCGGCGTGAATTGCTTCAGCACCCAGGCGGAAATGTTGTTCTCGGAATTTGCCAAGCCCCAACGCAACGTCACCATTTCGCCCACCCGTTTGGTGCCTCCGCGCGGCGTCCAGGTCTCGCCTGTCGGCAAAACGAAGGTCTGCGGGATGTTGGGCACTTTGTCGCAGGGGCCCAAACCCTCTTGCATTGCCAGGGTGTAGAGGATGGCTTTTATCGTCGAACCCACCTGGCGTTTGCCTGTGCTCACCATGTCGTACATGAAATAGCGGTAGTCCGGACCGCCGACGTATGCTTTGATGTAGCCGGTTTTCGGGTCCATCACCATGAAGCCGGAGCGGAAGAACGACTTGTAGTGCTTGATGGAGTCCAGGGGCGTCATCAGCGTGTCGCGCAAGCCGTTCCAGGTGAATACCTGCATTTCTGTTTTCACGTCAAAAGTTTTCCGGATATCCGCCTCCTTCATGCCCGTCCTTTTCAGCGAGCGGTAGCGTTCGGATTGCCGGATGGAGCGGTTGAGCACATCGTTGATTTGCGCTTCGGTCATGTCGTTTGAGAACGGGGAATGGCGTTTGTGCACCCGTTCCTTGTCGAAAAGCGGCTGCAAATCCTGTGACAGGTGCTCTTGCACTGCTTCTTCCGCATAGCGTTGCATCCGCGAGTCGAGGGTGGCGTATATTTTCAAACCGTCGGAATAAAGGTCGTATGGCGTGCCGTCCACTTTCCGGTTCTTTTTGCACCAGCCGTAAAGCGGATTGGTTGCCCAGGCTGTCGAATCCACCCGGTATTGCGCGATGTCGTGATATTGCTCCCTCACCGGCTCGTTGGCTGTCATGAAAAGCCGCAGGAATTCCCGGAAATAGGTAGCCAATCCTTCCTTGTGGTCTACCCGTTTGAAATTCAATCCCAGCGGCAATTGCTTCAGGGAGTCGAATTCCTGCTCGGAGAGTTTCCCGTATTTATACATCTGCCCCAGTACCACGTTTCGCCTTTCCAAAGTCAGTTCCGGGCGACGCACCGGGTTGTAGTAAGATGAATTTTTCGCCATCCCGACTAACATGGCTGCCTGTTCCACCTTCAGGGAATCGAGCGGTACCTGGAAATAGATGTCTGCTGCGGAACTGATGCCCACTGCCAGGTTGAGGAAATCGTATTTGTTCAGGTACATGGTCAGGATTTCCTCTTTTGTGTAGCTCCTTTCCAGTTTCACGGCAATAATCCATTCCCTGAATTTGCGGATTACCAATTCCGGGGCGTTTAAGTCCGGTTCGCGCGGGAAAAGCATTTTCGCCAATTGCTGCGTGATGGTACTTCCCCCGCCGGACGAGGAGGTGTTGCCTGTCAGCACGCCTTTCAGCACCCGGAATAAGCCCCGCACGTCTATGCCGCTGTGGTCGTAAAAACGCACGTCTTCTGTGGCAATCAGCGCGTCAATCACCGATTGCGGGATTTCGCGGTACTCGGTGTACTTCCGGTTTTCCTGTTGGAAATAGCGGTTCATCAACGGACCGTCGGCAAAATACACCTCCGATGCAAAACGATTCTGCGGATTTTCCAGCTCCTCGAATGTGGGCATGAATCCCAACTTTCCTGCCGAAATCAACCAAAAAAGCACGAAAACGCCCACCAGCCCTGCCAATACTACCGCCCAGAAAATAGTCAAAAACTTCCAATATTTCTTCAACATACGTGTGACATTATTAATGCGGGCAAATGTAATCATTTTCCGGGAAAATGCCATTGGTTGGGGGAAGAATCCTATGTCGGGAATAATTATTAGGGGTACGGTTTATTGCTTGATGTGTTTTTGATATTTATACAGGCAGAGCAAAATGCAATTACCTACTTTTGTCCATTTTGATGGCAAGATACCTATTTTTGGTGATTGCATTTCCATTGCAGGGTATCTACTTTTGCACTCAGAAAAGTAAACAGGGAAAGATGGAACTATTGCTATTTCAAAAAAAAGTTATATCTTTGTCGAGCTAACGACTAATTTTTGTGCCTATGAAAACATACTTGACGATTTTTCTTTCGCTTTTTTGCCTTTGGGCATTTGCACAAAGTAATGATATGGTGTTGACGGGGACAGTGACTGACCAGAACGGGCAGCCATTGCCGGGTGTGACTGTGCGGATAAAAGGTGCGCTGTACGGAACGTCGACGGACGGGAACGGGCGATACACATTGCGAGGATATTGGGAAAAGGGGGATGTGGTTCTGTTTACTTTTATCGGGATGAAAGATGTGGCATTTAAGTATGAGGGACAGCGTGTGCAGGATGCTGCGATGCAGGAGGATTCAAGGGCATTGGATGAGGTGGTGGTGAGGGCGCGTCCTAATATCAACGAGATAGATCTTCGGGCGAAGACAGGTGTTGTGCAGACTGTGGATGTGAAGCGCCTGAATGAAAAACCGATGATGGATATGTCGATGGCATTGCAGGGAAGTGTGCCAGGATTGATTGTCACGAATACGGGAGACTTGGGTTCCAAGCCGAAAATCCGTGTTCGCGGTAATTCTTCTTTCCGCGAGGGGGATGCTGCCAATGAACCGCTTTATGTCTTGGACGGAAAAGTAATTTCTTCCGATGCTTTCATGACATTAAATCCTATGGATATTGCAGAAATCAAGGTGCTGAAAGATGCTGCTGCTTGTGCGCTTTATGGCATAAAGGCGGCGAACGGAGTGATTGAAATTACTTCGCAGCGAGGCAACCCGGATGGGGAGACGACAGTGAACTATAGTTTTAATATGGGTATTACGACCCGTGGGAGGCGTGGTGTGGAAATGATGGACACGGACGAGAAATTGGAGTTGGAACGCTTGTTGCAGAACGCTGCTGCTCCCGGTTATCGTTACAGTGAGGATTACTATCGCAGGTATTATGCCAATGACCCGCGTTTGGGGGAGATGATTGCTTATGGAAAACATATTTTGGATTCGCTTCGACAATACAATACAGACTGGTTTGATGAGTTAATTCGCATCAGTACCTACCACAATCACAATTTGAGCCTTCGAGGAGGAACGGAGGGGACATCTTATTACCTTTCGGCGAATTATGCACGGCAGGGCGGGCGTGTGCCGGGAAATGATGTGCAACGTTTTACTGCCCATTTGACGATCGATCGGCAATTGGACAAAATCGGGTATCTTTCCCTTGGGGCTGAAGCCGGTTATGCCGAGACGAATACTCCTAATGGAAGCAGTACCTCGCCGACGGAGTTGATTTATGTATTGAACCCTTATGAAACAAAGGAAGGGACTCTGGTGTCTTATTCCTCTTCTTCTGCTGACTATACTTATGACGATTTGCTTTCGCAATACAGTGAACGTTCGACAGACAAGCGGGGCAGTTTGAGCGGCAGCTTGAATCTGGAGCCTGTAGAAGGACTGCAAATTGATGCTGTGGGAGGCATTGATGTGGTGCTGAATGAGGGGCAAACTTTTACCCCGTCTACTTCTATCACGGAGCGGACATCGGGAGTGCCTGAGGAAGAACGGGGCATATTGACCAAGGCTAAGAACGTTACGACGAATATTTCTTCGAATGTGCGTCTGACTTATAGCCATACTTTTGGTGAAAAGCATGATTTGACTTTGGGAGGGAATGTGGACTTCTATAAGACGGATGTAGACAATGTGTCTATTACCGGCTATGGTGTCGGGACACATAATACGGCGGCTGCAATTAATTCTTCCATAACCGGCAACCGTAAGCCGCAGACCGGGGCGTATAAAGAGAAGACTGCACAGGTAGGCATTGGAGTGGTGGCAGGTTATTCTTATCGTAGCACTTATGACCTTTTCTTCACTTATAAAGCAGACGCATCTTCTATCTTGCCGAAAGATAAACGTTGGAACACCGCCTGGGCAGTCGGTATAGGCTGGACGCCTACGCGTTATGAGGCATTGAAAGACAGCCGTGTACTCACTTCTTTGAATTTGAAAGCCTCCTATGGAAATACAGCGAGCTTGGCTGGAGTTTCTGCCGGTTCGACTATTGGTACATTCTCTTATTCTACCGATTATTATGGTGACCAAAGGCTGCTTTATATGTTGGAGCTTTATAATCATGAGTTGAAACCCGAACAGACAGAATCGGTAGATTTCAGCCTTACGGCGGAATTCTTCCATCGTCTCACATTGGATGCCAATTTCTACCGTCGGGAGACAAGCCAGGCATTGCTGGATGTGCCGATACCACTTTCTAATGGTTTTACTACTCTTAAACGTAACATTGGCGTACTGCGGAATGACGGGGTTGAAGCTGGGGTGCATGCACGTCTTGTGGAGAGGGAGCCTTGGCGGTTCTCGTTACGAACTTCAATTGCTTACAATCGTAATAAGGTGGTCGATCTCTATTATACAGACAGGCTTTATACAAGCGGCGAGGCAGTGGTGCCAGATTACATTGTGGGCGAACCTTATGATATTGTATATGGATTGAAATCTTTGGGTATTAATCCTATTACCGGGTTGCCGGTTTTTGAGTCCAGTGATGGTACGGAGGTGGAAGCTAACAAGACACCTACTCGCGACGAGATTGTTGTTTTGGGGCACGGCACTCCGCCTTACACCGGTATTATTAATTTGAGTGCAGCTTATCGAGCCTTTGAGTTGGACATGGATTTTTATTACGTATTTGGCGGGGTGAAGGCTTACGATTATTCATACGTTCGTTATGCTGATGATGCAACACGTAATGCCATTAAGGGACAGACCGAAAATATGTGGTTCAAGCGGGGAGATGAGGGCAAGAAATATTATTCACCGTTTTATACCAGCGCAAATCTCGCTTCGCTCGATTATCCGAATACAGAGAATGTGGGTAAAAGCAATTATTTCAAAATGTCGATGCTCTCTTTGCGTTACCGTGTGCCACAACGGATACTGGAGGAACATTGTCCCTTTGTCCGCTATGCCAGCCTGGCGTTTCAGGCATCTAACTTGTTCATGATTACCCCTTATAAAGAGAGCGACCCGGAGACAGGCTCCTTGGCGGGAACCTTGCAACCGGTATTGACTATCAATTTAAATCTTACGTTTTAAGTTATGAAGAGAAAGCAATATATCTTTGGGATTTTAGCAGGCTTGTATTGTTGTGCCTGTACATTGGATATCCCTTATGAAAATCAGTTTTCAGATCCGGATGCTGTTGCAACGGTCGAAGCTGCCCGTGAGTTGTTGGCAAACGCCTATACCACTATGCCTAATCCGGAATTTGATTTGTCGGTATTGGCTGATGATTTCGAGTCTACTTATCTGATTAGCAAAAATACATCGCTTAGTTATTTGTATTCTTGGCAGCCTTCAGCCTTTGAAACGTTGGCTTATACGCTGTGGCAAGGATATTATGCAGCGATTGCCAATGCCAATATGGTATTGGAACGTTTGCCGGGCGTAGTATGTACGACAGCGGAAGAAGAGGTGGAGCTGGGATGCATTGAGAGTGAAGCCAAAGTATTGAAGGCGTGGTGTTATTTTGATTTACTACGGCTTTTCGCGGTTACGCCGGATGAGGGGGAGGAAATGCCGGGCATTGTGCTGAAGGATAAATTGGAGATGGCTGAATTATCACGCTCATCTGTAGGAGCGTGCATCGGGGCAATCCGCGACCTTTTGTCGGAATCGCTCCTATTGGTGCGAGAGCCGGACGAGGTGTATTGGCTTGGTAATCTGAGTGCGGAGTACTTATTGGCGGAATTGGAGTTGTATGCTGGTAATTACAGAGATGCAGCAGCCCATGCTGCAGGCGTCCTTGAAACCAAGGGATATGACGTGATGACAGAGGATAATTATCGGAATCTTTGGAGCGATTCGGAGAGTGAAGAAAGGATTTTTGCATTATATACGACACAATCGTTCTATTCGGATTTAAATTATGATTGGGAGAAAGGGGATTATTTAGTGGTGAACCCGGATTTGGTGGAAAGTTTTGCTCCCGGAGATTTGCGCGGAGAAGAGAGCATTTATTGGTTCCGTATGCCGGGACAGGTGATTGGCGATACGGCGGATGCCGCCAATTTTGGCAAATATAATCGTATGTTGTGGGAGCAGGAGGAGGTACGGTATATCAATAAATTCCGGGTGGCAGGGGTTTGCCTGCTTTTGGCGGAGGCGTATTGCCGGGATAATGATTCCCGTGCCGTAGATGTGATGAACCGCTATTTGGCGCAACGCGGGGCGCCGCTTTTGGACGAGGGGGTGAGCGGGGAGGCGTTGCTACGGGCGATATTGGACGAAAAGCACAAGGAATTTGTGGGTGAAGGTGTGCGTTATTTTGATTTGAAGCGTTGTCGCAAAGAAGTATTGAATGGTTGGGATAAGGCGGTCGGCAGGAATATTGCTAATGATGATTATAGATGGACTTTCCCTATACCTAAAGAAGAGTATTTGTATAACAATTACATGGAGCAAAATGAAGGGTGGACAAAAATTGAATTATAAACAACATAAAAACAAAACCATGAAGAAGTTATTTATTTATGCATTGGGGCTGGTAATGTTAATGCCCCTTTTCCATGCCTGCAGCGATGAACCAGGTAATGGAGGTTACACGGGAACGAATAAGGTATATTTGACTGTGAAAAATGAAGCGGTTATCACAGAAAACGACACAACTCCGCTGGCGGTGACGGTGGAACTGACGACTGCTTGCGAAGAAAACATTCAATTGACGTTTGAAATTTTGGATGACGAGCAAGGAGTATTGCGTTTGGAGGGGAATCCTGTAGCAATTGCTGCCGGGGAAAAACAGGCGACTTTTGAAGTGGTGTCCAATAATCAAAATTTGTTGACTGAGGAAGTCCGTTTCCGAATAGCTATGAGTACTTTCCCGCAGGATTTGCAATTAGACCAGGCTCTGGAGGTGGTGGTGCGCCCTAATCCGGCAATGCCACAGTTGACAGAGGATCAGAAGGCGTTGATTGAGGGATATAAGACGAAGTTTGGTATTGATTTGAACGAGTGGTTGGGTGTAGTGAATTGCAAGACAACCGTGCATAGCCCGGCAGATGGTTATCTGCAGCCTTTTGTGGAAGCCTTTACACGGGAAATCAAGGGTTATTCTATTATTACCTTGAGTGAGGAGGCTACAGCGGATGTGCCTGTACTGAAAATGACTTATAATCCGCTGGGCTTGACGGAATATCTGTATTGGGTGTTGCGGCAGGAGACGGTGGAGGATGCCGAGTATTTTGCAAATCCGGATGAGGAGTATAATCCGAGCAAGCTCCGCTTTATGAAAATTTTGGAATGGAATAAGGATTCTAAGGAAACTTTCTCTATGACGTTGGATGGAATATCTTTGGAAATGAATGGACAGACGGCAAATGTCAATTTTACAGGTACGACAATTAACGTGTATGAAGAAGAGATTGTAACAGTACCTTTTGTTTATGAATTTAGTGCTTATGGTCGGGAGCAGGAACTTTTGGCAGAAGGCAATGCTGAATTGCAGGAACTGGTAAGTTATGGTATTACAGCTAATCCGCAAAATTATCTCTTTTATAGCACAATCGGAGAGGACTATTGGGAAATGCCTGAAAATTATATTGTCCCGAAAGCTACTTTAGATTTCGAGAAGGGGACATTGAATTTTGAGTTTGTTTTTGACCATACGAATGCCGGCGGTTATTCCCGGGTTTATGTGGAATATAGCATTTAACGCAAATGAATCCTCGTATAATATTTTATTTTAAGACCCTTATTGCAGCCATATTTATGGCTGCAATCTGTCATTTAGAAGGGTATGCTCAGGAAGAGCCGGTGAAATTGCCGCCGGGCACTGTAGAAGGGCGTTTGGGGAACGGCTTGCATTACTTGATTTTGAGAAACGGCACGCCGGCTTCCAAAGCGGAATTTCGTTTGGTTATGCGTGTCGGTTCACTGCAGCAAACTGACACAGAAGGAGGATGTGCGCATTTCCTGGAGCATGTGGCTTTTGGTCCTTCGCGCCATTTCCCCGGACGCGGGAAGGTGGAATATTTGGAATCGCTTGGCATGAAATATGGACAGGACATTAATGCAGTCACCGGCTTTGACCGCACGGTGTATATGTTTAGCATTCCCACAGACCAAGATGGAACAAAAGCCATTGAGCGTTCTGTACTCATTTTACGGGATTGGTTGGATGGCGCTATGATTGATTCGCTTCGGGTTGAGAGTGAGAAAGGCATTATTTTGGAAGAATTGCGCGGGTATGACCAAGGGGACGAATTTTACGATTTGAAAATTGGGGACGGTATTTATCGGCGACGTCTCCCGTTGGGTACTGCTGACGAAATTCGACAGGTTACACCGGAGACATTGCGTCGGTTTTATAAGCGGTGGTATCGTCCTGATTTGGCAACGATTATTGTGGTGGGCGATATTGATCCGCAGCAAGTGGAGCAGGAAATTGTCCGTAATTTTTCTTCTTGTGTGATAGCAGATACGACTGTGTGTCGGCTTGTCCCCTTAGAGTATGGACAGGGCATCCGGCTAATGAGGAATAGTGATTCGCTTCGTCATCGCACAAGCGTGGAATTGATTATTCCGCGTCCTTGTATAGTACAGCGCACTTGTGTGGATGCTTTGTTACGGCAGCGGGAGGAATTGTTGGCTTCTGCACTTTCTGCTCGCTTCCGGGCGTTGGGATTAGGGACGCAAGTTTCTGATGAGTGGTATTTGAGCGATAAAAATCATTTTGTCTTGACGATGGAAGGGGAACAGCGTGATACCCTATTGGAACAGATAGCTCTTACAGCGAATGCTTGTAAAAATCTGGTGGAAAATGGTTGGACGCCGGAGGAGTGGGAGCACGTCAAAAAGCGGTTTTGTCAGCGAATGTATTTGCCTGACCTGTCGGGGCGTTCTTCAGCCTTGTTGTGTGAGGATTTAACCGATTACGTTCTTTCCGGCGACCGGCACCTGGTAGACAGTCTCCAGTTTTGCCACGTGCAGGAGGAGGTGCGGGCAATTGTTTCCGGCGAATTGCAAGAAATGTTTGCCGCGTGGTTGGCATGTGGGGAAGAGTCATTGCTTGTAGCTTGCCGGGAGCATTCCGGTATCGGCGCACCATTGACGGCGGAAGAAATTGTCGCCGCTTGGCGGCGGGGAATGGAAATGCCTTGCCAGCCTTTTGTCTATGAGGAGCCTAAAGAGCGGGAGGAAGTGTGTGTCGCTACACCAGTTTGTCTTGTAGACTGCGGAAAATTTCGTCCGGAATATATCCGAAAGCAAACCCGATATAGCAATCTTGGCGTTTTGGATGTAGAATTGGCTAATGGCATTCGCTTGATATTGAAACCTACGTCGGATAAGAGCGGGGAACTTCTTTTGACTTCTCTGGCACCCGGCAGCCTCTCTGCCCTTACGGAGGAAGAATTTTCTGTCTTGGCAGATATGGCAGGATATATGGATGCTACGGGAATAGCTGGAGTACATCCGGATACGCTTTCCACCTATCTTTATCAGAGCAATATCTCTCTGATGGTTACGGTTGAAAATCATTGGCATGGTTTTATGGGTATGAGTCCCGTACAGAAGGCTATGGAATTTTTCCGTTTGATTTATGAGAAAATTTACCATCCGGAAATGCCTTATGTGGAAGTGCCGGACACTTCTGGGACAAGGGGAGGAGGTCGCGAAAGCATGCTTGCGAAGATGTTGCAACGTGATGCGGTGCGGCAGCTGTCTGCCTGCATGCGGGAGATGATGGGGGAGACTCTTCCTCAGACAAAGGCGGAAGGATGTCCTGAAAAGTTTGCGACAGCCGAGGATATCTTGGCGTTTTATCAGGAACTTTATACCCGTACGGAGGGGCAGACGTATATTATTTGCGGGGATTTTGATGCCGATACCCTTTGCCGGCAGTTCGTTACTGTCTTTGGAAATGCACCTGCCCGTGCAGGGGAGAAATACCGGGAGGTAGTGCCTTTTTCCTTGCCGGACGAAACGGTTGTTAAAGGTTTTCCACACGAAAATGAAAGCCAGACCGTATTTGACTATCTTTTTTACGGGAACTATAAGCCTGGGTTACGTCAGACGCTGCTATTGAAAATCATGCGCGACTTGATTCGCGATCGCCTAATATCTGTCCTACGTGAGGAGCGTTCTTTAGTTTATTCTCCGTATATTGGCTTGACTTATGAGGGCATCCCCTATGCGACTTATTATTTTGATATTAACGCTTCTGCAAAGAACGAGAATATGGAGGCAATAGACACTGTGTTGAGGCAGATTCTCACTTGTTTGCAGACTGAAAAAGTCGGGAAGAACGAGTTGGAGGAAATCAAGCGTTCGTTTCTCATTGCTAAGCGTGAAACTCTAACAGAGGATGCTTCTGCTGCGTGGCGCAATACGTTGACTAACTTAATCAAGAATGGGGAGGAGCTGGCGGACTTCGACCGCTACGAACAGTGCCTGCGGAGCATTACTCCTGACGAGTTGCGTAAGGCTTTCCGGAAATACATCCGTTTGGAGCCGTATGTGCTCCTGTATTTGAGTAACCAGAAAATAAACATGCCATGAAACGTATATTGAAACCGTTATTTATGCTTTGCCTCGTCTGTAGCTTAAGCGTTGGCGTATGGGCGCAGGAGAAGCCTGCTTACACTTTGTTTGATAAGGAGGGGAATGTCATCACCTATGGGGAATTGGTTGACCGTTTGACGCAATACGATGTGGTGTTCCTCGGGGAGATGCACAACTGCCCCATTACCCATTGGTTGGAATATGAGATTGCTTGCTCGCTCTATGAGGTTCACGGGAAAAAGTTTACAATTGGCGCGGAGATGTTCGAGAGCGACAACCAGTTGATTCTGGACGAGTACATGGCAGGACTGATTACTGATGACCGTTTCGAGGCGGAGACGCGCCTGTGGGATAATTATTATACTGATTACCGGGCGGTGGTATGGCTGGCGAAGGAGCATGGCATTCCTTTCATTGCCACCAACGTCCCGCGCCGTTATGCGAACAGCGTCAAGAATGGCGGTCTGGAAGCTTTGGAGGCGTTTTCGGAGGAAGCTCGGCGTTACATAGCCCCATTGCCGATTCCTTTTGAGTACGATGAGGGAAAAAGCCGCGAGGCGTTTGGCATGATGCTGATGATGGGCGGAAAGACTGCCGGCGACTTGCGCCTTTTGGCGGAAGCGCAAGCCGTGAAGGACGCGACGATGGCATGGTTTATCTCCCGCCATCTGGACGGGAAATTTCTGCATTTGAACGGTAGTTACCACTCGGACTTCAAGGAGGGGATAATTCCTTACCTTTTGAAATACCGTCCGGAGACCACGCTTGCCACTGTTACTTTCCTCCGGGCGGAAGACATTTCGCGTTTGGGCGAGGAACAGAAGGGGCGGGCGGACTTTTATGTCTGTATTCCGGAGACTATGGTGACGAGCTATTAATCCTTGTAGTTTCTGTCGACTTCCCTTGTACCTGTTTCGCTGCTGTTTCGGATCTGCTGGCTAGCTGTTGCCTTAGGAAAGCCAACAGCTGCGGAACAGTAGTGGAACAGGTGTGCCATAGGGATGGGGAGGATAGGGGGAGGATATGGATTTGCAACCGGATTGCAAGGCGGAACGTTTACCTTTGTCCGTAGAAATGTAAAGCGAAAGATTATGGAACGTTGTTGTACTCAAAATCGGAAGCATGCTGCGGGCTGTTGCGGAAAGGGGGGAAGGGAACGGATTTTTGGGGGACGGATGGGAGTGTCGTTGGCAATGTTGGCGGCGGGTTTGGTGTTGGGGAATGTGGAAGGGGTCGGTTTTTTCCAAGGTGGAGTGGAGTTTGCGTGGTATGTGCTGGCTTATTTGCCGGTGGGGTTGCAGGTATGGAAGGAGGCGTGGGGAGAAATCCGGAAGGGGGATGTGTTTAATGAGTTTACGCTGATGTCGCTGGCTTCTGTGGGGGCGTTGGGCATTGGGGAGTATCCGGAAGCGGTGGCGGTGATGTTGTTTTACTCCATTGGTGAGGCGTTTCAGGAACGGGCAGTAGACCGTGCAAAGCGAAATATCAGTGATTTGTTGGATGTGCGTCCGGAAACGGTGGATGTTTTGAGGGAAGGGGAATGGCGGTCGGTGCATCCCCAGGAGGTGATGGTGGGCGAAGTAATTGAGGTGAAGACCGGCGGACGGGTGCCTTTGGACGGGGCGCTGATAGAGGGGAAAGCCTCTTTTGACACGGCGGCGTTGACGGGCGAGAGCGTGCCGCGCACCATCCGGCAGGACGAAGAGGTGTTGGCGGGCATGATTGTGACGGATCGGGTCATACGCATGCAGGTGACTCGCCCGTATGCGGAGAGTGCTTTGTCGCGGATATTGGAAATGGTGGAGCATGCGTCGGAACGGAAAGCGCCGGCGGAATTGTTTATCCGAAAGTTTGCACGGGTGTATACGCCGGCGGTGTTCGGATTGGCAGTGCTGATTGTCGTGGTGCCGTGGGTGTGGTCGTTGGCGCATGCCGGTTTTGTGTTTGAGGTCAGCGAGTGGTTGTACCGGGCGTTGGTTTTCTTGGTGATTTCGTGCCCTTGCGCGTTGGTGGTGAGCATCCCGTTGGGGTATTTTAGCGGCATCGGTGCGGCTTCGCGGTTGGGGGTATTGTTCAAAGGCGGGAATTATTTGCATGCCATTACGAAAATCGATACGGTGGTATTCGATAAGACGGGGACATTGACGAAGGGTGTTTTTGAGGTGCAGGCGGTGGAGACTACCGGGGGAATAACTGCCGGAGAGGTCGTGGCATGGGTGGCGGCTTCGGAACAGCATAGCACACACCCGATTGCGCGGGCTGTTGCCCGTTATGCCGAGAGGCAAGGCATTCGTGTGGAGGAAGTGGCGGATGTAGAGGAAGTGGCAGGCTGCGGCTTGCGGGCTAAGGTCGGAGGGAAAGAAGTGCTGGCGGGCAATACGCGCCTGCTGGAAAATTATGGGGTGGCGTATCCTGCGGAATTGCGGACTGGAGAAGGTACGATGGTGGCATGTGCCGTGGAGGGACAGTATGCGGGGTATTTGCTTTTGGCGGATTGCTTGAAAGATGACGCGGTGCAGGCAGTGGCAGACTTGAAGGTAGCGGGCATCCGGGAGGTGGAAATCCTGTCGGGCGACAGGCAAGCCATTGTGTCGGCATTTGCGACGCGTGTGGGTGTGGCGGCGGCATACGGCGATTTGCTGCCGGAGGGGAAGGTGGCACATATAGAGGCATTGCGCGAGGCAGGGAGACGGGTGGCGTTTGTGGGGGACGGGATGAACGATGCTCCTGTATTGGCGTTGAGTGATGTGGGGATTGCCATGGGCGGTTTGGGCAGCGATGCGGCGATTGAAACGGCGGATGTGGTCATCCAGACAGACCAGCCTTCGCGGGTGGCGACGGCGGTGCGTGCGGGACGGGTGACGTTGCGGGTGGTGTGGCAGAACATCGTGTTGGCGTTTGGCGTGAAATTTGCAGTGTTGCTGTTGGGCGCATGGGGGATGGCGACGATGTGGGAGGCCGTGTTTGCGGATGTGGGCGTGGCGTTGCTGGCAGTGCTGAATGCGGTAAGGATACAACGAATGATTAAAATATAAACGGCTATGGAGGAAGCTATGCTTTTGGAGAAATTAAAGCTCCGGGATATCAAACCGACGGCGATGCGGCTGTTGATTCTGCGGGAAATGCTGAAAACCGACCAGGCGATGTCGCTTGCGGACTTGGAGGAGCGGCTGGATACGGTGGACAAGTCTACGATTTTCAGGACGGTGATGTTGTTCCTCTCGCACCACTTGGCGCATTGCGTGGACGACGGGAGCGGGGCGTTGAAGTATGCCGTCTGCGACGACACGTGCGAATGCTCTGTGGGCGACCTCCATACGCATTTCTATTGCGAGGCGTGCCACCGCACCTTTTGCCTGAAGAAAATCCGCGTCCCCGTAGTCACCCTGCCCCCCGGTTTCACGCTCCAAAGCGTGAATTACGTGATGAAAGGGCTGTGCGCAGAGTGCTCGGCGCGGGGAAAGGAGGAGTGAGGGTGTTGTTTTACAGGAGTTTTACTTCTGTTATAATCTGTTCGAGTTGTGCGGTGATGTTTTTAAAATCTTGGTTTAAATCCAAGGTTTTTACCATGATTTGGTTTTTCCCAAAAGTAGCGGAAAGATTGGGTACATTCAAGTTTCCCCGCCCGCTAACATGAACTCTGTGCCCGCACCTGTCCAAAACAGCAGCAAGGCATAGTTAGAGCCCATATTTAAGTTACATTTTCGTTACATATAAATTACACTCCAGTTACAGGATATTTATATGAAAATCTATTTTTGACCTATTCTTATTATATTGGAATAGGATAATAATAGGTTTATAATAGGTTGAGAATAGGTTTATCTCTAAATGAAATGTAACTCAAGTGTAAGTTAAGTGTAACTCAAATATAGGTTCTGACCCTGTTTTACACGGGTGTAGGACAGGTTTCAGACTATTGTCGGAGTATCCCCTCACATGCCGGCACAAGGATGGCATCCGGGAAAAATTCAGAACTTTTTCAGTATGCCTGCGCTTGTTTTTATTCGGGGAACGTTGTAACTTTAACGCGCTTAAAAGGAATCATTCACTTTAAATTGAAGACTATGAAAAAGGGAATTTGGGTTTGGGGGTTGTGTTGCCTGGCGGTGGTGGCATGCAAGGAGGAACAGCATCCGCAATTGCCGAGGACGGCGGGCGGGGAATTGGTGTATATGGTTGTGGATTCGCTGCTGACGGAACAGGAGAGGGAATTGAAGGCGGAGTATATACACCTTGTGCCGGATTACCTGCTCACGGAAGAAGAGGAGGAGGTGAAGCAGGCGCGGCTGAAGAAATGGAAGGAGGAAGTGGAGGACAAGCATTTTCAATTCGATTCTACGACCAAGCTGCAAGCCTTTGACATGACGCTGGAGGAGTTCCTGCAGACAGGATTCCAAGAGGCGGAATATTGGGCGTTCAAGGCCAAGATAGCGCGCAACAACCAATGGGTAAAAGACACTATGCCGAAATTGCAAGCGAAATGGAAAGCATTTGCCCAATCAATGAAATTGGTAGAAATAGATTCCACATCGGAGGACTGGCATCCGGAGTCGTATTACACCAACGAGGGAAAAATCATCCCGGCATGGGTTCGTGAGGAAGTATCCGCAGAAGAATACCGCATTATTGAACAGCTGAACGAGCGATATGACCTGCATTTCACGCTTTGGGAAGGTCTTCTGGAGGAACTTGCAGTGCGGATGCCCAAGGAGAAAACCCAAGCCACTGTGGATTTCCTGCTGAATGCGGAGGTATTGACCGACTTCTTGGAAGAAGCGCAGCCGGCAATCGTGGAGCAATCGGGCGAGGAACCGGTAGACTACGTGCAGACCAATACGCTATGGCGGGCAAAAGCAGGCAACGCGGATGTACACCTGGACATGGCATTGGCTTATGCGTATGACAAGGAGCGCAAGGAAGCCACCTTGTTAAACGCCAATGGAGCCAAGATAAGCTTTGATGCAGAAGACTTGTCTTTGAGATGGGACGGGTCGCCATACCCCTTTGCCCAGAACCTTGAGGGGAAGGCTTTCCGCATCCATGTCACCGGAACTATCATCGGGGAACTGGATTTGGGCAAGTGCCTGCGCGTAACCGTGACGCTGAAGGATTATTCTGAGGACGTTATTGTCCGCATCCTGCCGGAAGCCGGAGCTGAGGACGCAGCGGTGGTTTGGGGACGACAATCCACAATGTATCATCTTTAAAAGCAAGAAAGGAGGACAAGATGGAAGGACAGTTGGCAAAGGTGTTTTCAAGGGGTTGGAGGGTGATGTGCGGGTTGGTGGGGGCGTTGGGGTTTTATGCGTTGTTTGTCACGTATGTGGCGGTGGCGGAGCCGCGGGAGTTGCCGTTGGAGGATGCCATGATTTGGGCGGGGATTTGGGGTGCAGCGGTGGGCGTGTGCATTGTGCTCGGCATGCGGTTGTATGCGGATTGGCTGGCGGGGAAACCGCTGAAACGAGAATTTAGTTGGGTGACACGGAAATGGATGTTGGCATCCCTGATTGTAGGAAGCGTCGGGTTCACTTGGTATATGCTGTGCTCCATTACCGGAGAGGAGGAGATGCTGTCCAGCGGGTGGAACTGGGTACTGCTGGGCATTGCCATAAGCACCATCAGCATTGCCATGTGGAAGATGCGCCAAGAGGGGCGGATGCGGCAGTGAAAACGCCGGTGCTCATTCTTCTTCAAGAGCGGTGTCCTCGGAAATTATACTCGATTGAGTATAAAAATTATGATGGAGCGGAAGATTATACTTTATCGAGTATAATTCAGGGGAGGGGAAGTTTTTGCGGGGAAAAGGAGAAAGAATGGGGCGGAAATTTGCGGGGTTGGAGAATTTGTGTTATTTTTGCCCGTGAAATGAAGGGGAATTAGCTCAGTTGGCTAGAGCGCTTGCATGGCATGCAAGAGGTCGTCGGTTCGACTCCGATATTCTCCACGAGAGTTCTTAAAGTATGCTAAGTTCATAAAGTTTATGGCAAAAGAGGTGGTTTATCCGAAAACTTTCCATTAACTTTATGAACTTTATTTTTGTAGAGGTTTTATTTATGGCAGAGACAGAACAACAATTAACGAGGAAAATAAGTCCCTATAAGATTATCTATCCGGTCATTATTGGGGTGGGGGTAGTGGCTTATATGCTGTACCGGGAGTTTGACCCGGCGGCGTTCAGGGAAATTACGTTCACGTGGCATTCGGTGGCGTGGCTGTTGGTGGCTGTGCTTTGTATGTTCATTCGGGATTTCGGCTATATTGTGCGGATACGGGTGTTGTCGGGGGGACGGCTGAGTTGGTGGAGCGCGGTGCGGGTGATTTTCCTGTGGGAATTTACTTCTGCCGTGACACCGTCGGCGGTCGGGGGGACAAGCATTGCCATCTTGTTTGTGAACAAAGAGGGTATCAAGGTGGGGCGGAGTTCCGCCATGGTGATGGCAACATCGTTCCTGGACGAGTTGTATTTTATCTTGATGTTTCCTATCATCTTGATTTGCGTGAGCCAGAGCCGGCTGTGGGACATGCCGGGGGTGAGCCAAGGCGTGACGACGGGGCTGCTCTGGGTGGCGGTGACGGGGTATTCCCTCAAGCTGATTTACTTGATTATATTGAGTTACGGGCTGTTCCGGAACCCTCGGGGGCTGAAATGGCTGCTGATGAAATGCTTCAAGCTGCGCATCCTGCGCAAATGGCGGCACAGCGCAAACGAGGCAGGATCGGACATTATCCGCAATTCGTATGAGCTCAGGCACCAGCCGCTGAGCTTTTGGCTCAAGACCTTCGGGGCGACTTTCTTCTCGTGGACGGCACGCTATTGGGTGGTGAATGCCTTGCTGATGGCGTTCTGGGCAGGGAAATACGGATGGGGCGACCATTTCCTGATTTTCGCGCGGCAGTTGGTGATGTGGATTATGATGTTAGTCAGCCCGACACCCGGCGGAAGCGGTTTTGCGGAATTTGTGTTCAAAGAATACTTGGGCGAGTTCCTGCCGGGGGCAAGCGTGGCGATAGCCATCGCCATCCTGTGGCGGCTGGTGACGTATTACCCCTACCTGTTTGCGGGTGCATTCATTGTGCCGAAATGGCTGGCAAAGCATTTCGGCAGGAAACAAAAAGTGAACGAATAAGAACTAAAACGTAGAGAGCTATGCTATTTTTTAAGAAACCGGAGTATCGAAGATTTGAGTACAAGCCCCGTTTTTACGACCCGGAGAAGGAGGCGCGGGAGGAACGGCTAAAACGGGTGCGGGCGGAGCTTGGCATGGAGGAGGAAGGGGAGCAGGAACAGTATGTCCCCCACCTCAAAGGGCACTTCAGGGCGGAGTATGAACGCCGCCGCGCGGCACGCGGCAATGCCGGCACTTGGCGGACACTCCGTTTGTTCATGATATTAATCATGCTGTTCATCCTGGCGTTTTATCTGGTGATCCGGAACCCGGAAGCCATCATGCGATTCTTTGGCTTATAAGGGAGGGGCTGGTATGGACATTGTGCATTTGTTGCCGGATTCGGTGGCGAACCAGATTGCAGCGGGCGAAGTGGTGCAGCGTCCGGCATCCGTGGTGAAAGAACTGGTCGAAAACGCCGTGGACGCCGGCGCGAAACGGATACAGGTCTTGCTGAAAAATGTGGGGAAGGCGGTCATCCAGGTGATTGACGACGGCTGCGGCATGTCGCCGACGGACGCACGCATGGCTTTCGAGCGGCACGCCACATCCAAGATTGCGTCGGCGCAAGACCTTTTCAACATCCATACGCTCGGTTTCCGGGGGGAGGCATTGCCTTCGATAGCCTCCGTGGCAGAAGTGGAAGTGAAGACCCGCCGCGCCGAGGACGAACTGGGCACCTGCCTTTTCATGGCAGCCTCTGACTTGAAGAGCCAAGAGGCGGCAAGCGTGCCGAAGGGGACGAACATTGCGGTCAAAAACCTGTTCTTCAACCTCCCGGCACGGCGCAAGTTTCTGAAATCGGATACAACGGAATTGCGCAACGTGACGAATGAATTCCTGCGGGTGGCACTGACCCACCCGGAAATCGCGCTCTCGCTCGTGAACAACGGCACGACGCTGTATGACCTGCCTGTGTGCGGGTTGCGGCAGCGGATTGTACACATTTTTGGAAAAAGCATCAATTCGCGTCTGGTGACTGTGGAATGCGAGACGAGCATCGTGGGCATCAAGGGCTTTGTCTGCACGCCGGAACAGGCACGCAAGACTTACGGGGAGCAATATTTCTTCGTAAACAACCGCTTCATGAAGCATCCGTTTTTCCACAAAGCGGTGATGGAAGCCTATTCGGGGCTGCTGGGGGCAGAGAGCGTGCCTTCGTATTTCCTCTACTTCACGGTAGACCCGTCGGCGGTGGACGTGAACATCCATCCGACTAAAACTGAAATCAAGTTCCAAAATGAGGCAGACCTTTTCCAAATCCTGCTGGCATGCGTGCGGGAGGCTTTGGGAAAATTCAACATCACGCCGCCTCTGGATTTCGATGCAGAGGGGAGCATGGACTATGTGCCTGCTGCGGTGGGAAACGAAATGCCCTACGTGCCCCGCATCAGTTACACGCCGGGTTACAACCCGTTCAATTACCCGGCGGACAGCATCACGCCGGCGGATTCGGACTTCCCGCGCCTGGCAAAAGACAGCCATCCCCATCCGCATAAGGCGGTGCCGGCGAATTGGGACATCTTGTTCGACGGGCTGAAAGAGAAAGAAGAGGCGGTGCAAACCATCATTCCGGAGATGGCAGAAGCGGCAGAACCCCTGGCTCCCTCGACGACCTGCTATTTCCAAATCAAAGGGCGGTATATCGTCACGCCCGTGCAAAGCGGGCTCATGCTGATAGACCAGAAGCGGGCGCACGAACGCATCCTCTTCGACCGCTATATGCAGTCCCTCGCGGAACACCGGGTGACGGGACAAAAGAGCCTGTTCCCGGAGTTGCTGGAACTGCCGGCAACGGATTTTGTCTTGGTGGGCGACCTGCTGGCAGACTTGGAATTCCTGGGGTTTGAGCTGACCGTTTTCGGCAAAAACTGCTATGCCATCCAGGCAGTGCCGCCGGATTTGCCGGGCGGTAGGGCTCGGGAGGTGCTGATGGAATTGATTGAACACTATAAGAACACGGAAGGCAGTATCCGGGAAAAAGGGCGCGAACGGGTGGCTCTGGCATTGGCAAAAGCAGCGGCAATGGCATACGACACGTCCCTTACCTGCGAAGAGATGGGCGAACTGACCACACAACTCTTCGCCAGCAAGCAGCCCCATTTCACGGCGGACGGGAAGGTGATTGTCCACATCCTGAAATATGAAGATGTCAATGCGTGGTTCAAATGAGTTTTAATAACAACTAAATACAAGGGAATGATGAAGAAATCTATGTTTAAGAAAATTAGCAAAAGCGCACTGGGGCTTGTCGTAGGGACGAGCCTGGCGCTAAACCTGAGTGCACAGGAACAAGTGGAAGGGTTTGTGCATGAACAGTCGGCAGCGTCCGATTATGTTTATCCTACGGACCCGCAGGTATTGGAAAAGCTCGACCGGTGGCAAGACCAGAAATTCGGGGTGCTCCTCCACTGGGGACTGTACTCTGTGCCTGGCATCGTGGAATCGTGGTCTATCTGTTCTGAGGACGAAGATTGGATATCCCGGAAGAACGGGCTGCCCTACGATGAGTATAAAAAATGGTACTGGGGACTGATTGACTCCCTGAATCCGGTGGACTTCAACCCGGAACAATGGGCGGATGTAATGGCGGATGCAGGGATGAAATATATGATTTTCACCACGAAGCACCACGACGGTTTCTGCCTGTTCGACTCGAAATACACGGATTTTTCCATTGCCCACGGGGCATTCAAAGACCATCCACGGCGGAATGCGGCACTGCATGTCTTTGAGGCTTTCCGCCAACGGGGCTTTATGATGGGGTGCTATTTCTCCAAGCCGGACTGGCATTGCGAGTGGTTTTGGAATCCTTATTTTGCGACGCCTACGCGACGCATCAATTACAAGAAAGAACGCCACCCCGACTGGTGGGCAAATTACGTCACGTTCACCCGCAACCAATTGGATGAACTGATGACGGATTACGGCAGTTTTGACATTCTTTGGCTGGACGGCGGTTGGATTGCCGGCGAGGATATCGGGCTGGACAGCATCCTGGAAAAAGCCCGCAGGCAGCATCCCGGACTGATTTCCGTAGACCGGAGCATCCGTGGCAAGAACGAAAATTACCAGACGCCGGAGCGCGGCATTCCGGAAACCCAACTCAATTACCCGTGGGAAAGTTGCATTCCGCTCAGCAACGACTGGGGTTGGGTGCCTAACGCGCCGTATAAGTCTGCACAAAAAGTCATCAACACGCTGGCGGAAATCACTGCCAAAGGCGGGTGCTTCGTGCTGGGCGTAGGTCCTACCCCCACGGGCATCATCGAAGAAGCTGCCGTAGAACGCCTGCATGCCGTGGGCGAATGGTTGCGTGCAAACGGCAAAGCCATTTATGCGACCCGCACGACACCGGTCTACCATGATGGAAACACGTGGTTCACCGCAGACAAAGACGGCAAAACCCTGTACGCCATTTATGCCCTTCCGGAAGGGGAAAACCTGCCCGCAACCCTTGTGTGGAAAGGCAATGTGCCTACGGGCAAAATGACCCTCCTGAAGGGAAACAAGCGGGTGAAATACCGCGTGGACGGCGACCGGGTGGAAGTCACGCTGCCTGCCGGCATGGCAAATGAGCCGGTGGCACTGCAATTCACGGTGAAGAAATAGGGAATCTGTAAATGTGTTACAAGTATCCGTAATGGTGTTGGGAGCTTTCCGACTCGCGTCCGCTATCTTTGCACAAGATAAAATCCTGTTGTGTTGCATGGCATTCGCCGGCGTCCGGCAGGATTCAGCAAAATAGTTAAATAACGGGCATCGTATGGACAGACGAGATTTTATCAAGAAAGGATTGTTGGCAGCCGCAGCCGGAACACTCATCCATCCGGCAAAACTTGTAGCACAAGAAGCAGAAAAACAAGCGGTAAAAGAAGAAGCAGGCAGGGGTATTTTGAATTATAACCCCGACATGGCATACCGAGACATGGGGCGGACAGGCGTGAAAGTGTCTGCCTTGGGGTTTGGGATGTTGCGCTTGCCCATGAAAAACGGGCACGTGGATTTCGACCAGACCACGCCGATGGTGCGCCGTGCCATCGAGGGCGGCGTGAACTACATCGACACGGGGCGCGTCTATCTCGGCGGCGAGAGCGAGCAGGCGGTAGGCAAAGCCCTCGCCGGAGGCTGGCGCGACCGGGTGTATGTCACGTCCAAGATGCCGTGGTGGGAGATGCAGTCGGCGGACGACTTCGAAAAGTTCTTCGACCAGTCGCGCCGCACGATTGGCACCGATGTCATCGACTTCTACCACATCCACATGATTATGCACCGTGGCTGGAAAGAAAAGGTGTTGCCCTACAAGCTCATCGAGAAAATGGAACGGTTGAAAGCGCAGGGCAAAATCCGCTTCATGGGCTTCTCCTTCCACGACAGCCTGCAACTCTTCAAACGGGTGGTGGAGTACACGCCCGCCTGGGACTTCTGCCTCATCCAGCACAATTATTTGGACTACGAATACGAGGCGGGCGTACTCGGTCCCAAGTATGCTGCTGCCAACGGCATGGGGCTGGCGGTGATGAAGCCCGTCCGCACGGGATTCCTTGCCAATCTGCCACAGCCGATGCGTGACGCGCTTGCCTCCACGGGCATCCAAAAGCCTGATACCGAGTGGGCGTTGGACTACCTCTGGGACATACCCGAAGTCAGCGTGGCGGTGAGCGGCATGGGCAGCATGGCGGATGTGGAGGAGAACCTAAAGTACGCCGCCAAAGCCCGCCCCAACATGCTCAACCCTGCCGAGCGCGAGGCATTGGGTGCCGCCATTTATGCCTACCGTCACGCGCCAGGGCATATCGATTGCACGGGCTGTTACCAGTGCATCCCCTGTCCGCACAACGTCGCCATCGGCTACATTTTTGCCTACGTGTATAACAACTACATCCTGCATCGGAACAAGGAGCGGGCAATGGCAGACTACACCGTTTCGATGTCGCCCATACAGCGCGGCGACCCGGCATCCTCGTGCGTCGCTTGCGGCGAGTGTCTGGCGAAGTGTCCGCAGCATTTGGATATTCCAAACTTGCTGGCGAGGGTGAAGGAGGCGATGGGGAAATAATGTTTGTACGGCTCCGCGATTTTCCTTATCTTCGCAAGCGTATGTAAAATGAGAAATACAAATGAAAGCGTATAACTTTATCGCTCTTGGCACTCATCCAGAGTGGCGTATACAGGCAGCCCACTGGTTTCATGAGAAATGGGAAATCCCATTGGAAGAATATCTGATAAGCATAGATGACAGCATTCAGCGAAGAGAGCCTGTGCCACAATGGTACGTGGTGACAGAAGAAGAAAAAATAATTGCCGGAGCCGGTGTCATAGAAAACGATTTTCACGACCGCAAAGACTTGACCCCGAATGTTTGCGCCTTGTATGTGGAGCCGGAAAAACGCAATCAGGGCATTGCCGGAAAGTTATTGGAGCATATCTGCAGGGAGATGGTCGAAAAAGGTATCAATACTCTCTATCTCATTACGGAACATACAACTTTTTATGAGCGTTACGGTTGGGATTTTTTGTGCATGGTACAAGGTGATGATGGAGAACTTATGAGAATGTATCAAAAGATATCTCATTTTCCGTAAAACAGGTACAAACATCGGGAATTTGTGTATTCCGTTGTTCTCCGTGTTGCCGTATTTTTGCGGACAATAAACTAAATGCAAGGAATTATGACACTCGAAGAATTCAAGGATTTCGTCAAGACCGGCAAGCCGCTTGACACGGAAGAGATACATCAGTTCATGGACAAAATGGG
>CALUKF010000003.1 GCA_944321145.1 uncultured Odoribacter sp. | reverse complement strand
GGTTATTGCCGGACGATAAAAAGGAATGGGTTCGTATGGGATTATTCCGGGCATTTTTTCCATTTCCAGCATCCGGAAATAGAAGAGTATGTCTGTAAAAACATTGCGTCAGATTCTTTGCTGAAAGTGGAGAAGCATACGCAGATATTATATAAGGGCAAATATATCGACTTCCCTTTCCAGAAGAATATCTACCAACTGGACAAGGAGGAATTTATCGATTGCCTGTATGATTTGTTTGCCGTAAAGCAAAAGGATTACACGACTTTCAAGGGGATGGTGTATGCCAATCTGGGGAAGTCAATAGCGGAAAAGTTCTTGGTGCCTTATAATGAGAAGTTGTATGCCTGCGATTTGGACAAGTTGGATATGGACGCGATGGGGCGTTTTTTCCCGAAAGCGGACAAGGAAGACATTGTTTTGAATTTCCGCTGCGGAAATAACCAGTCTTATAACAGCCACTTTACCTATCCCCGTGGAGGGGCATCGGAATATGTCCGTTCGTTACTGGCAAACATAGATAACAGCCGCCTGTGTTTAGGGGAAGAGTTGCTGCGCATTGATGTCGGGCGCAAGGTGGCGGTGACCAACAAACGGGAGATCGCGTATGACCGTTTGGTATCAACCTTGCCGTTTCCTGTTTTATTAAACAAATGCGGCATTGATTATCCCCGCGATGCTTTTTCTTGCAACAAGGTATTGGTATTTAATCTGGGATTTGACGGGAAGGGAGATGATGAGGTGAACAGTTGGATTTATGTGCCAGACCGGGACATTATTTTTTACCGGGTAGGCTATTACGACAACATATTGGGAACAGACAGGATGTCTTTGTATGTGGAAATCGGTTTTCCGGAAAATGCCCTATTGGAAAAAGAAGGGCTTTATTTGGAACGGGTATTGGACGATTTGAAGCGTTTGGGGATTGTAAACGGGCAAAAGCTAGTGGATTATGAAGCGGTATTGATGAATCCGGCTTATGTACATATAAAACGGAAGGGCAATGATGCCGTATCCTTTTATAAAGGGAAGCTGGCAGGAAATGGGATTTATTCCATAGGGCGTTATGGCAGTTGGACTTATTGCTCGATTGAAGACAATATTTTAGAAGCAAGGGATTTGGCAACTGCATTGCGCTTGTGAATCTTTAAGGATTAGGTGAAAGAAATTTCAGATGTATTTTGAATCTTTGTTGTAAAAAAGAATTGCATATATAGCTGTATAATGGATCAATAGGACCTGCCCCTTCGGGGGCGGGTTTGTTGTGCTTTGACGTTTGCTAATTAATAATCTAAAGTTGTACAATATGTTGACAATGTTTGAGAAGTGCATTGCTGATTTGATGCACGTGGACGTTTATTTCAGTGCTTCGGAGACACAGCCGGTCTGTCATTTTAACCAGTTCCGCAGCCGGCAGAAGTATCAGGAATTCTGCAATCGTTTGTTGGGGCAGGTGTGGAAGGAATTGAATACGCGGAACCTGCAGGAATTTGAGCGGCGGTATTTGGAGATTCAATTGGAGGAGATGGGGAAGTTGTTTGTGCTGGAGGACGGGAAGGTGGTGGCGCACCGGAATGTGCTGGTTTTTCGGGACAAGTCGGCGGTGGAGTTGGGGGAGTTGAATGCGCAATGCCGCTGCCTGTTGTCGGCATACCTGAACATCCAATACCTGGCGTGGTGCGGATTGTGCCGGCTGTGCCGGGAGTTTGCGCCGCTTGTGCAGGGGAATTATGCGTGGCAGGGGGATGCGATTGCCTTGCTGGCGTTGTTTGACGCGTTGTGGTGTTTGCAGTGGGTGAAACCGGTGCAGGGGGACAGGAGCAAGAAATGTTATTTCCAGCATTTGCAGGCTTTCTTCCATTTGCCTGTGCTGGATGACCCTTGCCGTCGGCTGGGGGATTTGGGGAAACGGGCGGAACCGCACGGCTTCCTGATGAAATTGTCGGATGACTACCAGCGGTATTGGGAGGAACGGGAGGGGTGAATGAAGAAATTCGCTCGGAACGTTTGAATTTCGTAAGTATTTTGTATCTTTGTGGAAAGATTAAAAAATAGAAATTATGCTGAGTGTTGATGTGCAAGCGATGATTCCGAGAATCCAAGCCTATCTGGCAGGGCAGCCGATAGAGAAGGCTTGGTTGTTTGGGTCATGTTCCCGAGGAGAAGAAACAGCAGGCAGTGATGTGGATATTTTAGTGCGTTATCAGAATAGCGAGTCTCTAAGTTTATTGGGCATTGTAAAAATTGCATGCGCTTTGCGGAAACTTTTGGGCAGGGAGGTAGATCTTGTAGAAGAAGGAAGACTTCTTTCTTTTGCCGAAGATAATGTTGAACGTGACAAAATCTTGATTTATGAGAGAAAAAATTAAGGATGAGTGGCGTTTAAAGCATATTTTGGATGCAATTAATGTATTATTGGAAAATAAAAGTCGTTATACTTTTGAGGAGGTGGCGGGTGATTCCATATTGTTTTATGGTTTTGTGAAACATGTGGAGATCATAGGGGAAGCGGTTTATATGCTGACAAAGGAATTTAAAGAAACTCATCCAGAGGTGGAGTGGGAAGCAATAGAAGGCATGCGTCATGTGTTGGTTCATGGTTATTATAAAATAAAGCCAATTCAATTATGGAATACAATAGAGGATGATATCCCTGTGCTAAAACCTTTTATAGAAAAATATTATGTTGAATTGAGTGGATCTTAACTTGTGGAGATATTGGGAGGAGCGGAATAATAGGTAGCAGTTTTTCTTTGTTGATTCAAAAGAAAAGGCATACATTTGCGGCACATAAAAAGTGGAGGACAGCGTGTGGAACATTTGATGTATAATGGTTAAAATGATTTTGTTATGAAACGGAAAAACAAATGGGTGTGGATGTTTGCGATTGCCGGAATCCTTTGCGGAGGATGTGAGAAAGAGGAGGAAAAAGTAGCGGAGTATCCGCTGGGGCAGGGGATGTGGGAGCATGTAGGAATTTTTCCATTGGCTTATCCAGATGGAGTGGTTGAGGAGGTGTGTGATAGTATGTATTTTACCGGATTAAGGGATATGTTGGTAATTGAAAGTGATGAGGAAGATGAAAGCCGTTCATGGTTTTCTTATAAAAGGGGGTGGAGTGATTTCATGGAATGTGCGCCGTTTCCGGGTAGGAGCCGGAAGGGGGCGGTGGCGTTCTCGTTGTTTGGGAGGATTTATGTGGGACTGGGAGTCGCGTTGGACAGGAAGCCTTTTGAGATAGGGACGCAGTATTTGTCGGATTTTTGGTGGTACGATCCGTGGGAGGATACTTGGGATTCAGTGCCGGCGCCTTTTCCCGGCGGAGGAAGGACGGGGGCGGTGGCGTTCGTGGCAGGGGAGAAGGCGTATGTGGGGACGGGATACATGCCTGTCGGTTTTGCCGAGTATAAGTACTGCGGAGATTTTTATGAGTTTTCGCCCACGGAGGGATGGCGAAGGGTGGAGTCGATGGACGTGAACCCGAGGGAAAATGCGGCGGTGATTTCGTCGGGGGAGGCGCATTATTTGTGCTTTGGGACGGAGTTGGAGGCGTACCGCGACTGCTGGCGGTTTGTGCCGGAGACGCTGACCTGGGAGCGGCAGGAACCGTTGCGCCCGGAGGAGTTCCCAGTGATGCCGGAGAAGGTGCGGACGTTCACGCTGCACGCGGACGGGCGGGATTATGCATACGCCTACGAGATGGGGACAGACTTGTGCTTTGTGTTCGATTTCGAGATGGAGCGGTGGCAGCAGGCGGAAGGAGTGGGCTTGGGGGATTACCGCTGTTTTGCCATTGGCGACCGGCTCTACGGCTCGAAAGAATACAATTTGTACGAGTATAAGCGGGAGTAAGGGGGCAGTGGCGTTGGGGCAGGCGGTGAAAAATTTTTCTGTAATTTCGTATTTCCGGTTGAAATTACTATTTTTGTACTTGTGATGTTATGATTGAACATGGAAAAAGGACAGAAAATGAATCGGATCGTACGAGATATATTTCGCCTGAACGGGCTGTGGGCAGTGGTTGTGGCGGCGTGTGTGTACAGTTGCGCGAACCGCGGTTACCCGGAAGGGGGACCGAAGGATGAGACGCCGCCGCATGTGGTGGAAGAACGCCCTTTGTCGTTTACGACCAATTTTACGGAGAAACGGGTGAATATTTATTTTGATGAGTTTGTGCAGTTGAATGACATCAATAATAAGTTTATTTTTTCGCCTCCGGTGGAAAAAGACCCGCGGGTGACCTTGAAGGGGAAGTATGTGCAGGTGGCGATTCCGGATTCTTTGCGGGAGAATACGACGTATAGCATGGACTTTGCGGATGCGATTGTGGATAACAATGAGAGCAATCCGTTGGGTTTTTACCGTTATGTGTTTTCAACGGGCAGCGTGATAGATACCTTGGAGTTGGGGGGTACGGTGGTAAATGCGGAGTCGTATGAGCCGGTAATGGGGGTGTTGGTCGCTTTGTATGAGCAGGAGGGGGATTCCATTCCGTTGAAGCACTTGCCGGATTACATTGCGAGGACGGATAGCTCGGGGAATTTCCGTTTGACAAATTTGCGGGAGGCACGCTATCGTGTGATGGCGATAGAGGATGCGAACCGGGATAAGAAATATACGCCGGAGTCGGAGATGTTCGCGTGGATGGACACGGCGGTGCTTCCGATTGTGGAGCCGGCGACGCGGGTGGATACATTCCGCCTGATTGACCGGATTGTGCAGTCGGATACGATTTGGCGGGACAGCATTGTGCGGACGGATTATTTGGCGTATGGTCCCAGTGATTTGTATTTGCGGCTTTTCTTGGAGAAGCTGACGCAATTGTATTTGGTCGAGGATGAACGCAAGGAGCGGGAGCAGTTGCATTTTATTTTCAGCATTCCGGGAGATAACGAATTGGAGTTGACGTTGTGGGATACGCTTGCCACGGAGCCGTTGCCGGAAGATTGGTATTTCAAGGAGCATAGCGTGGGGAATGATACGCTGACGTATTGGATTAAGGATTCGACGGCGTATAAGCGGGACACGTTGAACGTGATTTTGTCTTATTTGCGTTCGGACAGTACGGGGCAATGGACGCGTGTAGCAGACACTACGCGCTATACTTTTAGAACCAAGGAGAAGAAGGGGAATGCGAAGCGCAAGGAGGATGAGCAGCAGAAGGTGGAGTTTTTGGAGGTGAAACCCAGTATTTCGGGAGATTTGGATTTGGGGGCACGGTTGTACTTGGAGTTTGGACGTCCGATAGACAAGACGACATTGGACAGCATCCGCCTCTCGGAAAAAGTAGATACGGTGTACCAACCGATCCCGTTTGAGGTGGCGGATGACCCGCGGCGCGTGAGGAGGATTTATTTGGATGCGGCATGGAAACCGGGAGGGGAGTATCAGTTGGAGATTGATTCGGCGACGATTTATGACATTTACGGGCGTTTTAATGACAAGTTGGAAAAGAAGTTCAAGGTGCGGACGGAAGAGTATTATGGGAAGATTATTCTTTTGTTGCATGGAGTGACGGGGCAGACGATTGTGCAGTTGTACAAGGCGGACAGCGGGAAGTCGGAAAACGGAAAGCGTACTTATAATATTGTGCAGTCCAAGACGATTGCGCAGGACGGGGAGTTGGTGTTTGATTTGCTGCCGGAAGGCAAATACGGGGTGCGGGCAATATTGGACGCAAACGGGAATGGGAAATGGGACACGGGATTGTACCTGAAGCACCAGCAGCCGGAGGTGATTGTGTACATGCGCGGGGAAATAGATGTAAAGCAGAATTTCGATATTGAGCAGGATTTCGAAGTGGGAGGGAATCATGATGTTGTAATCAAGAAAGAAAAGAAATAGGTATGAAAAAGGGGTTTGTTTTGTTTTGGCTTTTGGCAGGCAGTTTGGCTTTGAGTGCCCAATCGAAGTACCCGACTTTGGAGAAGTTGGTGTATGACGGTTATTACAATTGGGGCTTTATTTGGATTAAAGCAGGAAAGGTGGTGTTTTCGACGACGGATTCGGAGAAATACCCGAATGCTAATTGCCTGGAGGCGGTGGGGACTTCGTTGCCGTTCTGGGATTCTTTTTTCAGGTTGCGCGATACGTTGGTTTCACACCACGACAAGAAAACTTTTTTCCCGTATGAGTTTTCGCGGATGGCGCATGAGGCGGATTACCACAAGACATTCCACTACCAGTTCCATTATGCGGATTCGGTTGTTATCGGCAATATCAACCGCATCGGCAAATTCCAGCGGACGGACACGGTGCATTTGAAGCCGGAGACATACGATATGTTGTCGGTCGCCTGGTGGGCTCGGGAATTGGATTTCGACAAATACCGGGAGAGGGATTTGATACCCATCCGCATATTGATAGACAGCGAGATTTATGATCTGTATATCCGCTATTTGGGAACGGAAAAGATAAAAGTTGCCGGGCAGCGCAGGGAGTGTTATGTGTTCTCGCCGCTGTTGGTGGAAGGCAATGTGTTTAGAGGCGGGGAGGGAATGAAAATCTGGGTGAGCAAAGACCAGTTCCGCCTGCCGTTAATGGTGGAGGCGAAGATTTTAATCGGGTCGGTGAAAGCCATGTTGGTCCCGGACGAGAGCAAAGTGCTTGTGCGGGAATAGGGAGAAATGTTTTAATTTAAAATAAATGCGATGAAAAGGACAGTTTTTTTGCTTTTGGTTGTTTTGTTTTTGGGGACGGCTTTTTTTTCCTGTAAAGAGCAGGGAACAGGCGGGTCTGCCACGCAGCCGGTAACGGGCGCTACGAATGAATTGTTGGTAATTATGCCGAAAGCCCGTTGGGAGAGCCCGATGGGGGATACTATCCGGGCATTTTTCGGGCAATCGCAAATGGGTTTGCCCCAGGCGGAACCTATGTTTGACATGATAAATTTGCCGTTGTCAAATTTTGACCGGTCGGTGAAAGCGCACCGGAATGTGTTGATGGTGTCTTTGTCGAATGAGGTGGATTCGGCGACGCTTGTCTATTCAGACAGTCCTTGGGCACGTACACAAAAAGTATTTAAAATTACGGCGCCTTCCGTGGAGGCATTTAATGAATTGTTCCGGGAGAACAAGGATTTGATGATGAACGTGTATTTGAAGGCAGAGCGTGACCGCCTGATTTCAATTTACAAAAAGACACCGAACGAAAAAGTGTTCCGTTTTTTCCGGGATAAGTATGATATCTTGTTGTATTGCCCGGGCGGGTATAATATCAACAAGGACACGGCGGATTTTGTTTGGTCGTCTTACGAGACGAATGTGGACAGCCGGGGATTTATTTTCTTCCAGAAACCATACGAGCATGAGAGCCAATTGAACTATCAAGTCATTCTCGACCAGGTAAATGAGGAAATCGGGAAATACATTCCCGGTCCTTTAGACAGCACTTGGATGGCTTTGGATATGCGTACGCCCATGTCTGTGGCAAACTATCAGTATGACGGAGGGCATTATGCTATGTTGATTCGGGGATTATGGCAAGTGGAGAATGATTACATGGGAGGTCCTTTTGTCTTGAATGTAGTGTTGGACGAGCAGCATAACCGGGTACTTTACTTGATGGCATACGTATATGCGCCGGATGGGAAAAAACGGAATATGTTGCGGCAAGTGGAAAGCATCATATTCTCCATGCAGATGGATTTGCCGGAGGAAAAGGTGAAAAACGACAAGAAATGATGGGGAAGAATTGGTTACTGTCTGTGTGCCTCGTACTTTTGTGGGGCATGGCGTCGGCTGTAGTGCCGGGCAGCGGTAATTTTGTGCAGTATGAAAAACTATTGTCGGGCAAGAAGGTGGGAATTGTGGCGAACCATACGGCAGTGGTTGGGGAGATGCATACGGTGGATTTTTTGCGAGAGAAAGGGGTAGACTTGGTGCGTATTTTTTGTCCGGAGCATGGTTTCCGGGGCGATGCGGATGCGGGGGCGGCAGTGGGGGATTATCGGGATGAGGCGACCGGTTTGCCGGTAATTTCCTTGTATGGCAAGAAAAAGAAACCAACGGTAGAGGATTTGGAGGACATAGAGGTCATGGTGTTCGACATACAGGATGTGGGCGTGCGTTTTTATACCTACCTTTCGACGCTTCATTATGTAATGGAAGCCTGTGCTGAGGAGGGCATTCCATTGGTGGTGATGGACCGTCCGAATCCCAATGCTTTTTATGTGGATGGTCCGGTATTAGAGCCGGAGCACCGTTCTTTTGTCGGCATGCATCCCGTGCCGGTGGTTTATGGCATGACAATAGGTGAATATGCCCGGATGATTAATGGCGAGGGGTGGCTGGCAGGAGGTGAAACTTGTGACTTGACGGTAATTCCTTGTCAGGGGTGGAAACGGGATATGGCGGTGGAATTACCGCGGAAGCCTTCGCCTAATTTGCCGGACAAAGTGTCGGTGATGCTTTATCCGTCAGTCTGCTTCTTTGAGGGGACTGTGGTTAGTGAAGGGCGGGGCACTGATACGCCTTTTCAGGTTTTCGGACATCCTGACTTGGCGGGCATGCCTTATGCTTTTACCCCGAGGAGCATTCCCGGCATGAGCCTGCATCCCAAATGTGAAGGACAGGTGTGTTATGGTATGGATTTGAGGGACAAATATGAAGCGGTGAAGGCAGGGAAACGGCTGCGTCTGGATTGGTTGTTGTCAGCTTATCAGCATTACCGGGGGAAGGCGCCTTTTTTCACTCCTTTCTTTGAGAAATTGGCAGGGACTTCTACGCTCCGGGCTGATATCCTTGCAGGGAAAAGCGAGGAGGAAATCCGAGATCGCTGGCAGGCGGATTTGGAGGCTTTTGAGCAAGTGCGAGCGAAATATTTAATCTATTGAAAAACATTGTGGCATGTGTAGTGAAAAGAAAAGAAAATCTTGGAAACGGGTTATCAAATGGACTTTATGGAGCCTGTTGATTCTGTTGTTACTACTTTCGGCAGGAGTGGGGATTGTGCTTCATTGGGTATTTACGCCGGAAAAATTGGCAGGTATTGTGGAGAAAGTGGCGGATGAGCATTTGGATGCGGAAGTGCGTTTCAGTAAAATAGATTTGACTTTCTTTTCCACTTTCCCGGATTTGGGGCTTGAGATGGAGGATGTGTCGGTGATTTCTACCGTACAGGGACATGGAACAGGACTTGCCGAAAAGACGGATTCGCTTTTGGACATGGAGTCTTGCTTGATTACGATTAATCCGAGGGCTTATCTGATGAGGAAGCGGGTGATTGTGAAGGATTTTGTGTTGGAAAAGCCGAAAATATATGCTTTTGTGGATAGCACCGGGCTTGCCAATTGGGATGTGGTGCGTCTGGCAGAGGATTCGACCGCGGTGGAAATGCCGGCGGATACTTTGGTCTCCGATTCGACAGAATTGGCGTCGGGCATTTTGTTGCGGGATGTAAGGATTCGGGACGGTCAGGTGATTTTTGATGACCGCAGCACGCAATTGTATACCCGGATTGATGGTTTGAATTTAGGAATAGACGGTTGGCTGGGGAAACGCCGCGCCCGTCTCAATTTGAAAATGGCAACAGACAACATCCTCTTTTGGCAGGAAGGGGAATTGTTGGTGAACAAGCTGGCATTTGGCATGGAAACCGCTCTTCGGGTGAACCGTGATTCCGCTTTATGCAGATTGGAAAAGGCTGTTTTTAATGTGAATGGGGTGCGTTTTGGGGCTGAGGGAACTTTCCGGGGAGATTCTGTCAATCGGGCGTTGGATGTGCAGGTGAAGTATGGGATTCATATACCTTCTTTGAAAACGCTGCTTGACTTGGTGCCGGAGGCAGTATTAAAACAGACGGATGATGTGGATGTTCGTGGGGAAGTGGCATGTTGGGGAAAAATAAGCGGCTTGTACGGCAAGGAGAAGGTGCCGCAAATTATCTCCGAGTTCCGCATCAAGGACGGCTACATTGCCTATCCCGGCATGCCGTCGCATATAGATACGTTGAACTTGGACTTCAGGGCTTTTGTCGATTTGCAGAAAGACTCGATGTCCTATCTGCATTTGAGGGATTTCCGTATGCGGGGAGGAGGAACAAGCGTTCGGGTAAAGGGCAATGTGGAAAACCTTTTGGAGGAGCCGGTGGTGAAAGCGAAAGTTGACGCAGATGTTAATTTTGAGGATTTTACCCGCATATTCCCTTTGGCGGACGGCATTACTTGCGAAGGAGACTTGAAGGCGGCTCTGTTGGGAAATGTCTTGGTCAGTGATGTTGTGAATGGCAATTACGGGAAAATACGTATTGGCGGCAAGTTGCAGGTGCGGGATGTCAATATTTTCATCCCGAACGACAGCATTGTTGCCAATATCCGCACGGCGGCGTTGCTTTTTGCTTCCAACCGGAAAAACGAACATACGTTGCAGGGGACGGATTTGCTGAATGGAGTGGTTGGCTATTCGGGTTTGGACATTCATGTGAAAAACCGGTTGCACTTGTTGATGGACACGACTTACCTGACTCTGAAGACCTCTCCATTGCGTGACACTACGGCAGTGGCTTCGGTTTCATCGCGTTTGAAATTGGGACGGACGTTGTTCATTGTGCGCGATACGCTTTTGTTGGGACTGAAGAAATTGACGGCAGACGCTTCTCTGAAGCCGACAGTCCGGAACCAGAAAGTGCCCCGCATTCATGCGGATATTGAGGTAGACAGTTTGCGCTCGCGGGTAATGGCTAACCGCTTGAATTTGGCTTATGCCAATTTTAGTGTGGATGCCGTACAGAATCCCCGCAATAAGAAACGGTGGATGCCTTCGGGGACAGTTGATTTCAGAAGCCTGCGTGCCTTTACGCCCTTTTTCCCGGTGCGCATTTCGATGCCGGGTACGCGGTTGCGTTTTAATATGAATGAGATTAGTTTGGATTCCGCGCAATTGCGTCTGGGGCGTTCCGATTTGCGGGTGACGGGGAATATTACCAATTTGATGCGTGCTTTCTTCCGTAAGGATACCATTTATGGGGAGTTGCGCGTATCGTCCAGGCGTTTGAATTGCAACCAATTGTTGCGGGCAATGAAGCGGGGAACGGATTATATGGAAAAAGTGCAGGCTGGATTCCGGGACACAATAGCCGGTTCGGGCGAAACGGACGACATGGATGAGATGGCAGTTGTGGAAGATACGACTGCGGTGGTGGGGGGCAATACCCTTTTTGTGGTGCCTCCGAGGGTGGATTTCACATTCCAGACTGATATCGGGCGTCTTATTTTCGGAAGGATGCGTTTGGATAGCATTCATGGCGAAATGGTGATGCGCAACCAGTGCATTCAGTTGACAGATTTGAAATTGCGTTCGGTGGCTGCGGATATGCGGACAACTGCTATATACCGGGCGATTGACAGCCTCAAGGCATACGCCGGTTTTTCGCTCCAGATGAGTGATATCCGTATTGACAGCCTGGTTTATTTGATGCCTGCGCTCGACTCGCTTTTCCCGATGTTGCGTTCGTTTTCCGGAACGGTGGATTTCAATATTGCGGCAGACGGACAGTTGGATACTGCCCTGGTGGTGGATTTGCCGACGTTGCGCGGGGCTGCCTATTTGGACGGACGCGATTTGGTGCTGATGGACGGGGAGACTTTTGCTGAAATCTCGAAAAAATTGATGTTCAAGAATAAAGAACGCAATCTGATTGACAGCATTTCGGTGGATTTGGCTGTCAAGGACGGGACAATAGACATCTATCCCTTTTTGGTGGAAATTGACCGGTACAAAGCGGCAGTGGGCGGACAAAACAATGTGGATATGACTTTTAATTACCATATTTCCATATTGAAATCTCCTTTGCCTTTTAAAGCCGGGTTAGACATTTCCGGGAACTTGGATAATTTGGACAAAATAAAATTCAAAGTGACCAAAGCCAAGTACAAGGATATTTTTATGCCTTCGCGCAAAGCTAAGGTGGACAGTACGCAATTGAATTTGAAGGCGCGTTTCCGGGAGATGCTGGACGGGATTGTCTCTGCTCCTGCCGGTGCACGGCGTTAGAACCACTTTTTGCGTTTGAAGAAAAGCAGCATGAGGAGGGCTATGACAAGCATCAATCCCCAGAGGATGAAATACGAATAGCGGTATTTCAGTTCGGGGATGTACTCGAAATTCATGCCGTATATGCCGGCAATAAAACTAAGGGGGATAAAAATGGTGGAAAGGACGGTCAGCACTTTCATGATGTCGTTGACATTGTTGCTGAGGTTGGTGTTGTAGCTGTTTTGCTGGTCGGAAACCATTGTATAGTAGATTTCAATGGCTTCGGTGGCTTGTGTGGCGAGGCTTTCCAAGTCGCGCAGGAATTTGTAAGTGCGCTCGTTGATGAGCGGGGAGTCGGAAGTGGCAAAGCGGGTGATGACTTCTTTGATGGGACGGATGTTTTTCCGGATATATGCCAATTCAGTTTTGTAATGGTAGATGTTTTCGACAGTCTGTTTGTTGGGAATCAGCAAAATCTTTTCCTGTTCTTCGATTACGCTGCCAAAGCGCTCAATGTTCAGGATGTAATTGTCAATGAGCGTGTCGATAAAAGCATAGCATAAATAGTCGCTGGAATAGCTGCGGATTTTGCTCTGTTTGTTCAACAGGCGTTGCTTGACATCCTGGAAATGTTCCGTTTCGCTTTCTTGGAAAGAAATCAGGTAATTCCTTCCTACAATGATGGAGATTTGTTCAATTTTTACCTTGCAAGTTTCCCTGTTGAACTGCAGGGATTTGGTAATGATGAACAGGTGACGGGAATCTTCTGAAAATTTAGGGCGTTCATCGGTATTTAAAATGTCCTCCAGAATCAACGGGTCGATTTCAAATTGTTGCCCCAATTCTGCAATGACCTCAGTCTCGTGCAATCCATGAATGGAAATCCAGGTAACGTATTTGTCGGACAAATTTTTGCGGAGTTGTTGAGGTTGGGTGATTTGTTCTTCTTTATAGTATTCAGAGCTATATTGCGTCCGGTAAATCCGGATGTGCTCTATGGCTTGTTGCCCAATGAATATAAGGGAACCCGGAGCCTGTCCTTTTGCTTTTCTTTTGTCCTTTAGAAAACGTGCCATACCTTTTGCTTTTTGAAAATCGACCTTATGGTTTGCGATTTCAAATTTACTAAATATTCTTTTACTTCGAGGCGTTAAGGATAAGTTAAGTTTGAATCTGCAAGCAAAACCTCTTTTTTGCTTATAAATCGATGAAGTTTTACGTGGTTTTGGAGAAAAATGTCGTTTTTCAAACGTTTGTTTCCTCGATTTTGACAGGAAAAACGCTTTGACGAGAGTGAATGAAGGTTGTATGATACTGATTACCAGCCTGATAAAAATAAAGAAAAAATATCATTGGGAAGTTTGTTTAGTAGGTTTGATTCCGTACCTTTACTTCGTGAAACAAGGCAGGATGTTTGTCGAATTTATTTGCGGCAAATGTATTGCATTGTGAAATTTTAGTTTGTCAGCGATTATTAATTTACTTAATTCAATCATGAGTCAAGAGACAAAAGTTATCGAAAAACATGATGTAGTCATCCGCTTCTCCGGAGATTCAGGAGATGGCATGCAATTGACGGGGCAGCAATTCTCAGATACAGCTGCTTTATTTGGAAATGACGTGGCGACTTTCCCCGACTATCCGGCTGAGATTCGCGCTCCGCAAGGAACTGTGGGTGGCGTGTCCGGTTTTCAGGTGCATATAGGCGAGGAACATGTGACAACTCCCGGTGACTATGCCGATGTGTTGGTTGCCATGAATCCGGCTGCTTTGAAAGCCAATCTGCGTTGGGCAAAAAAAGAAGGTACCATCATTCTCGACTTGGATGCTTTCACAGACAAGCATTTTGAAAAAGCAGGTTATACGAGCAATCCGCTTGAGGACGGTTCCTTGGAAGGCTACAATGTAGTGCCCGTAAGAATGACGGAATTGACAGTCGAGGCATTGAAAGAGACCGGACTTGACCAAAAGTCCGTAGTACGTTGCAAAAACATGTTTGCCTTGGGCATGATTTATTGGATGTTCGAGGAATCTGTAGAACATACGGAAGCTTTCTTTGACATTAAATTCGGCAAGAAACCCAATATCGCTTCTGCCAATAAGTTGGCGCTGCGTGCAGGATATAATTATGCAGCTAACGTACACGCTTTGGCTGTGCATTTCAAAGTTTCTCCGGCAACCATTGAGAAAGGGAAATACCGTACGATCACTGGTAATAAAGCTACGGCTTGGGGGTTGCTGGCAGTGGCTGAAAAGGCAGGATTGCCTCTTTTCTGTGGTTCTTATCCGATTACTCCGGCAACCGACATTTTGCACGAATTGGCTTTGCGTCGCGATTTGGGGGCTAAGACTTATCAGGCAGAAGATGAAATCGGTGGTATCTGTACGGCAATCGGCGCAAGTTATGCCGGCAATTTTGCTTGTACGACGACTTCCGGTCCCGGTCTGGCATTGAAGTCTGAGGCTTGCGGTTTGGCAGTCATGGCTGAATTGCCTTTGGTGATTGTAGATGTGCAGCGTGGCGGTCCATCTACCGGTTTGCCTACCAAAACAGAACAGGCTGACTTGTTGCAAGCTCTTTATGGGCGTAACGGCGAATCTCCCATGCCTGTCATTGCAGCAAGCACTTCCGGTAACTGCTTTGACTATGCTTACATTGCAGGAAAAATTGCTTTGGAACACATGACTCCGGTTGTATTGTTGACGGACGGTTTCTTGGCTAACGGCGCACAGCCTTGGCTGATTCCTTCCATGGATAAATTGCCTGAGATTAAATTGCGTGTGGCAAAAGAAGGTGACGATTATCATCCATATTCCCGTGACCCGGAGACGCTGGCAAGAACTTGGGCGCTTCCCGGCACGAAAGGCTTGGAACACCGCATTGGTGGCTTGGAAAAGATGAATATCACTGGAAATATCAGCTACGTGCCTGAAAACCACCAATTGATGGTAGACTTGCGCGAAGAAAAAGTGGCTCGTATTGCCAACGACATCCCGGAACAAGAAGTGTACGGAAACGCAGAAGGTGGCGATGTATTGATTGTCGGCTGGGGTGGAACTTACGGACACTTGTTCTCTGCTGTAAAAGAAATGCGTGCTGAAGGCAAGGATATCAGTCTGGCACATTTCAATTACATCAATCCGCTGCCGAAGAATACCCGTGATGTATTGTCCCGCTATAAGACAATCATTGTGTGTGAATTGAACTTAGGACAATTTGCTAAATATTTGAAGAGCAAATTCCCTGAATTCAATTACAAGCAGGTAAATAAAGTGGCAGGATTGCCTTTCACGGTAGTGGAATTGAAAGAAAAAATCAACGCATTGTTGAACGCTTAATGACAATATTGAAATGGACGAAATAAAATATACTCCGAAAGACTTTAAAAGTGACCAGGAAGTAAGATGGTGTCCTGGTTGTGGTGACCATGGTATTATCACTGCAGTGCAAAAAGCCATGGCAGAACTCGGCTACCCGAAAGAATCTTGGGCTGTGATTTCAGGTATCGGTTGCTCCTCACGTTTCCCTTATTATATGAATACGTATGGTTTCCACACCATCCACGGACGTGCTGCAGCCATTGCTTCAGGGGCAAAGAATGCCAACCGTAACTTGAATATCCTGCAAATCTCTGGCGACGGCGATGCTTTGGCAATTGGTGGCAATCACTTCATCCATGTGCTTCGCCGGAATGTGGACATTACGATTTTGCTGTTTAATAACGAGATATACGGTTTGACCAAAGGACAGTATTCTCCGACGACCAAATTGGGGACAAAGACGAAGACTTCTCCTTACGGAACCATTGAGCATCCCTTTAATCCTGGTGAACTTTGCATCGGTGCTCAGGGAAAATTCTTTGCACGTTCCATTGATACCAATGTAAGTTTGACGGCAGAAGTATTGGAAACAGCTGTAAAGCACAAAGGTGCTTCAGTCGTTGAAGTATTGCAGAACTGTGTGATTTTTGCCGATGGTGCCCACTCTGCAGTGACCGACAAAGAGTTCAAAGACGACCGTCAAATTATTTTGCGGCAGGGCGAACCCATGATTTTCGGAAAAGAGAAGAACAAAGGTTTGATGCTTGCCAAGAACGGTGAGTTGAAAATCGTGGAAATCGGTAAAGACGGTATCACCAAAGACGATATCCTTGTACACGATGCTCATAATCCCAATCCGTTCATCCATTGGATGCTGGTAAACATGAAAGCTCCGGAATTCCCCGTTGCTCTCGGCGTAATTCGTGATGTGGAAGCACATACATACGATGAGGCTTTAGACCAGCAAATCGAAGACGTAAAGAAAATGTCTAAAATCCATTGCATGGAGGATTTGCTTAACAGTGGCGACACTTGGGAAGTGAAATAAAAGGTAGTAGATAAAATTGTTTTAGTTTGGGCTGCTCCTGTGCGGGGCAGCCTTTTTTAATGTTTTTATTTGCCTATACACGGCGCATTTGTTTTTCCGGTGCAATCGGGTTATCTTTGCCGGCTGCGGGAGAGAAGGACTTTCCTGAGTTAAGGACAGATTAAAAGTGCAGAGTCATGAAGATGTGTATTGCCGAGAAACCAAGTGTAGCCAAGGAGATTGCGAATATTTTGGGAGCCAAAACCCGGCGGGACGGGTATTTGGAAGGAAATGGCTATTGCGTGACGTGGACATTCGGGCATCTGTGCACACTGCAAGAACCGGGAGAGTACACAGACAAGTGGCAGAAGTGGAACCTGGCGGTGCTACCGATGATTCCCTCACGTTTCCGCATCCGGCTCATCAACGACGAAGGCATCAAAAAGCAATTTGCGGTTATTGAGGAACTGGTGGCACGTGCCGACGAGGTGATTAATTGCGGGGATGCCGGACAGGAGGGGGAGCTTATCCAGCGGTGGGTACTCACGAAGGCGAAGTGCAAAGTGCCGGTGAAGCGATTGTGGATTTCCTCGCTCACGGAGGAAGCAATCCGCGAAGGTTTTGCGAAACTGATGGATGCTAAGGAATTCGACACGCTTTATGCTGCCGGTTCGGCGCGTGCTATCGGTGACTGGCTGCTGGGCATGAACGCTACCCGCGCTTATACGCTGAAATATGGCACAGGAAAAAATATTCTGTCTGTAGGGCGTGTACAAACACCTACGCTTGCATTGGTGGTGGAACGGCAGAAAGCCATTGACCAATTCAAACCCGAAACTTACTGGGAAATCCGCACCAATTACCGAGGCGGGATATTTTCTTGCCAGCGGGGACGTTTCGATAAAAAAGAGGAAGCAGAAGCCTTGATGGCGAAAATCGAGCCGGAAGAACTGGAAATCACAAGTGTGGAGCGCAAGAAGGCGATGGAGCATCCGCCGAAACTTTTTGACCTGACGTCGTTGCAGGTGGAGTGCAACCGCAAGTTTGCGTTCACGGCAGAACATACGTTGCAGTTGATTCAGTCATTGTATGAGAAGAAACTGACCACTTATCCCCGCGTGGACACGAATTTCCTGCCCAACGACCAGTATCCTAAGGTGCCCAAAATTCTCCGAGGGCTGAAACCTTACGAGAGCCTGACTGCTCCCATCCTGTCGGGAGGAAAAATCCGAAAATCTCCCAAAGTGTTCAATGACAAGAAAATCACTGACCACCATGCCATCATTCCGACCGGGGAATTCCGCTATGACCTCTCGCCCGACGAGAAGCGGGTGTACGACCTTGTGGCGCGGCGGTTCATTGCGGTATTCTATCCGGATTGCGAGATTGCCAATACCACCGTGCTGGCAAAAATTGGCGAGGAAGACTTTAAAGCCACCGGGAAACAAATTATCGAACCGGCGTGGCGGGTGGTGTTCGGTGCGAATGCAGACAAACAGAATGATGAAAACGTGCTACCCGCTTACGAAAAAGGAGAGCACGGGGCACATACTCCGGAGTTGCAGGAGAAACAAACCCAGCCTCCGAAATATTATACAGAAGCAGATTTGTTGCGCGCAATGGAGACTGCCGGCAAGCAGGTGGAAGACGAAGAGTTGCGTGACCTCATGAAAGAGAACGGCATCGGACGCCCTTCGACCCGTGCGAACATTATCGAAACCCTCTTCAAGCGGCAGTACATCCGTAAGGACAAGAAGCGCATCTTGGCAACGGCAACAGGTATCGAATTGATTGACACCATCCAAAACGGACTATTGAAATCTGCCGAATTGACTGGACAATGGGAAAAAAAGTTGCGAATGATTGAAGACGGTACTTACCGCGTGGAGGATTTCATGGAAGAATTGAAGTGTATGGTGAACGAAATTGTCCACCACGTGAAGTATGCCAGCGCAAAAACCATCACCGTGGAAGTTCCTGCTAACCCCAAACCTGCTGCTCGTCAGAAGGAAAAGTCGGTAAACGCAGAACAGCCTGCCGTTCCGTTGAAATGCCCGAAATGCGAAAATGGCAACGTAGTCAAGGGCAAAACCGCTTGGGGATGTACCCGTTACGGCAAGGGTTGCGACTTCCTTATTCCTTTGGAAATTCAAGGCAAAAAACTTACCCCCAAACAAGTCGAAACCCTCCTCACCAAGGGAAAAACTGGCAAACTCTCCGGCTTCTGTGCAGAAGACGGCAGTACCTTCAGCGGCATCCTGCATCTGGACAAGGATAAAAAAGTGAGGATGGAGAAGGTGTGAAGCCTTGTTTTATTTCCTGAAAAGCCATACCTTTGCTTGAAAATTTTATTTCATGGACACGCAACGCAAACAGCTTTCGGATTTTCAAATGCTTTTTGAGAATTTCTACCCGAAAATGGTAGAAGTTGCGGTGTTTTATCTTCACGATTTGCCTCTGGCGGAAGATATTGTTTCGGATATTTTCGTCAAATTGTGGGAAAATAAGGGGGATTGGAGTGATTGGGATAATGTGAATGGATATCTGCGGAATGCCGTGAAAAACAGTTGTCTGAACCATTTGAAACACCAGCAGGTGAAAGAGAAGTTTGAGCAAGAATATCTCTATGACTTAAGTACGGAGGAGTCATCTCCGGAAGAGTATTTAGACCTTGTTTCCAAGTTGGTTGACCAGCTTCCACCCCAGCGTAAGCGCATATTGGAGATGAGTGTAGTCGCCTCGAAATCCAATCAAGAGATTGCCAATGCTTTGGGGCTATCTATCAATACGGTGAAAGACCATCTTAAAAAGGCGTATGCTTTTCTCAAGGAAAAAATGAAGGAAGAGATTCCTAAGCAAATACTTTTTGTAGTCCTTTTCAGAAAGCAGGTGGAGGGGCTTGCTTTGGAGCATTGAGGCGCGAGAAGATTGTCGGCAATTCATTATATTGGGTTACCCGGGAAAAGCAGTTGTTGTGGGGCTGGATTTGCCGGTGTCAAAGGGAGAGGAATTAAGTATTTTTATGCATTGGGGCATAAACCATTTTGGACTTTCCATATCTAACTTACATATAAAGATTTAATTATCCATTTAGATGATTATTAAAAAAGAAAGACGATGAAAAGAATTGCATTTTTGACGACAGCGCTGTTGATGCTCTTTGCAATCAACGTCTATGCGCAACCAGGAAGACCGCATGAACCCATGACCCCCGAACAATTGGCGAACCGAATGGTAAAAGGCTTGACGGAAGAGCTTAAATTGGATGAGAACCAGCAAAAGGAACTGAAAGCTTATTTTACGGAACAGTTCCAAAAACGGCAAGAGGAATTTGAAAAAGATCGCCCCGAACCTCAAGATCACGAGGCAATGCGTGAGAAAATGGAAAAAGAACAGGAGGCTACCGATGCCAAGCTCAAGGAAGTTTTGACCGAAAAGCAATACAACACGTATAAAGCCAACGAAGAAAAACGCATGAAAGAAATGCGCCAGCACAGAGGTCAATTCCCTCCAAGGTTCTGATCGAGTTTTCATTGACAAAAGAAGATTGCCGCATACATTGCGGCAATCTTTTTTTGTTTCCTGTTGAGTAGCAGGTGAAAAATGAATTAATATGAAATTTGATCACCAAAAATTGATATTCCCCTTTTCCCAAGTGAAAATACGTTCCTCGCGCCCCTGAGTTAAGTTGCGCAGCCAATAAAGTCCATTGGCAGGTACTGCGTTATATAATAATGTATATTTTTTTGCAGTTTGCTGTCCTAAGGATACCCAGCCTTCTGGGAAATGGTAATAAAATAATTCATAGGTGTCGCCAGGAAAAATGCCATTGGCATCATTGCGGCATAGGCAATGGATTTCATTTATTCCGTGCCTTCCATCTATTTGCCATTCCAAATTTTCATCAACGTTTATATAAGTCAATGGATCGGCATCTAATAATTCTTGGGGCTTGTTTCCAAGCATTTTAGAGGGAAGTTTATTTTCATCCTTGCCTTGAAAAACAATGTCTGCCAGCCAGCAATTATCAGATTGGGGAACAAAACGCCAATACTTTTTGGTTTGATATTTCTTTTCCACTTTAATGTGGTTGTAGCCTGGGGCAGGTTGGGAATGAAATACAAATGCCGTATCTTTGGTATGAAAATCAGGAAAGTCTGAACATTCCCAATAGCTTCCTGTCATGCCGGATGTCCAGTCATCCGATTGGCTGAGCAAGGAATACTTGCGTTCAAGCACTAATTGAGTGGTCGTGTCCTCATTTGCAGCTAATGGATGTGTCTCTCCATTGTTGTAGAGAATGAAGGGAGGGGCAACGGCTTGCATGCTTCCGTCTTCTTCAAAACATATTGGCAGGTAAACAACGTTTTTTCCCATGTCATGGAAGACAACTTTCCTGCCTGACCTTTTTCCCCAAGCCACAGGTTTCCATTCCAAATCATTGAAAATGGCTAAATAAATGTAGCGTTGGCGTGCAGGGCGTTCCAATCGGATTTCCACATCACAGGTTTGCAAGTACAAAGGGGTCACGTCTTTGTTGAAAGGGTCGGTAAAGAACGGAGGTATGTATTCCCGTCCATTGTATTCGGGTGTCGGATTGTGTGCGTACGTTCGGCGATAAACTTTGCCGGTAGTATTTAGTTTTAATTGAAAGCAATCTTCATTTTTTATTTGGGCATCAATGGGTTGCATCCAATAGTGCCGGCTGTTGCGGTTGGCAAAGCCCGGAGTGAAGTCAATGGCTGCCGGTATGCCGATTGTCCGCATGGCGAATAATTCAATCTGGGCAGTCGAAATGCAATCAAAGTGATAACTTTTATAATCGGGGATGATTTGATGCAATTGCAGGTTGTTGCTTAAAGAGAAAAAGATTCGTGCAAATTCCGTCATGCTGCGGTGGCAATCGTCAAACCATTTTATCCCTTCCTCCCAAGTCTTTTGAAACGTGCCAATGGAATCTCTCCAATAATCCGGAACTTCGTTTTCCACCCGGTAAGGCAAAAGGTAATCCCGGAAAGTTTCATAATCCACCCTTGCCAGCCACGGGCGGTTTCTCCATTGGACAAAAGCACTGTCAATGCGTGAAATCAAATACTCTGCCGTCAGGCATTTGACATCTTCACACAAAGTCATGTTCGCACGGGCTTCCGGGAAATGGGCAGGAATCATCTCCAACATCTTTTTTACATGGCGCGACAATTGGGACAGTGTATCTATTTGTGCCTGCCAATGGCTCATCGCCTTGCCGCCCCAATAATAATGCCCCGGCATGTTTTCAATGAGGAAACGGGCAGCCTCCCATTTCAGGCTGTCGCAATCGACTTTTTCATAATGTTCCAAAACCTGTTCCAGTGCCTGCCGGTTGTCACCGCTGTAAGCCAATACGCTATTCAAATGCCTGTCTCTTTGGCAACTAATGAATGTCGTGCTGATACCAATCAATAATATTTGTATGATTTTCATGTTTTTACCTGTATTGAACCCGTTCGTTTTCTATGGTGAAAATGCAACTCCGTTTTTCTCCTTCCAATTCCACTAACCGGTATAGTCCGTTGGCAGGAACATCAGTGAATACGACTTCTCTGCCTTGTGCTTTTTGGATGCCTGCAGAATGCCATTGGTTCTCTTGCCAATAAAATAATTTGTAGGCAACCCCTTCTTTTACTTCGCCGCCGTCTCCTGCCAAGAGATAACGGATTTTGGCAACCTCGACCGGTTTCCCGAAGTCCATGCCTATCCAGCCTTTGTATGTTTTGTAAGTATCCGGATTCTCATCCTCAATGACTTTTATGCCTTCCGTGTCCGGACCGAAAAACTGCCCTTTCAGGCTATTCCCGTTTTTGTCAGTATAGCGGAGTTCCGCTATATGGAAGGGGAAGATTTTCTTCCCTGCATGCCTCCAATAACGCCTTGCCCGAGGTGTTTCGATTTGGATTTCTCCCCAGGCGTAATGGGGGTGGCAGGGGATTTTGTACGCCGTGCTGTCTGTTTGGAAATCCTTGTCGCTTGCGCTTTCAAAATGCGAACCGGGGAAATAATTGTTTTGCCAGTCCTCCATGGAGTTGTAGGGTGCCATTCTCATGATGCGGAGGGTTCTTTTCCCTTGGGCTTGCAATACATCCTGGGTGCCGTCCTCTCGCAAGATAAAGGGGGCACTTATGGCGGTGGGCAATGAATCCTGATAGCAGACAGGCAAATAAACAGCCTCTGTTCCCAGATGTTCAAAACGGCATTTCCTTTCTTTTACTGAGCACCATGCCACAGGCTTCCACCTTTCCCCTTCCGGCATCGCCAAATACGCATGTTTCATATGGATGCTTTCCGGCAGAGGCAAAGTGACGGTTTTGCCGTGCAGATAGTCTTCCGTCACATCTTTGTAAAAAGGATTTTGGAAAAATGGAGGGATGTATTCTCCGTTCCCTGCCTCCAGCACCGATTGACGGGAATACACCGTGCGGTAAACTTTTCCGATGCGGTTCCTTTTCATATAGGTAGGGAGGGGCGGTTGCAGGCGGTCGTCCGCAACCCACACCCAGGCATTCTCCTCGTCTTCCGCTGCTGGGATGAAATCGACTGCCGACGGTACTCCATGTGCCCGCAGCCATTTCACCTCCTCCAATGCCTGGCTGAAAGCAATCGGGTCGCGCAGCATTTTGTCTCCGGACAGAAAGGCTTCCATCCGGCTTGCTGATTTCCGGCAATCATCATAGTACGCCAGGGCATACGCATATTTTTCCTCTTTTACGGAATCCTGATGAGGCATTTTTCTCCAATCTTCATCAGCCACCCGGTAGGGTAACAGATATTCCAGAAAAGTCTGGAAATACATCTTTTGCAACCAGGGACAACTGTCTTTCAACCGGAACCGCTGTTCAATGTGCGCCACGAGCGAAGTACTGTCCATCGTTTCGCAGTCAGCAGTCATTTCGGGGCAACCTGCATGCCCCTGCATATTTTGCAACAAAAAGCAGGCAGCCTGTCGTTTCAGCGAATCTTTTGCCTCCTGCGAGTAATAAGTGATCACCCCTTGCAGATGGGGAGGGATATTTCCGGCTTCCCTTTTGGGAAGAGTGCAAGTTGCCATTCCGAAAGCTATTCCGCACAATATCCCGAATCTGTTTTTAGTTGCTGATACAAATGGATTCATTTTTTTTGTTATATATTTAATGTAACTAAGATGCCTTAACAGCGAAGGTACTTTAGAGCTAAATGCTGTGATACAAAAATAGTTTGTAGCTATCCATCACCTTTTATTACATGCCTATAGTATTCATATATAGATTGACTTTTTACGGGATCACCTATTCCAATTATTTTATTATGTTTATCAAGTAAAAGTACTTGAACTGTTTTTGTTTTAGATAGGGCATTTTGAGCAACAAATTTTGCATCAGGGTCATAAAAAACTGGATAGGAAAATTTATTTGTTTGTTCCATTTTTTCAAATAAAGAAAAATCACTTACATTGATGACAAAAATAAATGCCAATTTTTCATCATTTAATGTATCTATTAATTGTTTCCATCCATACAAAGGTAATTGGCAAGAAGAGCATCCATGTGGATTTACACAAACCAATATCTTGTACTCTTTATTAAAAACATCTGTACAAGTTGTATCTTTTCCAAGAATGTTTGCTTGCATGTTTACATTGAAATCAATTTTTTTACCAAACATCTTGACAGCTGTCCAATATTTTTCAATGCTGTTAGAACAACTAGTTAAGCAAAGTAAAGAGAATGCGATAATCCATTTCATCTATCACCAAGTTTTGTATTTGAAAAATATTACCATTGGATTCAGTCCACCGTCAGAAAGATTAGTTTCCAAACAAACAAAACGATCTTGATAACTAGTCAAAGGTGTCCACAAACCTGCGCCAGTCCCGTCTTTTGCATATAGCTGTCCGACAAATTGAATGCCATTAGTTAATGTTCCTATAATACTAAGAGGATCGGTATAAGCAGGATCTAAATAAAATACTCCTTCAGTTGTGACGCTTAATGCACCTAAAGGACCATAACCTAGTCCTTTTTGTTTTTCGTATTTCCTTGAACTTATATCTAATGGAAAGAGACGTGAATCTATTCCTAAACATAAAATTGTATCATTTTTGCCATTTGTTTCTAAGCAGCAAAGTAAATCTGTTCCTGCTGGGATATAATAATTGCAATTTTTACTTTTTGCCCAATATGTAGTTCCTCCTGAAGTTGGCAAGATGCATTTTTTATTTTCCATACGTTGCCGTTTTATAAGTGTCTTAACTATTGAACCATCATGTTTTACGAATACAATCTCTGGGTTGTCAGCTAAGCCAGAGGTATGAAAATAATTTTGTAGGACATATAGTGAATCATTCAGACAGATTATATCGCCATAAGGCATATTTTCATTTTCTATCTTTCCTAAAAAATGTCCATTATAGTCATAGCGCAGAAAGCAACAATTCTCTGAGTCAAATACTACGACTTCTCTATTCCATTCATCTATGTCTATAGATCCAATAGCTAGGTACTCGCCAGGACCACGTCCCTGTTTCCCGATTTGACCCATAAAATTACCATTTTGGTTGAAGTGATATAATGCATTAGGGTAATCATTTACAATAAAAATCCCACTATCACATACTTTCAATTGAGCAACTCTTCCTATTAGGCAAGCTGTATCTGTTTCCAATTGTATTGTATCTATGGAAGTCAAATCTATTAGTTCTAAAGTATTTGTCCTATTATTCCGGTTTTCCCATACAATGTTTTTTTTTGCTTTTTCACAAGCGCATGCTGCTAATAACAAGCAAATTATAACGATTTTTTTCATGCTGTTTTTTTTTAATAATGTCTTATATGATTAAAATGCGAATTGGTCAAATTGTTCTTTTTCTTTGAAGAAAAAGAAATGACCAATTCTATTTTGAATAACTTATTTATGACACCATGTGTTACATAAAATACAACTTCCTTGCTTCCCAGGGCATTCAACACTATAACAATAAACGATAACGCTCTCGAAAGCTGCGGATAAACCATAGTCTAAAGTTGAACCATTAATAGTTATTTTGCCTTCTGCATCTGTTTTGTGTCTTTCTGTCCATTGTTTATTTTTAGCTTCTCCACGTGTTTCTTGTCCTCCATTAGGACAATTTTGGGTAGAGATTTCATCGCGCGCATAAGCTTCTATGTTTTTTAGCAATAAATTCCAATTTGCAGATTTGTCTACGCCAGCATTTATGCCAACAAGTGCTGAAGTCAATACGACTCCACCTAATACGATTAATTTGAGTTTTCTATTCATTTTTCTGTGTGTTATTGTTTGTAAATATTTGATTTTGAGTTTGCAAATCTGATTTTGCCATTCCAGCGCCTTGCACCAGATATGGCTTTCCATTTTTCTTTATGTCTTCATCTCTTTTCTTTTTTAAGCAAAGCTTCCAAACTTTGGCAATGGATTTATTTGCCATTTGTTTTTCCGCCCTGCAGGTTGAACATCTTTTTTTATCTGCTTACCGCAATCGTTTTTATTAATGACAACAAGGTAGGCAAAAAGGGTGGCTCTGCTTATGTTAAATATCTACAATTTTACCGTTAAATATCTTGATTTGACTGTTATATTCCTCGTGTATTGCGCATTAGGTCGTGCAGAATCATCCGTTCAGTTTTGCCTTAAATATCCGGTTATTTTCAGTCTCTTAAATTCTCTAATTCTTCAAAAAATGACCCAATCTCTGCGTAACATTTAATCAAGGTTTTAGTTTCCATTTAAATAATACAGGATTTCCATTTAATTCTAAAGAATCCGGATTGCAAAATAATCGCTTCCTATCCTCTGTAGGCATATATTCCAGTAAACAAGATGTTGCCGACTACATAATCTTCGTATACAGTAAATCCATTAGACAATGAATAGGCAATTGTCCCTGCTATGTCAAATGGGCGTCCTCCTCCATGTATTGCCGGAACTCCTGCTGTGATTTCTTTTGTCTGTTTGTTGTAAATGGAATAAATGGGTTTGCCATTTTTGGTAATCAAACTTAAGAGCAAGTAATTTTCAATCGCAAAAAAGCCTCCGGAGAAATAATTATATTTTTGTTTAAACAAATTACAGAAATTCTGGTAGTCTCCTTGGCAACGTTCTTGGAAATTTGAAGGCAATCCTTTGGGAATCTCTACCTGGTAAGCGGTTCGGATGCCTTGTGGGCTGATTTCATAAATTTTGTCAGAAAACGTCGGGTGATACAAAAGTAAAGAATCTTTCTGTTGATAGTCATATTCATGGCTAAAATTCAGGCGGTATTCGTATGGCAACATTTTAGAAATGACTTTTCCTTCCCTGTTGATTAACAATAAATCATGTTTGGCGATTTCTTCCAAATGCCGGTTGTCACCGGATACGGCAAAAAGCAAGGAATCTTGAAATGCGGGGATAATTTCACTTAGAATATATTTTAACCGGACATTTTGCTTGAAAGAACCATCAGTTCCATAATATAACAGTTGTCGTCCAAATTGGTCGAAGACAATGATCAGATTTTCTTTTGGATATACTACAAAATCCGAAGGCTCCAAATATTCTCCCGGACCTCTCCCTGCCTGTCCGATGCAACGAATGAATTTCCCTTGATGGTCAAAGACAAATAAATTTTTGCTGGTGCGTTTGTCTAAAATATAAAATCGGTCGTCCGTGCAGATGATTTTATCGATATTGCCAATTAACGATTGGTCTGTAGCTTCCAAAGGAATTAAAACCACGGAGTCGATCAAGGGGGAAATGTCCAAATAATCTTCTTTTAGGTCTACAGGTATGATTTCTCCTTGTCCTTCTAATTTTTGGAATGTACTGTCCAAATCTCCCAATTCAGTTTTTACTATTTTGCCGAATTTCTGATTTACCTTGTTCTTGTCAACTTTAGAAACGCAAGATCCACAGGTAAATAATATCAGTATGAATGTAATGTATTTCATGATGTCTGTTCATTTAATTGATTTTAGCTCATGCAAAATCATTCTTTCAGTTTCGCCTTAAATATCCAGTCATTGTCTGTCTCTTGAATCTTTCGTTTTTTCAATGGCTTCAAGAAAGGGTAATCGTCAATATAGTCATCTATAACAGGCAGTATGCCGTGAATCACGTTTGACGCTGTGACATGGGTATAGATTTCCCCTTTTTCATTGACAAACCAAGGATTGCCGGATAAGGCGAACAAAGGTCCTCCTAAATCATTCAGGACATGGACTTCATGGGTCTCCGTATTTATAAGAATGTTTTCTTTTGCCAGAAAACCCAACCATTTCCCATGGGCATAGAATTTGCTCAAACCGACAACGCCGTGGAATTTTGTCATTTTTTGGATGAAATTGATAAATCCCTGTTTCTCCACTTTGTCAGGCACATCATGCAGGATGTCTGCTGGCAGATTGTCGGCTAAGAAATCAAATGTGTAACGGGGGATGCACGTGTCGCCGCTGACTTCATAAATGGTATAATCGAACATCGGGGCAAAAAGCAAGCGTTCGCCGCTTTGCACCATCCCGCCGTTGGGATGAAAGTGGAAAGGCAGCGTGTTTTCTGTCGAAAGGTATTGCTGAAGCACATTCCCCTCTTTATCTAAAGTGTAGAGGGTATAATCTTCACAATTCCCGCTGTAGACTACATAGCCATTTTCTGTCCGGTCAAATTCTTCTCCGCAGACCAATGTGGTTTTTTGTACGAAATTACCTTGCGCGTCGTATTCATGCAAATTCCCGATGCCGCCTTCATAAAGGAAGAGATGCCCGTTTTCGTCGACCTTAAAGTCATCAAGGTCCATGTATTCTCCTGGAGCCCGTCCCACCCTGCACAATTTGGAGCGGAAACTGCCGTCCGGATTAAATATAAAAAGGGTTTTCTCAATATTGTCTAAGACATAAATGCCTTGTTCGTTGATATACAATTTGTCGTAAAAATGAATCAGGGCAGAATCCGAGGTTTCCAAAGGAATCAGTTGCAGGTCCGTGATCAATTCTAAAAATTCTGTTTCATTCATTCCATCTTGTTCCAAATCCAAAACGATTTTCTTGCCGCCTTCGGGACTTTGCTGGCAGCCTGCCAACAAAATAGCAAAAGTGATAGCTGTTTTTAGCCAGCCTTTGACTGAAGCCATGTTTTTTGTTTTCATTGTATTTATGTGTTTAATATTCATTGCTTTTTAATTTGTATAAGAATAGTACCGGATTGTCGTTTTCATTTAGATTCCCCACTTTTTCTTGCAATAAAGATTTATAGTTGGCAGGGACATCTGAATTTTTGTACGAGTCGTATGTGCCAATTAGGGTATAACTCGGATGGTAGCAAATCAAATGCCCATGCCGGCAGAACCAAGGTCCTAATCCAATAAAAGCAGAAAGGTCAAGGCGTTTCACGACAGATATTTCTTGGGTTTCTTTGTTGAAAACCAAGCAGCGTTCAGGATTCATAATCTCTGCAAAGAAATAGTTTTTCGTTTCCCATATCCCGTTTAAGCCTGATGTGTATTTGTCAAAGGCTTTTAATTTCAATAGTTCTATGGCGGATTTCCGGGCGTATGCCGCAGGCATTTTGTATTTCCCGAAGTCGAAATAATATTTTTGCATCCTGCCTTTGGAATCCAAGCAATACAGCGTGTCATTGGAAGAATAAATGACGGCAGCCCGTTCATCTGTCAATGAATAAAATGGGGAACATTCCGTCCAGCCGCTTCTACTTTCTTTTTCCGGGAACGGTAGCATTTTTTGCAAATTTCCTCCCTGCAAATCAGTGGAATACAAAAGATAGCACCCTTGGTTCGTTGACTCCCATTCATTCCAATAATAAATGCGGTCATGGAAGACAAAAATGTCAAAAGCCCAAATCCCCGGCACGTTGTGTTCCTCCATAAAATGCCCTTGGGCATCGAAAGTAAGCAGTTTTTCTAAGCTGGGATCGTAAATGTAAAATCGCTCCCCGGTAAAGCAAACGCCTGTCAAGTCAGCATACTCCCCGGATCCGCGTCCCAATTGGTGGATTTTGAAAAGGAATTTGCCCTGCCGGTCAAATCCGAAAATGCTCCCACTTATTTTGTCGACGACATAAAAGTGGTTGCCGTCAAAAAACAGGTCGGATATTTCTCCAATCAGGCAAGTGCTGTCGGTTTCTAATGGGATAATGTCGTAAAAACTCGTGTCTATCAATTGGGTTAAGTCAAAACTTTCTTGCCAGGTGTCCAAATCCACGGCAATGCGATTTTCTGCCTCCGGCGTTGTTTGGCAGCCTGCCAATGCAATGGCAAGAATAGCCATCCCAAACCATGTTTTAATTTGCTGGTGTAAGTAAATCCATATCATTTCTATCCTTTTTTTATTTTACAGTTTTGTCTCGTTTTAAATAATAAGTTATCAGTACCGGATTGGCTTCTAAATGCATGGACAGCACAGAACCCAATCCATTGCCTTAAAACCAAGATTTAGAATTTCCACAATATGATGCAAGGATTGTCGTCCTCGGCGATGTCCGGCAATATTTCCCGCATGCGTTGAATTTGTGCCGGATATTTCTCCTCGAAATTGACATAGCCGTTTGTGCCTTTTAAAATCTCATGTATGCGGGCTGCTTCAACAAACGTGATGAAGTGTTCTGAGGTGGTATTGATGGGATGCCCGAAAGGGACAAAATAATCTTTGTCGTATGTCGTTAATTCGCAAACCATTTCCTTTCCACTTTGCTTGTGAAAAAGGCATAGTCGGTTCTGTCCATTATGGGTAATCTGATAAATGTGATAGTCCGGCAATTCTTGGAAAATGTCTATGCTGCTAACGTAAGTGATTGACCAAGGGTTTAGTTCATGTAATCTGTCGTGTGATATCTGTTCTTCCGGAAGATGGGCTTTCCCAAAATCCACCCGATGGTCAATTTCCACGGTGTCATTTGCATAACGGTAAATATTGAAATCCGTAGGCGCAATGTAATACAATGAATTTTGATAGGAGGATATTTCCTGCATACTGGTTGATATGCTTTCCCAACCTGTAACTATAGGCATGGCATTGTCAACAATCTTTAGGGAAGAATCTAACCGCCACAAATTATAAGGCTCATTCCGGTCTTGGGAGTAATTGGCCATATAACCCACAAAGCCATCTTGCCAAGGAATAATTTGTTTAAAAGCTTTGGGCAAATGCCGGATTCGGATGAGATGAAAATCGTTTACATCATATTCAAACAATTTCTGATCTATTCTGGAAACCAAATTCAACCGCTCTGTCCTGGGGTCTACGAATAGGTCAAACAATTGCAAATATTCTCCTGCACCACGCCCCGGTTTGCCTACTTGCCCTAAGAAATGTCCCTTCAAATCAAACGCATATACTGTTTTAATGTCCCAGTATCCTGCTACAAATATCCGGTCGTTCCAGACCACGACCTTATCAATATCCCCGATTAATACGGAATCCCGTGTTTCCAGTGGAATGATTTGAAAACCGGAAAATAAATCGGTTTGGTGGATGTCTTGTACTTCCCCATTCAAATCAAAAGAAATGGATTTCACTTCCGGCTGGCTATTGCAAGCCCCTAATGCCAAAACCCATAACATGCAATACAGACTTCTCTTTATTTTATTCATAACTTTTATTTTGCAGGTTGTTTTTTCAATGTATAAAGTAATAGGCAGGGATTAGCGTCTGCTTCTATGGCTTTGCCGGTTGCACGCAAAGCCTGCAAATATTGATTCCCCGTATTCTCAGGAATTTTGGTGGCAATGTCTTGCAATTCAAAAGCAGAGGCTTTCCCAATGAAATTATTCTGCCAAGCGGCAAAGATGTTGATCAGTGGCAGAAACCTTGATTTTTCCTCGACTCCATAACTGTAACGGCTGCCAGATTTTTCCGTCTTGTCAATCAGAAAATATTGGTTTGCGCCTGCTTCATTCAGCAGCAGGTAGTCGTTTGTCTCGCATATATCTTTGAAACCGGCAAAATCGCTCCGTTGCTCTGTATCAAAGTAAGTTATGATTGAAAAATCTTTGACTGCTTCCAATTGTTTTGGAGAAACTAATTTGCGCTTCGTTTCGATGATTTGGACAGGCTTTAAATGCAGGCTGTCATAAGTATAAATTTTGTTGTCAAAAGGAACCAGCAACTTGCAGCCCGGATGTAGGGAAAAAGGCGTTTGCCCAATCGGCATGGCAACGCCTTCGGATTGTAGGCCGGATTTAAAAAGGGGCGTTTGGTTTTCGGTGTTTAAATTCACCAGAGAGTAAATGGTATTAAAATTGCCATACACGTAATGTTCACATAATAAGGAGTGCCCGTCGATTAGCGAAGCATTGTGCAACATGTAAAACAACTTGTTGTCGTATGCTTTTTCCGACAAAAATTCTCCTCGCAAATTATAAGTCAAGATTTTGCCTAAAAATTCATCAATGAGATTAACCGTCTTTTTTTGTCGGTCAATGTAAAAAGTATTCAATCTCATGTATTCTTGGCTGCCTCGCCCTGATTCTCCGTAATGCCATTGGTATTGTCCTTGTAGATTGAAACAGAATAGGTCGTTCCCGCTATGGACGACAAAAAAACTGTCTATGGCTTCTACTTTATTTATCACGCCCAAAATACTTTCATCAGTTAGTTCCAAAGGTATTATCCGGAAAGAAGCGATATTGATTCCTTCGCCGTTTGCTAAAACATCGTTGTCGTATCCTGTGATGGTGTCCAAATGATTGTAGTTTATTTGCTTGTGACAAGCAAAGCACAGCAATAGGAAAAGTGCAACAGAGATTTTCTCTGATAAACTTCTGATTTTTCGTTTCATATTTTTACTTTTTGGTTCTACATCGTTTATTGCAATCGTTTTTATCTAATGACAACAAGGTGCTACAAAAGGGTGGTTCTACCTGTGTTAAATATTCGTAAACTGGCATTAAAAAGGGCGTTGGGCAATGGTGGGGGGCATTATTTTATAATTTTGTGCAGCAAATGAAAGAGTGCCATGTACAGGTATATTGTTTTATCGATCGTAGCTGCGTTTTGTTTTTATAGTTGCAGCCGGCAGGAAGCAGAAAACTTCCCAAGAATCTGTGTGGATGCAAATGCGATTGACGGGGAAGGGATTCCGTTGTCGTTTTTTTGTGATTCTTTGAAGTATGTGCCGTTGGAGACTCGTGATTCTTGCCTGTTGCAAGAAGTCAAAAAAATAGCCGTTGACAGAGCTGGTAATATTTATGTGCTGGATGGCATTGGATCCCATTCTCTCTTTAAATTTGATGCGGTGGGCAGGTTTTTGCACCGCATTGGGTTTAGGGGGCGGGGACCTGGGGAATATTTGTCCGCTGAAGATTTTTGCGTGTATCAGGATTCGATCATTGAGATTTATGATTCCGGGAAAGAAAAGATATTGCGTTATACTGCTTCCGGCAATTTTATTGGGGAAATACCTGCTTGGGAGGAGGGATGTGATGCATTTATCCATGTCGGGGACACCTTGGCTTTTTATATCGACAGCGATTACCTGCCCAACTTGGTTATTGGTGTCGGGGACAAGAAATATAGTTTTTGGAAAAAAGATTTTCTTGCCAATTTTTCCGGCTATCAAAATTTCTCCTACAATGGCGAATTTATTTTGTATTCTGCTTATGGAAACGATACTATTTATCATTTTCAAAATGAAAAACTCCAGCCTTATTATTCTGTTGATTTTGGGAAAGATAAACTTCCGCAAAGGTTGATTAACTCCTCCCGTCTTGAGCAAACCCGTTATTGTTACGGCGTGGGGGATGTCAAATTCACGCAGCATTTCTTGCTCTTCTCTTTTTTCCGGCAGGGCTCTTTGGTGAATGCGGTTCAAAACAGGCAAACCGGTGAATTCCGTCTTTCTAAGTTTTTTGACAACGATATTGACCAGATTCCCTTTTTAATTTCCTCTAACAGCTATTTTGACACGACTCGAATAGCGACTGCGGTGGATGCGTTCAGCATACTGAGCAGCTATGAATATTGCCAAGAACAGCAAAGCCCTGTTTCCCCTGTGTTCGAGCAGTTCGTCCAACAGATCAATGAAAATTCCAACCCAGTGATTGTCTTTGCTTATCTGAAGTGACTAACTTGTAGAAGTTAAATGTTTTTGCCTTGCCATATTTTCGATGTGATGCAGTTGTTCGCTCCCTATTCCCTCCCTGCTTGTCCCGCTGGTTCTTCGGTGATTCTCCAAGGCTCCCGTGGTTGCCACTACGGAAAGTACAAGCTATGTATGGAGAATCGGCGGGACAAGTAGAGACCAACTAAGGAGGGGATAGGAGGCGGATTGTAGGCAGATGTTGTCATGTCATTATTTTTTACAGCGGGAAAGCGGATATTGGGTAGAAAGTTGTATCTTTGCAAATAGTTAGTTCGAATAAAACGGAATATGGAGGATTGTTTAAAGTCAGGATTGAGAGCGCTTGGGTTTGAGCAAGAACTTGGAAGGTGTCTTTTTAGTTGTAAATCAGGATTTCAGGTTTCTGATTTGCAATTGAAATTTCATTTGCATGCTGCGCAAAAATTTCATCCTGATGCTGTATTCTTTGGTTTAGAGAGGGGGAGATATTATAAGCCTCAAATCTATATCTATGATTTTACTGCTGTAGATTATGATGAAAAGGTGGCGGCTGATTTGCAGAAAAAGATATGGAGTAGCGGTATTGTGCCGTTGGTCTGCTTGTTTTTTAGGACGGAGATAAAAATCATAGACTGTACTGTCCATACAGAAAAAGAGAAACCGGTATTTTTGGAAACTATTTCTTTGGTGGATAAGGTAAAGGGAGTGTATGACAGTTCGTTTGCCGTGAGGATTAAAACCGGTACTTTTTGGGACGAGCAAGAAAATGCCCAACGGTTTGTTTTCAAAAATACATCGTCTTACCAAATATTGATTCAATGGATAAAAGCCTTGCGGGGCGTTTATTGCGCACAACTGAAAGATGACAGCAAAATGAAGGTTGTCAATAAATTGATTGTGCAATCTATTTTGATTAAATATTTGGAAGAGCGGAAGGATGAAAACGGGGCGAGTTTATTCCAAAACAAATATTTTAGAGAGTATGGCGGGGCACATTCTTTTGTAGAGGTTTTGAAGAATAATGATGACTTTATCCGGTTGTTGGATAAGCTGCGGAAAGATTTTAACGGCAATTTGTTTGGGTGGAATGAAGAGGAAAAAACGATATTGAGGAGTCTTGATTTATCGTTGCTTATTCAGGGGTTAAAAGGGTATGCTTCGCCTGATTGCGAGGGGCAATTGAGCTTGGAATTGATTCGTTATTACGAATTTAGTTATGTGCCGGTAGAATTGATCAGCCGGTTGTATGAAGAATTTTTGGGAGAAGACAAGCATGATAATGGTTTGTACTATACTCCTGCTCACTTGGCTCGTTTGTTAGTGGATGAAGCTATGCCTTTGGAGGATTACGCTAAGATTGATTTTGACCGTTTCAAAGTCTTAGACCCGGCTTGCGGGTCGGGCATTTTTCTGGTGTTGGCATTTAAGCGACTGGTGCAGTGGTGGCGGTTGCAGCAAGAGGATTTCTCAATCAAGCCCAAGTTGGCTGATTTGAAGCGTTTGATGTCTTGCATTTATGGCATGGACAAGGAAGAACAGGCTACGAGGTTAGCGGCTTTTAGTTTGTGTTTGGCGTTGTGCGATGAATTGTCTCCTTTGCAGATTATCACAGAGTTGCATTTTGATGATTTGGCTCAACAGAATGTGTTGAATGCAGATTTTTTTATCCGGGAGTATTCAGAGGCAGGTAGCTTGTATCAGTCGGAAGGGTTTAAAAATCTCCTTTCTAATTATCAGAAATTGGAAAGGCTTCGTTTTGATTTGATTATTGGAAATCCTCCGTTTAAGCGGAGCGGGGATTTGCAAAATGTCAAAAAAGATTTTTGGCATGCAAAGATGCGGAATGAGAAAGTGGCTATCCCCTCTAAGCAAATTGCTTTGAAATTTTTGGCTAAAGCCTTGGAATTTTTATCGCCTTTGGGTAAGATTTGCATGATTTTGAAATCATCAGGTTTGTTGTATAATACGACGGCTGCTGCTTTTCGGAAGATGTTGTTTTCCCATTATCAGGTTGTCAAAATATTGGATTTTACGGCATTGGCACGGAATAAGGTATTGTGGGACAATGGAGCGGATGTAGACACCCTCGCTCTTTTCCTTCGTAATGATTTGCCGGATGTGACTCGAAATATTTTGCATTTGACTTTTAGAAGGACAAAAGCCATTAAGGAGCGGATTCGTTTTGACATTGACGATTATGACTGTCACTATGTGAATCAGCATGAGGCGGCAAACAATCCTTATGTCTGGAAAATCGATTTGTTAGGGGGCGGGCGAATAAAGGCGATTATGGATAAATTTTCTCAATTGCCTAAGCTTCGTGATGTTTTGGGGGATGATTTTTTATTTCGGGAAGGGGAAGCTGGAGCTCCAAGTTTGGATAACAGCGCCTTTGTTCATGGCGCAATAGATTTGTCGCATGTGGATGGGGGGTATAAAGAGAAGTTTAAGCATTTGGAGCAAGAATTGTTTCAGCCTCCCAATCTCTTAATCAAAGAGAATACGACGCTTCCTTTTGCATTGAACGATGCTTTTGTGCCATTTTCGAATGAAATTACAGGCATACGCTCCAAATGTGCTTCTGAGAAGGAATTGTGCAAAGTGGCTGCGTATTTGAAGAGAAATCATGTCCTACTGCAGTTTTTTGTCTTGGTTGCTTCAAGCAAGGCATTAATCATTCGGAATACGGCAATTAAAAAGGAAGATATTGAAAATTTACCTTATTCAGATGCGGAGATGGAGCAAATGCTTTCAGAAGAAGAACGGAGAGTTGTACATGATGTGTTGAATTATCAGCAATTTTTCTTGCGGAATGGAGAAAATGCTGAAATCCTAAAACCGATTCCTTATAAAAAGTTGTTAGAAGTCATAAGTGATTACGGAACTTGTTTTTCAGGAGCCATAAATTCCATTTTCGGTCAGGAAAAACGTTTTTATTTATCTGACATCGTTCCTCTGTTCCGTAAATCTTATATTGCTGTGAGATTTAAATATGGCATGCCGTCTCAAACGGTGAATTTTGTAAACAACAGCGAGGAGGTTTGTTGGGAGCATTTGACTGAGGAAGAAATATCCTCTTCTTTGTCCGTGCGGAGAATGATCAAGGTGTATGAGACAAACGCGATTATATTGGTTAAGCCTAATCAACATCGCTATTGGATTCCTTTAATGGCTTATCGGGATGCGGATAAATGTGTAACGGATTTAGTAAATGCGGGGTATTGAGTTATGGAACAGGTGAGTGATTTGAATCTGCACTATGGTGCCCAAGGGAAATTCCCGGACATTCGGCAGGGAACGTTTTTATCTAAGATTGTACAATCTATATTCAATTCGTATGCGCCTTTTTTGGCTGCTGTTGAAACCCATCAATCGCAAGACTTGCATACGGAAAAATCTTTGGTGCAGGAATTTGTGATTCAGAATGATATCCAGTTGCGTAAGTTGTTGCCTAATGTCCGGATAGAGAAAGAGTATACCGACAATTTTTTTCATACAAAAGGTATTCCGGATTTTGCTTTTTTGCCCTTAGAAGAAGGGGAATCATTGAAGCCGTACTTTGTTGTCGAAGCCAAGTTGTTGCCTGCACCGGAAGCGAGCCGGGAAAAGGAGTACGTGATGGGAAAGAAAGAAAATGGTGGCATGGAACGTTTCAAATTGGGAAAACATGGTGTGGGGCTGTCTTGTTGTGGGTTGTTGGGCTTTATGACAAGCCACAATGAGGGGTATTGGGTGAAAAGAATAAATGGCTGGATTCTGGAATTTTCTAAGACTTGTCCGGAATTTTGGTCTGAGCATGAAACTTTAAAAAACGAGGTAGGGGACTTGCCTGTTTATTCTTATGCAGTGCGGAAAAACGGGCAAGTGATGTTGTATCATTTTTTTGTAGATATATCTGCTATTCCTTATTTTAGAGATGCATTATGTAAACGATGCGACCCTTCGGAGAGGGAATAAGGGAACTGCAAGGGCTAACTTAGCAACCATTTCCAAGCGGGGAGGATGGTGATGGTTTTGCCATTGGGAATTTCAATAGATTTTTCTTCGTCTTGTGTGATGATGTACATCTTATTTAAATTTTCCAGTTGGTCTAATTTTAGCAGGGCATTGATTTCCCGAGTTCTGGTGTCTTGTTCGTTAAGGCTGACACATGCTTGTACGGCATATTTTTCTTCCGGGATATAGAAATCTACTTCAACATTTTTGTTGTAGAAATAAACTCGGTTTTCGTATTTCCGGTATAAATGGATAGCGCATAGATTCTCTAAAAGAGGAGATTGCGTTCCGGAAAGGAAAATGCTCAACAGTCCGTTGTCTACAAAATAATGTTTTTTTATTGTTTCTTTTTCCACAAATTTCGAGGCATAATTTTCAAGGGCAAAAATGATGTAAGCATCTTTGGCGGCTTCAACGTATTGAATAATGGATGAAGCGGAGGTGGAAACGCCCGTTCCTTTTACCAGATTGGCAATCCGGTTGTAGGCGATGGGTTTGGTGACGCTTTCTGCCAAGCGTTTGAAAGCCATCCGCAATGCCATTTCGTTTTTAATCTTATTTCTTAAAATGATGTCATTCAGCAGAATTTTCTCGTAGACATCATTCAGCCAACGACGTTTGTTCTTGTAAAGCAGGGATTCCGGGAAGCCGCCCCAGAGCAGGTATTGGTTGAATGCCTGTTCCACTTGGAAGCGTTCGGCACCGTACTGCCATTCCGGCTTGAGCGCGATGCCTTGTGCGCCAAGGTATTCTTTGAAAGAATAGGGATAAATTTTTTCGTCCGTGTACCGGCTGCCTAATGTGGTGTGGATATCCCGGCTGAGCATTTTGGCATTGCTTCCGGTGATGTACACGCTGTATTTTTGGTTTGCCAGCCTCCGGGCAAAGTGTTCCCAGCCATTGATGTTTTGGATTTCATCAAATAATAGTATTGGTTTGTGGGGATATATGGCTTTGTAGGTTTGCAGGATGGTGTCGAAGTCGTCTGCCGCCATTTCAATCAGGCGCTCGTCATCGAAGTCGATATATACAAATTCCTCTAAAGCATGCCCTCCAGTCAAGAGTTGTTTCGCCCTTTTGTATAGCATGTACGATTTGCCTGCCTGGCGGACTCCGACTAGGACGTATCTTCCATTGTCTTCAAAATCAAGTGGTCTGTCGTAGAGTTCTACGTCTCTAAGCAGTTCTTGCCCTTCGCGGATGAGTGCTCGGAAAATTTCTTTTGTAATTGCCATATCGGTTTCTTTTGTTGCAAAGGTAGGAAAAATATCTATTGCGGGCAAACAGATTGTTGGATTTTTATTTATTGTCAATAGATAAATAGACGCAATTTTGTTTGGCAGCAATAGATAAAAGTGGGAGGGTAGGCTTTGAGGTAGAAATTTGGGATGAATAATTTGGATTTTTGTATTTTTTTAACTGAGTTAGAGCCACCCTTTTTGCCCTTCTTGTTGTCATTAGAGTGAAATGTTGAACTACGAACTAAATTTGAATACGATGGAAATGAAGTTTATGGGAATGGGATTTTTAGAGATTTTGGCTATTGCGGTGGCAGTATTGTTGCTGGCGGGCGTGGTGTGGATTGGTGTAAAAATGATCAGGAGAATGCGGTCAGAAAATTGAAATACAAAACGAAAAGAATAATTAACAAATTTGTTTCACTTTTTTAACTAAGTTGGAGCCACCCTTTTTGCGTTCCTTGTTGTCATTATAATGAATATAATAATAAAAGTTTAAACGACAAAGTTATGAAAGCAAATTTTTTATTCGGATTAGCAGTATTATCATTCGTGATGATGATTGGTAGTTGCAGTATTTCGCAAGATGATGGGTATTTTATGGATGAAAAGCTTCAAACAAAAGCAATAGAAGAACCAGAAAAGAAGTACATTCTTACGATTACATCCAATATTGATGATGAAATCTTGCTCTTGCCAACAATTAATACATACTATCCAGTATCTCATTACATTAATGAAGAGGTTGTATTTAGTGGAAGATATAAGGATACGTTATATGGTGATGATAGCTTTATTGTTATTCCATGCCCTGTAAAAGGGAAAAAATGGGTTGGAATTGAAGGGGATAATCTTATAGATTATGATTTTACATTGGATAATGAGATACTGAGTCCTTATTTTGAAGGATATATGGATTTTGAAGATGTTGATATTCATCTTATTTATGAAGATAGCATTCCGTATAGTGGAGGAGGCAATACTGAGGGAGGAGGAAGTCATGAGGGGTATATAGAGGATGAAAATACTGATGGATATATGCATTTTATAGTTTATTATAATCGTATGCGGAATGGCCCTAATGGTTCAAAACAATTGATTTTTAAATTGCATAGTGGTATTTATAGTCCGGATACAGTGGAAATCAATCCTATATATGGAAGTCCCAATGTGATTGCATCATATAAGGCTGATGGAGAATCCCAAGTTATTACAACAATGACTCCGGAGTCGGATTATTTTGTGTTGACGATTCCATATAACCCTAAATATGAGGATAAATATATGGTAGTTTCTATTCCGGAGCAGAGATTAAAGCAAGAAAGGTGTTTTATATCTGGATATTCTTATGGCTTTTGGATGTTTTAATGGTTAAGTGATATGGAGGATTCTAAAATAGAAGATATTATTTTGCGGTCGCTAAAAAAGGAGGCGTTGGCTCCGGAGGAGCAACGTGAATTGGAGGAGTGGTTGGCGCAGCCGGAACATCGGAGGCAATATCAGGAGTGGAGGCGTTTGGAGGCAGGGGTGTATGCCACCGGGAAGAGCCGGGAGATTAATTTGCAGGCGGCTTGGGAAAGATTGAAAAAGCGTATTCAGGTTGGCGAGAGAAGGCGGATATGGAGCATTGTGTCATACGCTGCAGTGCTTGCCTTGTTAGTGGGAGCGGGTGTGATTTTGATGTTGAGGCAAGAGGTTTTAAAGCCTGTGCCGGTTGCTAACCGTATTGCACCGGAAGCGTTGGAAAACCAAATTGTGTTGACCCTGTCAGACGGGAAACAAGTGGTGTTGTCGGATTCTTTGGGTATGCTGCAGGAGTTGAATGGAACTTTGATCAATCAAGAAGAGCGTTCTTTGGTCTACAATGCTACGGACAGTTCAGTGGCAATTGCTTATAATACGGTGAGCATTCCTTGGGGGGCGGAGTACAAATTGGTGTTGGCTGATGGCTCGAAAGTTTGGCTTAACGCGCAAAGTTCGGTTACGTATCCGGTCGCTTTTCATGGGAAAACCCGTGAAATAAGGTTGGAGGGAGAGGCTTATTTTGAAGTGGCTTCCAATAAAACGCAACCATTTATTGTGCATACGGCACATTTTGATGTGCAAGTGACCGGTACACAATTTAATGTGCGGGCGTATGGAGGCGAAACGGAAAGTGCGACTTTGGCAGAAGGAGGCATCCAATTGAAAAAGGATGGACAAACTTATACTTTGCAGCCCGGTCAGCAGGCTTATATGAAGCAAGAGCAGGAACAGGTCAAGGTACGGGAAGTGGATTTGAAGAGTGCCATTGCGTGGCGGTATAACGCATTTTCATTCGAAGAGGCGCCTTTGGAAGAAATCATGAATGAATTGAGCCGATGGTATAACATTCATGTGTTTTATTTGAATCCGAAAGTGAAAGAACTGCATTTTACGGCTTGGTTCAGAAGGAATAGTACATTGGAGGAAGTGATTGACGTATTGAATAAAACAGATAAAATACATGTTGAACTAAAAGGAAAAACAATAACTGTAACACAAAAACAATAGACAAAAAGAGAACTAAAGAAAAACTGGGAAGTACGCCCATATCTCCCAGTCCGTGTGAAATTCCCCGCAGGGGGAACATGTTGAACTAATAACAACAAAATTATGAATTATTTATGTAAAACACTAATCAAATCGATCAAGAAAATGAGATTTATTTGTTTGGTGATGCTTTTAGGCATCTCGGGACTACAGGCAAAGGTCTGGTCACAAACAGAGCTTCTCGAATTGAAAGTAAATAATGCGACTATGGTGGAAGCCATCAAGCAGTTGCAGGAAAAAACGCAATTGAAGTTTGTTTTCAATGTCGAGGAGTTGCAGGATTACCAAGTCAATGTCCAGTTGGAAGACAAGACATTGGAAGAAGCTCTAAACATGCTTTTTGAGGGCAAGCCTCTGAAGTATGAAATCACATCAGAGCATGTCATTATTTCGCGAGCCACAGCTCAACCGGTTGCACCTCAGGTACCGGAGGAGGTGGAAGTGAAAGGAGTCGTTGTGGATATCAACGGCGCGGCTTTGCCGGGTGTAACCATCATGTTGAAAGGGACTGCATTAGGAACAGCCACTGATATTGATGGGCGTTTTACTTTAAAATACCCGGATACGGGCACTCCGCAAACGTTGATATGTTCGTTTATCGGTATGAAAACCCAAGAAATCCCTGTGGTCAAAGGGCAGACCGAATACAAGGTGACCTTGGAGGAAGAAACGCAAAAATTGGCAGACGTTGTGGTTACAGGTTATTTCCAGCGTAATAAGATTAGTCAAACGGGTTCGGAAGTGGTTGTGGATGGTGATGAATTGCGGAAAGTGGGTTCGTTGAACCTGATTCAGGCAATTTCGTCTTTTGACCCGGGTGTGCGCACATTGATGAACAATGAGTTCGGTAGCGACCCGAACCACATGCCGGAAATCACCATCCGTGGCGAGAAAGGTTTTGATTTGCGGTCTACGGCAGACGATTCCCGTACAGCCCCCAATGCGCCACTGTATATCATGGATGGCATTGAGGTGAGTGCTACGGATGTGTACGATATGGATATGAACCGCGTGGAATCGTTCTCTATTTTGAAGGATGCTTCAGCGACTTCCTTGTATGGTTCGCGTGGTGCTAACGGTGTGATTGTGATTACGACGAAACGTCCACAGCCAGGAGAGATTCGAGTGACATTGAATGCTACTTATAATATTTCTGCTCCGGATTTAAGTTCTTATAATTTGATGAATGCTGCCGAAAAGTTGGAATATGAACGTTTAGCAGGAGAATATACGAGTTCTCGTAATGATTATGATGAACAATCTACAATGGATATTGCTTATAATGAGGTGTTGACAGAGGTTAAGCGTGGTGTGGATACTTATTGGTTATCACAGCCGTTGCGGACTTCTGTTAATCAACGTTATAGTGCTTATTTGGAAGGCGGTGATGATCATTTCCGTTACGGCATCAATCTGAAATATGATAATGATAAAGGCGTAATGATTGGTTCTGATCGTGAAAGATATGGGATTAATATTTACTTTAGCTATGATATCCAGAATAAATTGAACATTCGTAATGATTTGAGCGTAGATGACGTAAAAGGAACTGATTCTCCTTATGGTACATTCTCTGAATATGCTCAGATGAATCCATATGAACGAATAAAAGATGAGAATGGAGAATTAATAACTTATTATGACAGGAATAGCAATAGGACATATAATCCTTTATTTAACTCGACTTTACCTAATTACTCATGGGAACAATACACTCAGATTACAGATAATTTGAGAATGCAATATTGGCCAATAGAAAATTTGTATATTCAAGGCAACATTGCTATTATTAAAGAAATTGATCGGGATGAGTCGTTTTTGTCTGCATCGTCCACTTCGTTTGTAAATTTAACGGATGCTTATCAAAAAGGTTCTTATACGGTAAGCAATGGATCTTCAATAGATTTGACGGGCGGTTTAAACATGAACTATAATGATAGTTTCTTCGAATATTTGTATATGAGTTTTGGCATTGGTACAGAATTCCAAACAAGCCGCTCTAATTTTGATGGATATACAGCTACCGGTTTTTTAAATGACAAATTGACTCATCCGTCTTATGCCCAACAATTTAAACGGAATAGTACACCAAGTGGTAGTTATGATAAAACCAAACAGATAGGTTTCTTTGGTAATTTGAATTTCAATTGGGATAACCGTTATATTTTGGATGGAAGTATTCGTATAGATGGCTCCAGTGTATTTGGACGGAATTCTCGTTGGGCTCCAATGTGGTCCGTGGGTGCTGCTTGGAACGTTAATCAGGAAGATTTTTGGGAAGGAACTGGTAATTTAAAAATAAGAGCATCTGTTGGAAGTGTTGGTTCTACTAATTTTTCTGCAGATCAAGCCATGACCCGTTTTATTTATTCTGGTGATAACGAATATAATGGCATTTATGGTGCTGTGTTATCTGCCTATGGTAATAAGTCATTAAAATGGCAACAAGTAATGAAATACAATGTTGGTTTTGATATGACTGTATGGCGGGAAATACTCACGGTTAATTTTGATGCTTATCTTGAAAGAACCCAGAATTTGTTGATTAATGTAGATGTAGCCCCATCAACGGGTTTCTCTTCTTATACAGAAAATGTAGGTCAGTTAGATAATAAGGGACTTGAGATTCGTGCTCGTTTTAATTTGCTCAATCATCCAGAGAAAGAATTGAATTGGAATGTGACGTTAAGTGCAGCTCATGAACGAGATAAGATCCGCAAAATTTCAAATGCCATTAAGGCAATGAATGAAGAGGCGTTGGAATTAAAAAATAGTACGGATACTTCTTCTGTTTTTCAGATGTATGAAGTAGGACGCTCGCAGAATGCTTTGATGGTTGTTCGTTCTATGGGCATAGATCCGGCAACTGGAAATGAAATTTATATAAAAAAGGATGGTTCGTTGACTTTTGAATATGATCCAAATGATAAAGTTGAAGTTGGCAATACTACTCCGAAGTTGCAAGGTTATATTAATAGTAATTTAAATTGGAAAGGCTTCAACCTGTATATGAGTTTTAATTATGAATTGGGTGCTAAAGCATATAATTCTACATTGGCGCAAAAGGTTGAGGGTGCTAATCCTATGTATAATGCAGATCGAAGAGCATTATATGACCGTTGGCAAGAACCAGGGGATATAGCTATGTTTCGACGAATAGATGATCAGAGTACTCTTTATCAATCTGATCGTTTGGTGCAAAAGAATAATTTTTTGAAACTGACGAGTTTATCTTTGTCGTATGACTTGCCTAATAAAGTTATTGATAATTCTTTCTTGGAGCGATGTCGTTTTACGTTTTCAATGACAGATGTATTTTATTTGTCAACTATTAAACAAGAACGAGGTACATCTTATCCATTTGCGCGAACATTTAGTTTAGGGGCTAACATAACATTCTAAAAATAGAATATATGAAGAAATATGTATTTATAATTTGTGGATTTCTACTATTCAATTTTACTAGTTGTAATAACTGGTTAGATGTAGAATTAGATAACAGAGTAGAAGACAGCAAACTTTTTAATAGTGCAGAAGGATTTGAAGAAGCGCTTGCTGGGGTATATAGTAGTATGTCTAAAAGTGTGATGTATGGTCAATATTTGACTATGCAATATATAGATGCGCTTGCACAATATTACACAAATGTCAATTCTTCTTATGAAGACTGGGTCGATTATGATTATGAAATCAGTTCTTCTGTTAGTATTATTTCAAGCATGTGGAGTAATTTTTATTCTAACATAGCGCAAATTAATTGTATTTTAGAATGGGCTGATGAAAATGCTTCAGTGTTAAGTGAAACAGAACGGAATCAAATTCGTGGTGAGGCATTAGGATTAAGGGCATACCTTCATTTTGATCTTTATCGTTTATTTGCGCCAGATGTGAAACGGGCTCCCAATACGGATGGCATACCTTATAATAAGGAATTTAATGTGTCCGTGCCTCCGATGTATACAACGGAAGAGACAATTCAATTGGTTATTAACGATCTGCTGGAGGCCGAGCAATGCTTGCAAAATGATCCAATAAATGATGTGGTACCTTATGAATTCCGGACAACAACGGATCAAGGAGAGGTAATAGATGCAGCAGCAAAAAATGAAGCTGACAAGTATATTGCCCGTATCAATCTTTATGGGGTAAAGGCTATGCTTGCTCGTGCTTATCAGGCTCGCGGAGAATATAACAAAGCGATTGAAAAAGCAAAAGAAGTAATAGATTGCGGTAAATTCCGTCTATTGGAGTTTAATAGTGTAGATCAAAGCGAAGCTTTGACGGATTTGACTTTTTCTGATGAACATATTTTTGCGCTGCGAAATAATACTCTTAATGATAATGCACAGGCATTGTTTCAGGACAATGCAACTTCAACTGGTGCTACGGAATTGACTCGTTTGCCTTTTGCAAATGTTTCTACGCTTTATCAAAGTAATAATGACGATGTTCGTTATTCTAAATGGTTTAATTTAGGTTCTTTTGTAAAGTTTCTTCCTGATAGTACCAATGTATTTCCGCAAAAAATGCCTATGATTAAGTTGTCAGAGATGTATTTGCTTATAGCAGAATGTTGCTATAATACAGATCCGACAATGGCATTGGAATATATAAATACTTTGCGTGATCATCGAATCAGAAGTAATGTACATTGGACTTATTTGACAAAGGATTATATTTATGAAGAAATGAGGCGTGAATATCCAGGGGAAGGGCAAATGTGGTATGTTTATAAACGAAACTTTTTGGATATTCCAGGAGGTTTGACAGGGACGATTACTGTAACAGAAGATATGTTTACTTTCCCCTTGCCAGACAATGAGATAGAATATGGTCATCGGTAACAGGTGTCAGAATTATATCATTTAAATAGTTTGAATATGAAAAAGTTATTATATATATTATGTGTTTTTCAGTTTGTATATTTGCTTGGTGCTTGTGAGCAGGATATAGATTTCCCTTATGAAGGAAAAGATCGTATACAGTTTCAGCATTATAGTACAGATTGGAATGGCGTTCGCCATTATACAGACTCTATTATGGCTTCTTTTGGATTGGAGCCGGATAGTATTCTTATTGATACGATTAAAGTAGTAATGGAGTATTTAGGAACAGGTTCTGATGAAGAAAGAACTTATTATATTTCTGTTATACCGGATTCAACAACAGCTGTTGCAGGTGTTCATTATGAGGCTATTGAGCATAAACAGATATTTCGTCCCAATGAGTTGACTGATACTTTGCGGATTGTTGTTTATCGGGAGAATTTAAGTGATGATTATACAAATCCCGAAACTATGCGTTTAGATTTGCAATTGGAAGTAAGTGATGATTTTGATTTGGGATTAAGAGGTGGTTTGAAAAAGCGGATTTTAATAAATAATTTTATGTCTGAACCAGTATGGTGGGAAGATAATTATTTGGGAACTTTGGGTTTTTTCCATCCAGAAAAGTGGAAAATATTAATTTCATTTGATGAAGCGTTTGCTACTTATGGAGATTTGAAGTATGAGTATAATAATGAGGGGAAAACTTTTGTTTCACAGTTAAGTGCCTATTTATCGAATTTTGTTATTATTGACGAAGCAACTGGCATGAGAGTTACAATGAGTGGTTTAGAACCTATAGAATAACATTTAAATATTAAATTATGAAGAAAAAGAATTTGTTATATCTTTTATTCATTGCCTTGTTGTCTGCTTGTTATGATGATCTCGGTAATTATGATTATCGGGAGGTTAATACACTTGAAGTAGAGGGCATTGAAAGTTTGTATTCATGTGATGTGGATGATAGTTTGCATATTGTCCCAGTATTACAAGGCACAATGTATAGTGATACCAATAGGTTTACTTATGAGTGGGAAGTCAATCGGTCAGTGATTGCAGAAACCCAAGAATTGCATATTATAGTTAATATGACTCCAGGTGAAAAATTTTGCCGTTATATTGTAACTGACAAGGAAACTGAAATTAAAAGCTATTTCTCATTTAGATTGAATGTTAGTTCTTCTACTGCAAGTGATTTGATAGTCGTACTTAGTAAATATCAAGGTCATGCAGAATTGTCTTATCTTCGTTTGGATAAAGAAGCTAATTGGGCTGTTAATTACTATGAGGATCGGTTTGGGGAAATATTAGGAAATGAACCCCAGCAGATAAAAACATGCTATATGGAATCAAGTATTGCTTATCCGATAACTTATACGCAAGGACGTTTTATGGTTTTGTGTGACAATTTGATTATGCCTTTTGATAAAAGTACAATGCAACGTGATACAATTTATCCCTATTTGATGGGTGAAAATTACACGAATTTGCAAGTATATCCGGAACCAGATATTGAGGGATACCGGAGTGAATTTATGACAGAAGGTGTTTCTATGTGGCGAACAAATCCTTATGGAAGTGGTTATCAGAAAGGGACTTATTTCGTAGAAATATCCGGCGGTGCTGTTTATTGGGCTTATGTTGGTACGAATAGTGGAACTCCTACTTATAAGTATAACTTGGATAGTCCGTATGAAGATGGTTATCTTTCTTCTTATGCTTTTTGGGATGACATGAGTGAAACTCCTAATGATCATTTGACACAGATGGGGTATTCGTTAGGTGACTTGATTGTGTTTGACCGAGTATATGGGCGTTTTGCTTATCTTGAACAGAATTACACAATGAGATCTGTAGATGAAAGTGCTTGTCCTGCATTTTTAGGTTATGACCTGTTGTGGGGTAGTGCGACGAATCGCACAAGCAATACATTTATTGCAGTTCTTGCAAATGGTAATGATACTCGTTTGCTTATGTTGCAAGCTGGTACAGATTCTGAAAATAATGCCACCAAAGAGTTGGTTGCAAATATTTCAGGAGGAATTATTACTTCTTCATCAAAATTGTATATGGCAAATAAAACCGATAATTTGTTTTTTGCGGAAGGGAATGCGTTATATCGTTACAATATTTTGAATATTGAAAGTGGGATTGCTCCAGCGTCAAGAGATAAATTGATTGATTTAACACAATTGGGATATGACTCTGATGCAAGGATCACGGATATTTGTGTTTCTCGTTCTGAGCGTACGTTGTTGGCTGCGATTTCTCGCTATGGTGATGATACTGATGGGATTAGTGAAGAGTTGAAAGGTGATGTGTTGTATTTTGATTTGGATGTTTCGAATGGAACCATTAATTATCGTGAAGAGAAATCTTATAAAGGAGTTTCAGGCGTTCCTGTTGATATAGATATTAAATATCAAACATGGTGGCGGAATGGACTTGCAGATGATGGTGTTACTTATAGAGATAATATTTAAAATTGAAAATTATGAAAAAATATTGGAGTTTATTACTTTTCTTCCCGTTCTTGATATTTTCTTGTATAGAAGATGAAAGTGAATATACGATGCAAGAGAAAGAGAGAGTAGAGGTGGATCAATTTGAAATTGATTCGATCAGTACTGACGAGGAACTCCCGGAGGGGCAGCTTGTACCTGGCTTGCATACTGTGACATTACGGGTGTTGCAAGGTGTTGATTCTGTGGATAGGCAATTTAAATATTACATGCCTGTATCAACAAATGCTAGTTTGCCTATTTCATTGATTTTTGAATTTCATGGCAGTTATGAATTTGATTCTCCTGCAACGGTATCTAATCCTTTATTAGATGTTACCGAATCACACAATTTTAACCAGCAGGCTATAAAAGAAAATTGTATTATTTGTTATCCTGCAGGTTGGGCAGAATTTCAAGCAGATAGTAGTGGCGCAGTTAATTGGGCTGGAGAGAATTATACTCGAAGTTTGCCTTTTGTAGACGCGATGGTGAAGTATTTTACAGAAGACAATGAACCTCATGTTGATCCGAATCGGATTTATGCTACAGGTCAGTCCAGTGGTGCCATATTCTCTTTTAATTTGGCATTGGAGCGTTCAGAAGTGTTTGCTGCAATTACTCCGCGGGCAGGGCAAAGCGCCTCAACGGAACCTTATCCTTCCCGTGCTGTGCCAGTGCGAGTGTTTGCAGGTGAAGCGGATGAAACTGTTCAACATGACGCAGTGATTACTAATATGACTAAATGGGCAGAAGAAATTGGTGGTTATTTTGCTTCCGATATGCAAATGGATACAACAACTTATGAAGGTTATGCAGATGTTACTATTCGTTATTGGCATGGCGGTAAAGCTGATTATGAAATTTACTCATTAGCAGGCATAGGGCATGGTATTTCAAGTAGTCAGTGTTGGGCTGATATGTGGGAATTCATGGAAAATCATACTTTGGACAATGCTTCCACTCCGTTGTATGTCACGACTGATATTAAGGAGATTGAGGCTCAGTGTGGTGAGACTTTTGATATTGCTGTCAGCTATACAGAGGGTGCAGAAATTGCCATTGAGGCTCCTGACGGCTGGAATCCGCAGTTTGACGGAAGCAAATTGCATCTGACTGCTCCCGGTGATTATTTCAGCAATATCGAACGGGATGGAACGATTACCTTTACGGTGACTTCCGGTAGCCAAGAGCCGGTAAGTTGTGAGATTCCTTTCCACTTGGTGGCTCCGAAGTCTTATTTTGAGGTAGGAGACATTTACTATAATGAAAACTTTGAGCCGGAAGGTGTAGTTTGTTGGGTAAATAACAGCAATATCCGCGAGGCGAAGATTATTTCATTGACAGGTCCTGGAAGTTACGATAACATGTATTATTGTGGCAATGGAAATGGGCTGGGGTTAGGTTTTGACACTCCGGATAGAGAAGATGGCGAAGGCAATACGCAGGCGATGGTGGAGTATAATCAAACTCAAGGGCTTGGTTTTACTTCTGACGATGCAGCCTTTGTGTGGGCATCTGAATTGGGTGAAGGTTGGTATTTACCTGCTATCAATGAGTTGGAAGCAATTGCCGGAAATTTGAGCAAAATAAATGAAGCACTCACGACGGCTGGCGGTAAAGCTATCGGAACGGGCAATTTCGACATGTTGTATTCATCAACGACAGAAGTGGAGGCAGGCGCAACAACCAAGACAATATATTATTATACTTATGCCACTAATGAGGCTGTGGGAAATAAGGCTAAGACAGCAGGTCAAGAGTATTTTGGATTTATTAAAGTCCGTGCTTTCAAAAAAGTAACTAAGTAAACTGTGTATGAAAAAGTTTTTATTCTTCATACTATTCGTAGCGATTCTGCTTCCTGCCACGGCGCAGGAAAGCGGAATCCGCTTTTTCCACGGGACGTGGGATGAAGCGGTGGCGTTGGCAAAGAAGGAAAAGAAAAAGATTTTTATTGACTTCTTTACCGAGTGGTGCGGTCCTTGCTTGAACATGGCGCAGACGGTATTCCCGTTGCCTCAGGTCGGCGAGGTGTACAACAAGCATTTTGTATGCGTGAAAATTGATGCCGAGAAGGGAGAGGGCGTGGAGTTGGCAAAGAAATATGGCGTGTATTCTTATCCGACTTATATTTTTGTCAATCCCAAAACGGAGGAATTGATTCACCGCAGCGGGAACAATAAGCCGGTTGCTGATTTCATTGCCGATGCCGAGGGTGCCTTGAATCCCAAGCTCAGTTCTGTTTACCTGACAGAAAAATACAAGAGCGGAGATTACGATATGGATTTCTTGTGTGATTATATCCGCTACCAGAAACTCAGGGGCAATCGGGACGTGCTGAAAGACTTTAATAAAGTCATCGAAATGGGAGGGAAGCTTACTGATCCGAAAATTTGGAACCTTTATGTGGAATGCGTGGGCGGATACGATAATCCATACGTCAAAGAGGTATCGGACAATTATGACGAGTTTGTCGCTTTGTTTGGAAAAGAGGCTGTGGATGCAAAATTGGCTGCTGCCACGGCGTATGCACCTGTGGCATTTACGGAGTCGCTCTGTGATTTTGAAGGGAAGTATTATAATGTGAAGATGGCTATGCTGACTCCTTTGTTCAATAAGGGCAGCTATGAAGCTGCTTGGGCTTTGGTGGATTCGCTGATTCAAGATCCGAAGATTGACCAGAAGAAGTTGGTGCATCAATTGTCATTTTACACCCGTGTAGATCCGAATTTCCGAGACAATGACTTGACTTTCGAACAATTGGCTCAGAAAATCAAGTACACTCGTTACGTGGCTTATAATCTTTATGAACGGGACGATGCCTATACTCATTATTATTATGCTTCTGCTTTGGAATATCTTATCAAGCGGGCATACGAGGAAGGGAAACAAATCCCTGCCTATATTTATGAGACTCCACAATACGGGAAGCAAGTGTATGACATGCGCGACCCCCAACTGAAACCCAAACCGAAACGGAAGTAAAGAGAAACGGTGGCAAAATTGCCGCCGTTTTTTATTTATAGGTCATTACAATATTGGCGACTGCCTTTCTTGTGGCTGTACGCTATCCACAGCAACCGCTTGTTCCATTCCCTGTAGCAACCGGACAACGGAATCCCGCACAATGCTAAATTGGGGCATATTGGCGGGGCTGATGGGTTTCTTGGGTTGCGATTTGATGGTGAGGGGGTTGATGGGCTTGCCGTTCTCGTGGACGCGGAAATCCAAGTGGGGACCGGTGGAAAGCCCGGTGCTGCCGACGTAACCGATGACCTCTTTCTGTTTTACTTGCGAGCCGACTTTGATGCCTTTAGCGAAGCGAGAGAGGTGCATATAGGTGGTCACGTAAACACTGTTGTGACGGATTTTCAGGTAATTGCCGCCGCCCTTGGCTTGGTAGCCTTTGGCGATGACTTTCCCGCTGCCCACTGCATAAACGGGGGTGCCGGTCGGGGCTGCATAATCTACGCCGTGGTGGGCGCGATAGCGTTTTAGGACGGGATGGTAGCGGCTGTTGGAGAAGCGGGAGGAGATGCGGTAGAAATCCAACGGTGCTTTCAGGAAAGCTCCTTCCAGGCTGTTGCCGGTCTCGTTGTAATATAATTCCTCGCCGTCCTGTACGAAAGGGATGGCGTAATAGGTACTGTCGGCATGGTGGAAAGAGGCTGCCAGCACGTGGAAATTCTGCAATTCCCTGCCGTCCACGGTTTCCTGTTCGTAGATGACCCGGAATTCATCGTCTTTCTGTAGACCGAAAAAGTCAATCGTCCATCCGAAGATGTTGGACAGGGTGACTGCCAGCAGGGGATTTGCCCCGCTGTTCTGCATGGCAACCCACAGGGAGGATTCCACTCTGCCACAAGCTTCTTTGCGCACCCATTCCACCGGATTCTCCCCACGGCTCACCCGATATTTGCCCCGCAGGTCAAACACTACGTAGGACCTGGGGTCTTCTTCGTACACAAAGAAGGCAACGGCGGGCACACTGTCGTGTGTAGTGAAAACGGCATACGCTTGTCCGCTTCGGATTTTCCGCACGTCGAATACGCTGTCTGCTGCCTGCCCCAAGTCGTAGACGTTTTTTGCCGACAACCCGTGTTTTTCGAGGATGACAGAGAGGCTCTGGTTGCGTTCCACAATGCCGTAATCAATGTCGTAATCATCCACCGGGATGCCGTATTTGTAGACAATTTCCTCCACCTCTGTGGAGTCGGTGATTTCCACTTCATCCAAGGGAATCCCTTCCCGGTTTTTCGGATAGAAGATGACAAGCAGTAAAATGATGCCCAGCGAGGCTGAAAATATGATTTGTTTTTTCTTCGACAACATGCACTTGAAATTTTAGAAACTTTCCTGCAAACATAGCCAAAAATCTCCATTTTTTGAGCCTTCCACATAAAAAAATCGGTTATCGAAAATTGTTCGACAACCGATTTTAATCCTTTTCCTTGGGCGAACTGCCCGGAGGGCTTAGAGCAATTTGTTGATTTTGTCTACCAACGAAGCCTTGGGCACTGCGCCTACCTGCTTGTCAGCCACTTTGCCGTCCTTGAAAAAGAGGATGGTCGGGATGTTGCGGATGCCGAATTTGGCTGCGGTAGCTTGGCTGCTGTCCACGTCCACTTTGGCAACCGTGAGTTTGCCCTCAAATTCCTTTGAGATTTCTTCTACAATCGGGAGCATCATTTTGCATGGTCCGCACCATTCTGCCCAGAAGTCCACCAATACGGGTTGTGCTGATTTCAGTACAACTTCTTCGAAATTAGAATCATTAACTGCTAATGCCATAACTGTTATTTGTTTTAAGTTTACACTCTCGTTTTGTCCCGCTAAGATATAACAATTTTGTGGGATTCGGCGAATCAAATTGCTAATACTGCGTTAAAAATTTAATTTATTCTCATTCTAACTGCTTCGTTGTTTTCAAAATAGGCATATAATTCCCTTGATTTCACTGCCTTGCAAGTACGCGAAAACATGTTTACATGGTTACCTGCGTAATCGTATAGCGCGAAGTAAAGAGGAATTTCCGTTTGCTTTTCCGGTTCCTCTTCGGGATTTGCCGAGCCGTTTTTCCGCGATTTGCTGCCGGCAGCGCCTTTGCCGGATGCCTGTTTGTGCGCATCGTTGGTCACGAAAAGGTTGTACATTTCCGTGATGATTTCCGAAGTGAGGTTCGTGACATTGACTTGGATGGTGATGGAGCGGATGGCATTTTCGGCAATGGATTCCAGCAGCCCCATGTCCGTGATGTTAAATGCCAGTTCGTCTTTTCTGCCCCATTTGTCGCCGACTTTCCCTTTGACGTAGACCGCCGTTTCGTGAATAAAATATTGGTGGAACTTGGCATAATCTTTCCCGAAGAATGCCAGTTCGTAGGTGCCGCCGAAATCTTCGAGGGTCAGGATGCCGAAGTCCTTGCCGTTCTTGGTTTTCCCTTCCCGTTTGGCAGTGATGATGCCGGCAATGGTCAACTCTTTGTTTCGGAGAGGTTCCAGCCCGTTGGCAAGCTCTTCCAGAGGCGTGCAGAGGTATTGCATTTCCAGTTTGTACGGGTCGAGCGGATGCGAAGTCAAGTAAATGCCTATCAGGTCTTTTTCCTTTTTGGACTTTTCATAATCGTGCCAAGGTTCGCACTCCGGAATGGGTGGTTTCACCACATCGAATCCTTCGAGGTCTCCGAAAAGGCTTGCCTGCATGCTGAGTGCATCCTGTTGTTTCTTCTGCCCGTAATTAATCAAGGTATCCAATTGGGTCAACGTATTGGGCATGCCGGGATTCAGTTCCCGGAGCAATTGGGCACGGTGGTATCCGAAACTGTCCAAGCCGCCCGCTGTGATAAGGTTTTCCAGCGTCTTCTTGTTTACGGCACGGTAGTCGATGCGTTCAAAGAAATCGTAGATGTCCTTATATAGCCCGTTCTTCTCGCGTTCTTTGATGATGGTCTCCACAGCGGCTTCGCCTACCCCTTTGATGGCTGCCATGCCGAAACGGATTTGCCCGTGGCTGTTGACCGTGAAGTCGTTGTACGATTCATTGACATCCGGAGCAAGCACGCTGAGCCCCATGCGCTTGCATTCGTCCATGAACACGGTCACCTTTGAAATGTCCGACAGGTTGTTACTCAAGTTGGCTGCCATGAACTCTGCCGGGTAGTGGGCTTTCAGGAAGCCTGTCTGATAGGCGATGTAAGCGTAGCACACCGAGTGCGACTTGTTGAACGCATAGGATGCGAAAGCCTCCCAATCGCCCCATATCTTGTTCACCAACTCCTCCACATTTTTCCCTTTCTCCTGTGCGCCTTTCACAAATTCCGGGTTGTTCTTGCACCCCTCCATAAACTTGTCCTTGAGCTGTGCCATCATTTCGAATTGCTTCTTACCCATGGCTTTGCGCAGCGTGTCGGACTGCCCTCGTGTGAAATTCCCGAGCGCACGGGATTGCAACATCACCTGCTCCTGGTAGACCGTTACTCCGTAGGTATCCTTCAAGAAAGGCTCCATCATAGGGTGGTCGTATTCAATCGGCTCCTCCCCGTGTTTGCGGCGGATAAAGGAGGGGATGTACTCCATCGGTCCCGGGCGGTAGAGGGCGTTCATGGCAACAAGGTCTTCAAAGCGGTTGGGTTGCAAGGAACGGAGGTGCTTTTTCATGCCGGGGGATTCAAACTGGAACAAGCCGGTCGTCTCGCCTCGGGAGAAAAGTTTGAAAGTTTCTTCGTCGTCCAACGGGATTTCGTCCTCGTGGAGGGTGATGTGCTTGGACTTCTTGATGTTTTCCAGGCACGTCTTGATGATGGAGAGCGTGCGCAGCCCCAGGAAGTCCATCTTAATCAAGCCGATGGGTTCCACGAAATGCCCGTCGTATTGTGTGGTCATCAGGCTTTCGCCCTCCGTCGGCATGATGGGGATGTGGTCGGTCAGCGGGTCACGGCTGATGAGGATACCGCAGGCGTGGATGCCCGTTTGCCGCACGGAACCTTCCAATGTTTCAGCGAACTGGATGGTTTTAGCAATCAGCGGATTCTGCGAATGCTTCTCTTTTTCCAGGTCAGGATTTTCCTCGTATGCTTTTTTCAAGGTGATTTTCGGCGTTTCCGGCACCATTTTGGCAAGGCGGTTGGCTTCCGAGAGTTCAAGTTTCAGCACGCGCGCCACGTCTTTGATTGCCATTTTGGCTGCCATGCTGCCGAAAGTGACGATGTGTGCCACCTTATCCGTCCCGTATTTTTGTGCCACCCATTCCAACACCTGTTCCCGCCCGGCATCATCGAAATCCACGTCGATATCGGGCAACGAAATACGGTCGGGGTTCAAGAAACGCTCAAACAGCAGGTCGTATTTCACGGGGTCGATATTCGTGATACCCAGGCAGTAGGCAACCGCACTTCCGGCAGCAGAGCCTCGTCCCGGTCCTACAATCACGCCCATGTTGCGGGCAGCTTGGATAAAGTCCTGCACAATCAGAAAGTAACCCGGAAAGCCCATCGTCTTCATGATGTGCAATTCGAAGTTGATGCGCTCCATGATTTCCGGTGAGGGATTTTCTCCATACCGCCGCGCGACGCCTTTCATTGTCAGTTGCTTCAGGTAATCCGCTTCCAACTTGATGCGGTACAGGCGGTCGATGCCCCCTAATTTCTTGATTTTCTTTTGTGCCTCCTCCTCGCTCATCACCACGTTGCCTTTTTCGTCACGGGTAAATTCGTTGAAAAGGTCTTCCGGCGTAAACTTCTTGCGGTATTCTTCCTCTGTCCCCAATTCCGGCGGGATGGGGAATACCGGCATCAACGGGTCGGAATCCAGTTGGTAGACTTCCACCTTGTCAGCCACTTCCTGCGTGTTCTCGATGGCTTCCGGCAGGTCGGGGAACAGGTCAATCATCTCCTGCGTTGTCTTGAACCACTCCTGCCGCGTGTAACGCATGCGGCTGGGGTCGTCGAGGTCTTTGCGGGTATTGAGGCAGATCAGCAGGTCGTGCGCCTCTGCATCTTCCGCGTTGAGGAAATGCACGTCGTTCGTGGCGAGCAATTTGATGCCCAACCGCTTTGCCATTTTCACCTTCTCTTCGATGCAGCGTTGCTGGTTGTCATACACTTCTGCCCGTTGTTTCGGGTCTTCTGCCGGGTGGCGCATGACTTCCAAATAATAGTCCTCCCCGAAAAGGTTCTTGTACCACAAGGCAGCGGCTTCCGCCCCTTCGAGGTCGCCTGCCATGATTTTCTGGTCAATTTCCCCGCCCAGGCAGGCAGAGGAGACAATCAACCCTTCATGGTATTGCTCCAGCAACTCCTTGTCGATGCGGGGACGGTAGTAGAGGCCTTCCACGTATGCCGCCGAAGTCAGTTTCACGAGATTCTTATATCCGGTCAGGTTCTTGGCAAGCAGGATGAGGTGCTCCCCGGAGCGGTCGATGGGCTTCTCCTTATTAAACCGCGACACGCGGGCAACGTATGCCTCACACCCCAAGATGGGCTTGATGCCCTTCTTCTTGCAAGTGTCGTAAAACAACTTGATGCCGAACATATTGCCGTGGTCGGTCAGCGCGATGGCAGTCATCCCGTCGGCAATCGCCTTGCCCACCAGTCCGGGGATGCTTGCCGCCCCGTCCAATATCGAATATTGCGAATGTACGTGAAAATGAGTGAATTTCATAGTTCCTTTTTCCTTCTGATTCCGTAAACAAAGATACGGTTTCTTCCGGAATTAATCATCATAATCAGTCAGGAAAAACGCCTTGCGGTCAAATTTCAATTCCAATGAATTGCTTAATTCCACTTCATACTCTTTCCTTTCCTTCGCAATCTCTTTCACCATGACACCCGGGAAATGTGTCCGGACATATTCTGCAATTTGTTCAGGCACAATTTCCTCCGGCACGGCGCGGTATTTTGCCTCCACCTTCAGCCATTCGCCGTTGCGCTTGAACTCCAGCTTTGTCCCGCCGGACAGAATCACCTCGTAGGTGCGCACAAAGTAATCGTTGTTCTGCTTTGCGAATGCCACTTTCTCCTCCGGGAAATGCTGTTGGAGGAACGCCAGGGCTTCCACCGGCAGGCTCTCTTCCCCTACCGGCTTCTCGTAGTCTGCATACAGGGGCGACAGCCCGAGCAAAATCACTACGGCTGCCGCTACCCCGATTTTAATCCATGTACTGCGCTTCAGTTGTTTAATCGTCATATCCAATCAGTTGAAAATTCTTGTCAAACGTCAGTTCAATCCCGTTCTGCAATTCTACCTCCCACACATACGTGTTCCGCTCGATTTTCCGGATACCCGGCATGCTCTTCTGTGCAACGAAGTCACGGATGCCTTGGGGCACGATGGCTGCCGGAACCGTGGTGTACTTGCATTCCACTTCTTCCCATTCGCCGTTCGTGTCGAATTTCACCTCCGTGCGGTCGGTGTAAATCACTTCATACTCTTTTCCCATGAACTTCTGCTCCTCTATTGCGAATGCCACCTGCAAATCCTTGAAATGGGTGTTCAGGAACTCCTGTGCCTTTTGCGGCAATTGGTCTACGGTTGTCGGGCGTTCATGGTCGTCTGCTTTTGCAATGCCGAACGTAGCGGCTACTAATAAAATGGCTGTCAATAACTTTTTCATCGTTCTTAAATTTAATAGGTTTATACTTTTTCAATTTTCACACTGCAAAGTTCGCCCCCAATTTTCTATTGAATTTAAAATTGGACACGATTTTCCGAAAAATCTGCATTTTTCTCTCCTCCGAAGTGCCAAATGAACCGGTGCATCCCCTCCTTAAAGCTGTAAGTCAGGCTGAAACCGCATTGCTGGCATACCGACCGGCAAATGGCAAGCCCCAGCCCGTTGCTGTTTTCCTTCCGTTCCCCTTGGTAAAACCGCTCGAAAATCCGCTCCCCGTCCAACGGCTTTTCCCCGCTGTTGGCAAACACCGCTTCCTCCGCGTTCCATTCCACCGTGATGCGTCCCCCTTCCGGCGTATGCAGCCACGCATTCCGCAACAGGTTGCCCACCAATTGATGTGCCAGCGTGTCGTTCATTTGCACGTGCAGCGGGCTTTCGCTCTTTATTATATAGGTAATCCCCTTGTGGGCGAACACCTCGCTTAGGTCTTCGCACGTCCCCGCCACCAATGCCCTCACGTCTACGTCCGTCCGTTCGGCATACACCCCGTTCTCAATCCTCGTCAGTTGCAGCATATCCTTGTGCAGCCGCACGAGCCGCCGCAATGGGCGTTGCAGCCGGTATAAATCCGCCTGCATCTCTTCCGGCATATCCTCTTTCTGCTGCATGCGTTCCATCTGGTTCAGACACACGGCAAGCGGCGTTTGCATCTCGTGGGCGGCATTGTCGATGAATTGCCGTTGCTGTTCATACAGCCGTTTCACCCGCTCCACTTGCTGGTTGGCGGCATTATTCAATTGCCGGAACTCGGCGACTCCCGTCTCGTTCACCAGCGGCGCGCTATTGTGTTTCAGGTCGAAATGCTTCATCCAGTCCAGCAGCACATACAGCGGGCGCATGCTGTATTGGATGACAATATAATTGATGCTCAACACCAGCACCAGCAACGCGCCGTACAAAATCACCACTCCCCACAGCAATGCCATCCGCAGGTTGTGCACGGCATTCATCGGTGTGCTCACCTGCAATGCCACTGCCTGATTGTCCGGTTGCCGGAAAATCATCTGCACCGTCCGCACTGCCTGCCTCCCGTTCCTGCCCCTTGCTTCCTCGTTTTGATTGCTGAACGACAGGCTTCTGTGGCTCCTGGCATACTCGTCGGGCACCGGGATGAAACGGATGGTATACACGCTTCCTTCCCCGTCGATGAGCGACTCCTCGCCTGCCAGATACCGCTGCATCAAGGCTTCCGCCACCTGCATCAAAGCTGCATCCGTCTCCCGCACCAGCCGGTCTTTCATGACATAATAAAACACCACCGACCACACCGACAGTCCCACGGCGAGCACCACCGTCGTATTGAGCATAATCCTGCTAATCAGTCTCATGACCTTTCTCCTTCCTCCACTAATTTATACCCGAACCCATATACTGCCTGAATGGCAACGCTTGCGCCCGCCTCCTTCAGCTTCCGTTTCAGGTTTGCTACTTGCTGGTACAGGAAACTGAAATTGTCCGATTGATCGGCATGGTCGCCCCACACCGCTTCTGCCAGCACCTGTTTGTCCACCACCCGCCCCGGTCGCGTCATGAAATAATACAGGATATGGTATTCCTTGTGCAACAAATTCAGCGGCTTCCCCTCCACCGCCGCGCTTCGGTCGTCGGGGTTTAGGCTCACGTTCCCCACCTCGATGCGGTGTGTCCCCGCCCCGCTCCGCCGGATAAGGCTCCTCACCCTCGCCGTCAGTTCCGCCAGATGGAACGGCTTCGGCAGGTAATCGTCCGCCCCGAGGTCTAACCCTGCCACCTTGTCCTCCACCGAATCCTTCGCCGACGTGATAATCACCCTCGCCGCGCTTCCCTGCCCGCTCAGCATCCTGAGCAACTCCAACCCGTCCCCGTCCGGCAGCATCAAATCCAGCAAAATGCAGTCATACTCATACAGATGCAGCTTCTCCTCCGCCTCCGCATACGTCCTTGCGGTCTCCACGACATATCCCGCCTCCCGCAGCGTCTCCGCCATCATCCGCCTTAATTCCGTTTCGTCCTCAACAATCAATAATTTCATCGCTCTCAAAAATTTTCCCCAAAGATACGCAAACCCCTCCGCAAAGCAAAAATTGCTTGCCAATTTTTGTCTTGTCTCTCTTTCCTCTTACTCTCCTCCCTTGCCGGTAAAATGCTGGCGTGAAATCTTAAAATTGTACTTTTAATTTATCTCCAATTCATCTTCATTTTAAAATGGAAATGAAATGAATATAAAATGGAGATGAAACGGAATTGATAGTTGTATGTTATTTATTTGTAGTTAGTTAGATTGCAGTTTGTTGTTGTTTTGATGTGTTTCGTCATCTAACTTTCTCATTAATAGGAAGAAAAGAGTGTTTTTATAGCAGGGCATTTTCCAGAAAATTGCAATATGGAAATTTCTCTCTGTTTTGTGCCGAATGTGGAGAAAAAAGCGTACATTTGCCCCTGTAAAATGTATGCGTTCCTGGGGTTGTAACATGACACTGAGGAGCGCGAAGCGCACCCCGGTGTTATCTTTTGTATGTGTAGAATCTTGACAATTAATCATTAACAAGTTTTGTGTATCATGTTGCTGCAAGGCGATGGCTGTTGCGGCAAGTGTTGGTTTTTGTGGGGTAGGAGAGGTATAGACTAAGTAGAATGAATGTATAAATAATGCCTGCGTTTCTTTCCGGCAGGCGCTAAAATTCCAAAGAAATGAAAGCATGTTTTATGGGGTTGGGGTATATCGGGCTGCCAACCGCAATTATCGCCGCCAAGCATGGCGTGCAGGTAACGGGAGTGGACATTAATCCGCAAGTGGTGGAAATGACCAATCAGGGTCATTTGCATATTGTTGAACCGGGGATGGAGGAGATGTTGCAGGAAGTGGTGGGGAGCGGTGCGTTGAAGGCTTCGACGACGCCTGAGGTGAGCGATGCTTATTTTATGGTGGTGCCGACGCCGTTCAAGGGGAACCATGAGCCGGACGTGTCGTACGTGGAAGCGGCAACCCGTGCCGTCCTGCCTTATTTGAAGGCGGGGGATTTGTATGTGATTGAGTCGACATCGCCCATCGGTACGACGGAGATGATGGCGGAAATCATTTTCAACGAACGTCCGGAGTTGAAGGGCAAGATTTATGTGGCTTATTGCCCGGAGCGGGTGTTGCCCGGGAATGTGATTTATGAGTTGGTGCACAACGACCGGGTGATTGGCGGGTTGACGCCGGAATCGACGGAAAAGGCGATTGCCTTTTATTCGCAATTCGTGCAGGGGACGCTGCACCGGACGAATGCCCGGACGGCGGAGATGTGCAAGCTGACGGAAAATTCCAGCCGCGACGTGCAGATTGCCTTTGCGAACGAGCTTTCGCTGATTTGCGACAAGGCGGGCATCAACGTGTGGGAGTTGATTGAACTGGCGAACAAGCACCCGAGGGTGAACATCCTGCAGCCGGGTTGCGGCGTGGGCGGACATTGCATTGCGGTCGACCCTTATTTTATTACCGCTGATTTCCCTGCGGAGAGCAAGCTGATTGGCGATGCGCGTGAAATCAACAATTACAAGGCTTTCTGGTGTGCCGAGAAGGTGAAGAACGCGATGCTGGAGTTTGAGTTGAAACACCACCGCAAGCCTTGCGTGGCGATGATGGGCTTGGCGTTCAAGCCGAATATTGACGACCTGCGCGAATCTCCTGCCAAATATATCACGACGAAAGTGATGCAAAGCTGCAACAACGCCGACATCCTAGTGGTGGAACCGAACATCAAGGAACACAATGTCTTCAAACTGACCGACTACCGCGAGGCATACGACCGGGCGGACATCGTGGTGTTCCTCACGGCGCACACGCCTTTCAAGGAGCTGGTATGGCGGGATGACAAGGTGATACTGGATTTTTGCGGGATTTTTAAGCGATAGGCTTAAAAATAATCCTTTTTATTTTGTAAGCGGGGAAAAAAATCTTTTCTTTGCAAGTGAATAAAAAGGTTTGAACGACTATGGATAATTCATCTTTCTATATTTCTGCCATTACAATACATGATTTGTTTGGCAATGAGCAGTTCCATTGGGAACTCTTCCCGGATGTTAATATTCTGGGAGGAGAAAATGGCAGTGGCAAGTCAACCGTATTGAAAGCTTGCCATGCTTTGTTGAAAGATGGCTTTATCGCTGATGAGAAGTTGGCAGGTCTGGTTGGTTCCATTGAAATAGAATTTGATAATGGTTGGCTGTTGAATTGGAGTAAGCAGAAAGTTGATTCGATAGAATTTCAACGGGAAAAAGGTTTTGAGTATTACTTGAATAGCGCATCGATGGATAACGATGGTTGTTTTTCGTTGCAGAAGGTGCAAGCCTCAATAGGAGAAGGAGTGACTTATCCGGTTAAAGATTTGATCAGGCAACTAAAAGTCAGCCTGATTAATTCTTTTGAGCAGCGTTTGTTTAGCCAGGAAAAGATGCAGACCGTAGAAGGCAATGACCGGACGTATTTGGATTATTTGATTCATGAGCAGATATTCAAACGAAATGCTACTTTTACCGGGATTCTTGAGCGGATTGTGAGTGCATTGTCTGAGGGAGGAGGAATTGACAATTTGCTGAAAGAAAAAGATATCAGGAGTTTTTTTGCTTTTTATCGTGTACTTGAATCCTTTTTAGAGAATTATGAGGTTGCCACCGACAATCAAATCAGATTGAAAAAGAAAGGTTGTGATCGGGAACTTTCTTATGAGGATCTTTCGATGGGCGAGAAGCAATTGATATTGTTGTTGCTGATGGTGAATAATACCGTAGAGGAACCGTGCATATTCTTTATGGATGAGCCGGATTTGGGCATGCATGTGGTATGGAAAGAAATATTGATTCGGAAACTCAGGGATTTGAACCCCAATATGCAGATTGTTTTGTCTACGCATGCTCCCAGCATGATTGAGGGGTGGCAGAATCGGGTAAAGGAGATGGACCAACTTATCCAATAAATTCCTGCTGTATATGGCTGCTACGTTAGTGGAAAATATCAATGGGAAATATTACCAGAACCGGTCTGTATTGGGGAATAGACCCAATGAAGTGAAAGTGATGGTAGAGGATGAGGAGGATGTCCCTTTCTGGGAAGACGTTTTGTCTTTTGTTCGACCGGATAAAAAGTTCCTTGTCGCCCCTTATAGTTATGGAAGTCAGAAAATTGCATTGAAAAAGGGGAAACAACAGATTTTAAGCAAGGCACGTGCCAATGCTTTCAACGCTTATTTCATTGGGTGTGTAGACAGTGATTATGACTATTTGTTGCAAGACTATACAGATGATGGCAAATTGATGGCGTCTAACCGTTATTTATTGCAGACTTATGCCTATTCCATAGAGAATTTGTTGTGCCATGCAGGAACGTTGGCATCGTTGTGCAGTAAATCGGTCAAGGGGATGCCTGATTTTGATTTTCAGAGCTATATGGCAAAAGTCTCTTGTATTATTCGCCCTTTGTTACTTTGCAGTTTGTATTGTGTTGTGAAAGGATATATTGATGAAGGTGATTTTACGGCTACGGACTGGCAAGGTGTTTTCCCTTGTGATAAAGATGTGTGCAAGGATGATCAAGCTGAAGAAAGGATATTGGGACGTTTGCAAAAGAATGTAAGCGATATTATTTCGCGGCTGGAAGCCAGTCATCCGGAAATGGCTGGCGAGATTGGAAGTTTTGAATATGAGATTTTTAGTAAAAAGCAATTGTCTGAATTGTCTTGGCTTTACGATAATTGTTGCTTTGCTGTCCGAGGGCATGATTTGCATAAATTTGTTCTCAATACGACATTGAAGGGGATTGCAAAACAACTGAAGGCAAAACATTTGGCGGATATAAATGGTGCTGCCGCTACTGAAAAGGAAAAAGCTAATAATCGCAATCATTATCGAAATACGATAGTGGATATTGAGGATCTTTTGGGCACGAATTATGAGTATAAACATAAAGATTGCCCGTTGTTTAAGATGATTAAGCGTGATATAGAAAAGGTGTGGGAGTGAGGTATGATAAGTATTTTCAAGAGAAATTTTGGAAGAACGGATAAGGTAGAGCAATTGGGATTGTATAAAGAATGCAATGGTATTTGTATGTTGCTTTGCTTGAGTTTTTAAGAGGCATGATCAATATTGGTAAATAAAGAGAATGTGTTGAAATGAGAGCGATTAAGACTGTTTTGGCTGTTTCGCGTCTTGCTTGTCAGCGTTCAGTATGTACTTTTTTTAGTTTTTGGATCCGTTGGAAATATATTTTTTCCGGCGCAAGTGTTGGTTCGCGTTTGAAAGTAATAGGACGATGTAAAATCAGAGGATGGTGTAATAATGTGCGAATAGGCAATTATGTTGATATCCATCATAATGTTTGTATGATTGTAGGGCGTAAAGGTTATCTTCAAATAGGGGATAGGTCTTCAATTTCATATAATACGGTTCTTAATGCCGGAGTCGGGAGAATAATAATAGGTGAAAAAACGATGATTGCCGGTAATTGCTATATTGTTTCTAATGATCATGATATTTATGCAACATTAAGTGTGCGAGATTGTGGACATATAATAGGAGATGTTTATATTGGGAATAATGTATGGATAGGGGCAAATGTTGTTGTTACAAAAGGAGTGCATATCGGCGATGGAGCCGTTATAGGTGCTGGATCTGTCGTTACGAAAGATATTCCACCAATGTCCATAGCCTTTGGTATTCCTTGTCGAGGTGTATCTAAAAGAGTTTTGAGAAATGAATAAATTAGGTTTAATTATTGGTACTTTGCCGGCATGTTATAGGGGAATTGCTGCCGGCGGCATTGCAACGCATATTGAAGGATTAATAAAGAGTTTGCATCAAAAAGGGATACGGACTTATATTTGTTACCACAAACCTTTTGGAGTAAAACATCCTGAAGTTATGGCTTCGTCCAAAATGGCTTGGTCGGTTGCTGTATTGAAAGGGAGTTTGATGTTGCTTTTTGTTCATGAGCATAAATGGCGGAAGTATTCTTTTAAAACCAATTTACTGATTGCTTATTATTGTGGGGTGTTGAAATGTTTTTTGAAAAAGGTTCATCCCGATTTTGTTCATATTCATTCATTATATAATCCGTCGCCTATTGTATTGAAGTATTTGAAATATTCTGGACCAATAATTATAACAGATCATGGGTTTTGGGTAAATGAAAATTATTCTTGTAATCCTCATTTGTTGTTTTTGTTGCAAAAAACATTTTCTATTGCGACCAAAGTTGTTTATATTTCAGATATGGCTCTATTTTATCATCAAAAAGTTCAACTTGGAGATTTAAATAAGTTGGTAAAAATATCCAATCCTTCGTTTTTTGAGAATTATCCATGTAAAGAAAATGTACAAACTAAAGCGAAGCAGATTCTAATTTTTAATGGATATGGCAACAGCTTAACAATAAAAGGTTTACCTTTTTTGCTTAATGCTGTAAATGCCGATACATATTTGTGCCAGCATTTGAAACTGCAAATCATTTGTAATGATGAAGCACACGATTATATTCAGCAGCGTAAATGGAATTTTGAATATGTGCTTTATGGGCGCACAAAGTTTAGTGACGTATTAAATATGTATACCCAGTCAGATATATTGGTCGTCCCTAGTAAATTTGAGAGTTTTGGCTTAGTTTATACGGAAGCATTGGCGGTAGGTATTCCTGTAATAGGCTATTATGCAATGATAAATGAATTTCAGAAGACCTTGAATACTTATATTGGTGAGCCAATAGATATTGTACATGAACAACCTAAAGATTTAGCTCAGAAAATTAAGAAGTGTCTAGTTACACCTTTTGCACAAGAAGAGGTGCGAGCTGCTTTGATTAAAGCCTATGACTGGAATTTTTTAATAAACCGCTTTTTGTCTTTATATTATGCTCCAAAAACTGCTGAATAATATAAAGCAGAATTCTACATTAAAAGAATTCTGTGTGAATAGTTTTTGGTCGATAGTGGGAACTTTTATTTCTAAGTTCTTACTGTTCTTGATATGGATTTTTGTTGCCAAGATTTTAAAAGTAACGTTATATGGTGAATTCAGCATGATTCGTAGTACAACGATGCTTTTTGCTGATTTTGTAGCCTCTGGCATAGGTTTGTTGGGAACGAACTATATTGCTAAGTTTTATCCCCATGATATGTCCAAGGTTGGGCGATTAGTAGGCCTGTTCAATCTATTTAGCTTTAGTTTTGGCCTAGTTCTATTTGCCATTGCTTGGATATTTTCAGATGCCATTTCAGAGAATATGCTGCATCGGTCGGACTTGATGATTTATTTGCAAGCATCTTCTGTAGTGATATTGATTAGTGCAATAAATAACAATCAATATGGTATCTTGCGAGGATTCAATCAATATAAGATGATTAGCAAATTGAATCTTTTGCAAATTCTTTTTTCATTCCCGGTATATTTTATCGGGACCTATTATTATTCGTTGAAAGGAGCTGTTTTTGCCTATGTGTTTTACAATTTTATTGCCTGCCTTTTTGCCCGATTTGAGTTGAAAAAGATTTTTAGGCGTTTCCAGATAAAACCTATTTATAAGCATTGCCTGAGAGAAGGAAAAACTATTTTATCTTTTGTGTTGCCTTATATTATTTCTGGATTTGTAGTTGCCTTTTTGTCATGGTATAATGAAACCAGATTGGTTTCTGTTCCAGATGGTTATTCGCAAATGGGCTATTATTCCATAATCAATATATTATTGTTGATTATCATTGGGGTGGCTTTTATGGTTTGCATCCCCTTTGTCAGCATGATGTCAAAATACAGGAATTCAAGCAACATTTTTTTTCTGGAGAAATTGAATCTCTTTTTGCCTTTGCAAGTTGCTTTGTGTATCTCCGTACCTTTTATGTTGTTTCCGGAAATTGTAACTTGGATTTATGGTTCAGCTTACACATTAGAAAATATTCGATTGATATCTAATTATATGTTTTTCTTTGCCTTTTTGCGGGTTTATCGCCAGGCAATCGACCGTTTTGTCGCGGTAAAAGAGAAAACTTGGTTGTATTTTGGAGATTCAGTAACCTTTTCTTTATTGTCCATCCTTTTCTTTTATCTTTTTTATGATTATGGTGTGGAAGGGTTTGTTTGGGGACAAACTATTTCGTATGTTTTAGTGGTGTTACTTTTCTTGCCATTGTATGTGAAACTTAAAATATTGCCTTCTCATATTGTGAAGGATTCTTATTTTGGAGTATTGTTTACAATACCTGTTGCTGTATTTTTATTATCGTTGGGCGATTTTTCGTTGGGATATAGATTTATTATTTGCTTCTTGGTGTTGGCATTGGATCTTTATTTCTTTAGCCGCAGATATTTGTTGAAGCTAAATCGTTATGCAAATAACAACTGTTAAGTATTCTACAATTTGTCACTTTATATTGTTGTTGATATTTCCGTTTTCTGTCTTTGTTGATATGTATAACGGGTATTGTCATCATTACTTGAGCGGAACCCCTTTATTTCCGTCTCTTTATAAAGGAGGGCTGGTTGCTTTTTGTGTGATATATTGTTTTATAAAGCCATGGTCGCCTTTTTTTAAAAGTTTATTGGTTGTGTTGTTTTTGTATGCAATTGCATTTTTATATTGGATAGTTTCTGTTTCCTCGTTTAATGTTGCAGATGAATTGAATTATTTTATTAAATTTTCGTATCCTTATTTTGTGTTGGCATTCTTGTTTCAATGCCAACAGTACATTCAAATAGATAAGTTTATTACGTTATTAACTTATTATGGGGTGACAGCGGCGACTTCTATTATTTTGTTGTTTTTTTTAGGTTTAGGAGTGAGTTCTTATGGGGAAATAGATGCTGCTTATGGATTTGGCACTAAAGGCTTTTTTACGGCAGGGAATGATATAGGTTTAACATTGCTCATGACGAATTGTCTGTTGTGTTATTTGTATGTGATAAACCATAAGTTTACGTATCTATTGAAAATAATACTTGTGACTATTGGGACAATTATGCTTGGGACAATGGCTGGTATCGGTGGTTCTCTTCTTATCTGGGGAATATTGGCTTATTTCATAGTTTTTGTTTCAAGAGACCTGTTCTCTATCAGACAAAAATTGGTAATAGCTTGTATTGTAATAGCACTTCTTATATACATACTTTCTGTAGTGCTTGATATTCTTGCAGAGGATAAGTATATGCTACAGCGTTTTGACGTGTTATTATCGGGAGATTCTCGAACAGGATTAAGAGAAACTGCAAATCAAGTTTTTGAAAATTTTAATGTGGCTCAATGGCTGTTGGGGATGGGATTTTCCGGATTTGGACGGGCGGTAGCCTTGAATAACAACATGGACGGTTATCGTTTAACTGAGATGGATTTTCATGATGTTGTTGGCTATTATGGTTTATTAGTAGGTGGAGCAGTGTTGTTATTTTCTTTTTATGTTCTTTGGTTGGCAGTAAAAACATATTTAAAAATAAAATCTGTCCTGGCTTTTTGGATAATTATCCTGCTTTGTTTGTTTATCGGGCATGGTTACTTGGCGGGGCATGCCTATACAAGTACTCAGTCTGCATTGTTGTTTGTGGGGATAGCTTTTGTCTTACTAATTAGAAGAATGCAAATCAAAAATATGTCAACTTGATGAGAAGGATATAATCATTCCTCTTTCTATGAAAGAAATGAGATGTTGTAGGCACTTCACATTGAAAAATCACATGGTTAATTAATAAAAGCAACCACATGATTGCAAAAATTCAAAAATACATAAAGGAAACTACTAAATATGCACTGCGTAGTTATCCTGTTATTTTTCCTTATATAAAAAAGGTTGAACGACTTTATGCGATGACACCTGAAGAATTGAATCGCTATAAAGAGGAAAGGTTCCTGAAGATTTTCCGTACAGCGTATGACAGGTCTCCATTTTATCATAAACTTTATACTGAGGCTGGAGTAAAGAAGGAAGATATTACTTGTCTGGCAGATATAAAAAAACTACCGATTATAACTAAAGATATGGTAAGGCAACATGCTGATAAGATGTTGGCTGTTCCACGATGGCAAGTGATAAGGGCTTGTACTAGCGGAACAACGGGAACTCCGCTTAAGGTGTATGAAAACTGGGCTTCTATTTGGTTGTCACAAGCGTATACATATTGTGCCCGCCAACGTAACGGATTTACTTATGGGCAACCCTTAGTTTCTTTAAGAGGTAATCTGGATAAGCGACAGACGCATCTTAAAATACACGTTAGTAACACCCTTTACCTGTCAAGTTATAATATCAATCCCAATACTGTTCAGTTCTATTATGATTTGATAATCAAGCATCAGCCGGTAGCTATTGAAGGTTATCCGAGTTCCCTATATGCATTGGCACTTCTTCTGCGTGATAATAATTTGCAGTTGCATATCCCGGTTGCTTTTACTTCCAGCGAAACATTATTTGATTACCAGCGTTCACTAATAGAACAACAATTAGGAACTGAAATTTTTGATCGCTACGGGATGACAGAAAGGACGATTTCTTTAATAGAATCCAATAATCATAATGGATATTATGAAGCTCCGGGATATAGTATTAATGAATACTTAGAGGATGGGGAAATCTGTACATCTCTTATCAATATAGCTTTTCCTTTGATTCGTTATCGTTCCAATGATATTATGGAAATATTTGAAGCTACAGAAGATAATCCACAAATTGTTGTGACTAAAATTGAGGGACGAAAGGAGGATTATCTATGCTGCAAAGACGGGTCACGCATAATGCGTTTGGGTTTTGTTTTTAAAGGGGTGAAGCATATAAAATATAGTCAGTTAATACAAGATGCGAATGGCTTGTTAGCAGTGCGTATTGTACCGGAAAAAGGTTTTACTGATACAGATAAAAAGCAAGTAGAGCAGAACCTTGTTCAGCGTATAGGCAATGGCAATATTGATTTCAATGTTGAGTTAATTACAGAACAGGATATAAAACTTTCTGCGCGAGGGAAGTATAAATTTGTAATAAATCTAATGAATGTTAAAACAGGGGGGGTAATTAAAAAGATTTTAGGTCGTGCAGATGACTTTGTTATTTGCAAAGACGGCTCAATAGTTACTCGTATAGATTTTGTAGAAGGTGGAAAACATATTAAAGCTTGCCAATGGGTTCAGAGAGAAAAAGGAAAATTATTTGTCTATGTTGTACCGGACGTTGGTTTTACAGAACAAGATAAAAAATATGTGCTTGCTGAAACTCAAAAACGAGTGGGTCTAGGTAATATGGATATTAACGTTCAGGTTGTCGCCCTTGACCAATTGATATATAGCCGTAGAGGGAAATTTAAGTTAATAGTGAATTTAATGGCAAAACAAATTTAATAGGCAACACTAGTGAAAATGAAGAAATATATTGTATTGGGGCTTACTCCGCAAGGGTTGGCAATTTTGCGAGAATTAGGACGTGCAGGAGTAAAGGTTATCGCTTTTTGTCAATCTACTAAAAATGTGGGTTATCATAGCCGTTATGGGAAAAAGATTGTTTTCCATGAGATTGATGAATTAAAAGAGCATATTAGCAATATTGTAGAAAAGTGTGAGGAAAAACCTGTTTGTTATATAACTTCAGGAGAAATATTAGCATTGGTGTTGCGTGAGTATAAAGAGTTATATGAAATATGTGAGGTATCTTCCAGGCCTTATTCAGTAATAGAAATGCTTGCGCATAAGGATAAAATGTATGAGTATGCTTTAGCTCATGGAATGGTTACTGCCCAATATGCGACATTGGATGATCCTGCTCATAAAAAACTTACTTTCCCTTTATTTCTAAAGCGGAATTATGAAATACCTTTATTTTTTAAGGCTGTAAAAATCAATAGTGCTCAAGAGTTGCAGAGTTATGTGCAGCAAATTCCTTGTGAATGCTTGCAAGATGTGATTGCACAAGAATTTATTGATATTCCCAATAATAGATTATTGAATTTATCTTGCCAAGGTTATTATGTGGAAGGAATTTGTTGCGGATTGTATTTGTCCAATCAAAAACGGAGATTGAAAAAAGGAATAACTTCTTATATAGAAGAATTTGATAATTCAGATATTGGATTGCGAGTAATGGAATTATGCAAAAAGTTTATGTTCGGTTTGAAATATTGTGGCTTTGCAGAATTTGAATTTATGTATGATATTGAAAAACAAAACTTATACTTTATAGAAGTTAATACAAGAACTTGTGGTTTGCAAAGTAGCTTGCACTATAAATTTAGTAACGTATCGGAAGTGTTGGTACATCCTGATCAAGCGATAAAACTTAAAGCAAAAGTAGAGAAGTTGCGATGGATGAATATTGTTCGTGATATAAGAGCAAGAATACAGAGCCGCGATTTTACGAATTTGACAGATATATTTCGTTCCCAATTTGATATATTGGCTTGGGATGATCTTAAACCATTTATTTTTCAATTCCTGAGATGATATTTAGAAAAATAAGAGTTTTTATCGAATCGGATGGCTGGATTAATACTTGGCATTACATTGCCAATGCCATTTTGAGCATATTGGGGCGACCATCCAAAACTATTTGCTTGTATGGTATAAGAGACAAGATAGTTTTTAAACAGAGAGAGCATTGGAAAATGGTTTCTATTAAAACAATTACAAATGTGGATGAGATAGAGTGTATTGATTTTCCACGTTTGAAATTGCAATCATATAAAAACTGGCTTGATTCTGGTAGTATATGCCATGTTTTATATATTGAAAATAAACCTATTGCATATGGTTGGATGCATTTTGAAGAACATGGGGTTAATAAAGTTGGAGTATTTATATTAGGAAATAATATGGCTTGGATAGGTCCTGATTTTGTGCATAAACGATATAGGGGATTGGCGTTGCAGCAATTGTTATTGCAAACACGGATAAATAATGCGCCTAAAGAAGTGAGTGCTTTTATAACTTCTGTAAACTTTCGAAATATAGCTTCTCTCAAGTCTTTTAAGAATTTAGGTTTTCAAGAGGGGGCTATAAGTTGGGCTAAGCGTTATAAGGTAAAGATAGAAATAGCAGATGGGGCAAAATCTTATTTTAATCTGAAAAAATGAGGACGTTATTTCTGACTTTAGATTACGAATTATATGGGAATGGTTCAGGTGATGTATTTCACCACATCATAGAACCTACGGATAGAATATTAAAGATTACAGAAAAATATAATGCAAAATTGACCATCTTCTTTGAAGTTGTAGAGTATTGGAAATTGAAAGAAGAGTGGGAGAAGGGCAATTCCATGGGGTATGACAAAAATCCTATAGAAGCGATGGTACAACAATTGAGATATGCTCATCAATGTGGACATGACATACAACTTCATTTGCATCCTCAATGGGTAGATGCTTATTTTCGAGATGGGAAATGGCATATTAACCCTGAAGATTGGAGATTGGGGGGATATTGTAAAGTTGGAGACTATTCGTTGGAATGTTTATTTGAAAAAGGTAAGCGGACAATTGAAGAGATAATTCGACCAATAGATTCGGATTTCCAATGTAGGGCTGTCAGGGCTGGCGGTTATAATATACAGCCTTCTTTTGATATAGTAAAAACAATGGCGGCAACAGGTTTTGTAGTGGATTCTTCTATTTATCCGGGCGGCAAAGAAAGTGGGAGTTTGTCACGATATGATTATTCAAACATTGCAGTTGAGGCAGATTTTTGGCTGGTCGGAGAAGAATTGGAATGTTCAGGAAATGCCAATATAATTGAACTTCCCATTGTGGCTTTCCCTATTGTCCGTTGGAAGAAATATGTTTCGGCGGGTCGTATAAAATCTTTGTTGCAAAATAGAAAATCGGCTCAAGAAGCTTTTGCTGCAAAGACTTCGGCAAATAAGGCTCGATTGTTTGATAAAGTAAATTATTTCTTTCAAAAGGAATGGCAGACTTGGGATTATTGTCTTTTTTCTAAATCTATGCATAGAGCTTTTTTGAAGAATTTTGAAAAGCTAAATCGCCAATATGGTGTTTTGGTAGGGCATCCCAAAAGTTTTGTAAGCGGGCAGAATTTTGAGTATTTGCTATTGCAAACACAAGGAAAATATCGCTATCAGACAATAACGGAATTTTATAAAGAGAAGTATGAAAAATGATGTAATTGCTTCATTCTTGTCTTTAAAAGACTATTGCGAGCGAGAACATTTTAAAGGTTGGGATCCGTATGATGGTTTGAATTCCCGTATCTTTCAGGCGTTGCCGTTGCTGAAGAAGTCGGCGCTTTGCCGGTTGGTGGTGATTCAGGGGTTTAAGCGGTGTCCGGTAAATTTGAGGCGGATTGCGTCGGTGCCGAAAGAGTATAATGCGAAGGGCATCGGGCTGTTCTTATCGGGGTATTGCAATTTGTATCAGGCGGTGGCGAAGCATCCGGAATGGGCGGAGCATTTGGGGCAGCCGCAAGAGTTAAGGGCGAGAATCGAGGAGTTGGCAGAATTGCTTGTCTCGTTGCAGTCGAAGGGGTATAGCGGCGCGTGTTGGGGATATAATTTTGACTGGCAGGCACGGCGGTTGTTTCTTTTTCCGAAGTATACGCCTACGGTGGTGGCAACGAATTTTTGTGCTACGGCGTTGATGGAGGCGTATGAGATTACGCGTAATGAGGCGTATCTGGATACGGCGTTGAGTGCAGCGCAGTTTGTGGTGAAGGATTTGCATCGGACGCCTTATCAGGACGGCTTTTTGTTCTCTTATAGTCCGTTGCCGGGAAATGACACGGTGTTTAATGCTTCGCTGCTAGGGGCACGGCTGTTGAGTTTTTGCTATCATTATACGCGCAATGAGGCGTATCGCGAGTTGGCTGAGCAGACGGTGCGGGCGTGTTGCTACGGGCAACGGGAGGACGGGGCGTGGGTGTACGGAATGTTGCCGGTGCAGGGCTGGGTGGACAGTTTCCATACGGGGTATAATTTGGATGCGCTGATTGCTTATCAGGAGTTGACGGGAGATGAGAGTTTTGCGCCGTATATTGAAAAGGGTTTTGCCTATTATGTCCGGCATTTTTTTGAGGCGGACGGAACGCCTAAGTATTATGACAATCGGATGTATCCGATAGATATCCATTGCCCCGGTCAGTTGCTGGTGACATTGGCGCGTTTGCATCAGTATGACAAGTATGGGGAATTGGCTGACAAGGTGCTGGATTGGACTATTGCCCACATGCAGGACAAGAAGGGGTATTTTTATTATCAGTTGAAGCCGGGCGTCAGTTCAAAGATTCCGTATATGCGATGGAGCAATGCGTTTATGTTCAATGCGCTGTCGCATTATTTGCTTTCGAGGTGATTTTTCAAACAGATATATTATGGAAAAAGTTTCGTTGAACGGAGTGGAAATCTATCCTTTCACTTCCGAGGGGCAGTTGTTGTCTTTTGTGGATGAGCACAAGGGGATTTTGGTAGCTATCAATGCCGAGAAGATTTTGCATGCGACGGAGCAGACTCGTGGCATCATTAACCGGAATATCGGGTATTGCGATGGGGCAGGGGCACAGTTGGCGTTGAAGCAGAAGGGGCATAAGGAGGCGTGCAAGGTGCCGGGCTGTGAGTTGTGGCTGAAGATTGTTGCCCGATTCAGCAAAGAGAAGACGTTTTATCTGGTGGGAGGGAAGCCGCAGGTGATTGAGGAGACGGTGGGAAAGTTGCAGAAGGAGTATCCGGGCATCCGGATTGTGGGGCATCGGGACGGGTATCTGAAAACGGCGGAGGAGAGGCAGGCACTGATTGCGGATGTTGCGGAGAAGCGTCCGGATGTGGTGTTCGTGGCGATGGGTTCGCCCAAGCAGGAGTTGCTGATGGAGGAGATGTTGGAACGTCATAAGGCTATTTATCAGGGGTTGGGTGGCAGTTTTGATGTTTATACAGGGCATGTGCAACGGGCGCCGAAATGGTGGGTAGACCATAATCTGGAGTTTGCTTATCGCTTGCTTAAAGAACCGAAACGGATCAAGCGGCAGATACATTTGGTGAAGTATGCTTATTGGTTAATTACAAGGAAATTATAGGATGAAAAAGGTGATGTTAGTTTTCGGGACTCGTCCCGAAGCAATCAAGATGGCGCCTCTGGTGAAAGCATTCCAGCAGCAACCGGAGGAGTTTGAGACGGTGGTATGCGTGACGGGGCAGCATCGGGAGATGCTAGACCAGGTGTTGAAGATATTTGAAATTACGCCTGATTATGATTTGAATATCATGAAGCAGGGGCAGGATTTGTATGACGTGACGGCAAGGGTGCTGACGGGGATGAGGGATGTGCTGAAAGAGGCGCAACCGGACGTGGTGCTGGTGCATGGGGACACGACGACCTCGACAGCGGCAGCCTTGGCGGCGTTTTACCAGCAGATACCCGTGGGGCACGTGGAGGCAGGGTTGCGGACGCATAATATTTACAGCCCGTGGCCGGAGGAGATGAACCGGCAGATTACGGGGCGGATAGCCACTTACCATTTTGCGCCCACGCCGTTGAGCCGGCAGAATCTGTTGGCAGAGGGAGTGAAGGAGGAGCAGGTGACGGTGACCGGGAATACGGTAATTGATGCCTTGTATATGGTGGTGGACAAAATCAAGGCGGACAGGGAACTGGATGCGCAGTTGGAGAAGTTGTTGGCAGAGGCGGGATATGACGTGAAGCGTCTGGACGGGGAGCGGCGTCTGGTGTTGATTACGGGGCACCGGCGGGAGAATTTTGGAGAGGGTTTTATCCGGATGTGCCAAGCGATAAAGGCATTGACGGAGAAGTATCCGGAGGTGGATTTTGTTTATCCGATGCACTTGAACCCGAATGTGCGCCGCCCGATACATGAGGTATTCGGGGAGGATTTGAGCCGGTTGGGGAATATGTTTTTCATTGAGCCGTTGGAGTACCTGAGTTTTGTGTATCTGATGGAGAAGTCGCATATTGTGCTGACGGACAGTGGCGGGATACAAGAGGAGGCTCCGGGGTTGGGAAAGCCGGTGTTGGTGATGCGTGACACGACGGAACGCCCGGAGGCGTTGGAAGCGGGGACGGTGAAGTTGGTGGGGACGGATTATGAGCGGATTGTGGCGGAGGTTTCTGCTCTGTTGGGAGACAGGGATTATTATGAAGGGATGAGCCGTGCCGTGAATCCGTATGGGGATGGCAGGGCATGCGGGAGGATTGTAAGGTTTTTGCAAGAAAACTTGTCGTGAAAGCGTTTGGGTGTTTCAGAGGTTTTTTGTATCTTTGAGACATGAAATTGAGTCAGAATGAAATATTATTCCAAATTAGGCAGATTTTGTCTTTGGTTGCTCCGGATGCAAGGGTTTGGCTTTATGGTTCGAGGGCAAGAGGGGAGGCGCGTGAGGATTCAGATTGGGATATTTTAATTTTGATGGATAAAGAGAGGGTGAGTAATGATGATTTTGACCAAGTTGCTTTTCCATTGATTGATTTCGGATGGACGGTGGGTGAGATGATAAGTCCTAAGATCTATACGCAAGCGGAGTGGAATAGGAGGCATTTTACGCCTTTTTATAAGAATGTTGAACAGGATGGAATAAGGTTACAATGACTTTGAGCAAGGAAGAAAAACGGGCGTTGGTTACGTATCGGATGCAGAAAGCATACAATACGGTGACAGAAGCTGAGGACAATGCAAAATCGGGACATTGGACGCTTGCAGCCAATCGGTTGTATTACGCATTGTATTATGCAGCTTCTGCATTGTTGTTGTCACAAGGTTTTATTGCGCATACGCATGCAGGAGTCATTCGGATTATTGGTTTGGAGTTTGTGGTCAAAGGGATATTGACAAAAGAAGATGGGCGTTTGTTTTCTCGTTTGTTTGAAATGCGTCAAGGAGGGGATTATGACGATTTTTTGGAATGGACAGAAGAAGATGTTGCTCCTTATTTTGAAAAGGTGGTTGTTTTGATACGGAAATTAGAGGGGTTGATTGTGATTTGACAGGGGCAATAGTTTGAACATGACGGAGAAATGTGTGGAAAATAAGCATTGGCATGCGGTGTATACGGCGTCACGGGCGGAGAAGAAGGTGCGGGAGCGGTTGGCAGAGGTGGGAGTGGAGTGTTTTTTGCCGGTGCAGACGGTAGTGCGGCAATGGAGTTATCGGAAAGCAAAGGTAGTGGTGCCGGTGATTGCAGGGATGGTTTTTGTGCGGGTGGAGCGGAAAGAGTGGGTGAAGGTGTTGGAGATGCGAGGAGTAGTTTCTTTTTTGAAGCTGCGGGGAGAACGGGAGCCTGCTGTGATTCCGGACAAGCAGATGGAGGATTTCCGTTTTCTTGTGGATTTTTCGGAAGAGGCGGTGGAGATGGTAAATGAAGACATTGCAGTGGGCGATTCGATTCAGGTGGTGAAGGGGGCTTTAAAGGGGTTGGAGGGGGAATTGGTGCAATTCCGTGGTGAGACGAAAGTGGCAGTGCGGATTGATTTGTTGGGATGCGCCTTGGTGGATATTCCTGCCAGTTTTGTGGAGAGGGTGAATGTCGGGTAAACAAGATAAGAAGGTTGTAACTAAATAGATGCTGCTATCGGCAGATTGTGAAGAGTTTTCCGAAAGGAGAACTCTTTTTTTGTTTATCTTTGTTGCTGTTATAAATGGATTGATTTTTATGGCAGTAGAAACGAATCGGATAGAATACAAGCAGTGCCTGACGGAGGATTTGGAGAAGGAGGCGGTGGCGTTCCTGAATTATCGGGAGGGAGGGGTGTTGTATGTTGGTGTGAATAAGGCGGGAGTGCCGGTGGGGGTAAAGGATTTGGACGGAGATATGCTGAAAATAAAGGATAGGCTGAAGAACAATATCCAGCCTTCGTGCATGGGATTGTTTGATGTGGCGGAAGAAAAGCTGGGGGAGGTGGAGGTGATTAAGGTGACTTTTGCCAGCGGCATGGAAAAGCCTTACTATATCAGGCGTTATGGCATGACGGAACGGGGTGCGTTTATCCGCGTGGGGACGGCGGCTGAGCCGATGCCGGAGAAGATGATTGCTGCGTTGTATGCCAAGAGCATCCGCCGTTCCATTGGCACGATTAAGTCGCCGAATCAGCAGCTTACGTTTGAGCAGTTGAAGATTTATTATGAGGCGGTGAACAAGATATTAAACCAGCAGTTTGCGGCGAATTTGGAGTTGTTGGTGGATGGGGAGTTCAATTATGCGGCTTATTTGCTGGCAGATGTGAATGGCATGTCTATCAAGGTGGCAAAGTATGCAGGGCACGACCGGGTAGATTTGGTGGAGAATAACGAGTATGGCTATTGTTCGTTGGTGAAGGCGACCAAGCAGGTGTTGGACAAGCTCGACGTGGAGAACCGGACGGTGGCGAAAATTACGCCTAAGGAGCGGGAGGAAAGGCGGTTGTGGGATGCGATTGCTCTGCGTGAGGCAGTGATTAATGCCATTGTGCATAACGATTATACATTGGAAGTGCCGCCGAAGTTTGAAATATTTGACGACAGGATTGAGATAACCTCTTTTGGCGGCGTGCCGCAGGGTATGACGGAGGAGGAGTTTTTCGACGGGTATTCTGTGCCTCGGAACAAGGAGTTGATGCGGGTGTTCCGTGACTTGGATTTGGTGGAGCATTTGGGTTCCGGTATTCCCCGGATTTTGAGGGCTTACGGCAGGGAGTGTTTCCGGTTTACGGAGAATTTCCTGCGGATGACGATTCCGGCTTGTGAACCGGTGACCCCGCAAGTCACCCCGCAAGTCACCCCGCAAGTCGCCCCCCATGTTGACGTTGATACCCTACATGTTACCTCTCATGTTGGTACGGATACCCCCTCAGTCACCCCCCCAGTTACCCCCTCAGTCACCCCCCCAGTTACCCCCCATGTTACCCCCCATGTTACCCCCCATGTTACCCCCCATGTTGTAGAGTTGCTGAAAATCTTGGAGGGCGAGATGGGAAGACTAGAATTACAAGAAAAATTGAAGTTGGGCGATAGAAAATATTTTTATGAAAGCTATTTGCGTCCAGCCTTAACCATGGGGTTTATTGAAAGGACGATTCCAGATAAACCTCGTAGCGTGTTGCAGAAATATCGTTTGACCCCGAAGGGCTTGCAATTGAAGAATCAAAATGGAATAACTAAATAAATGAATGTTTTATGAAAGGAATTGTATTGGCTGGCGGCTCTGGCACGCGGCTTTACCCGATTACGAAGGGGGTGAGCAAGCAATTGCTCCCTATTTTTGACAAGCCGATGATTTACTATCCGATTTCCGTGCTGATGTTGTCGGGGATACGGGAGATATTGATTATCTCGACGCCGCAGGACTTGCCTGGTTTCCGTCGTTTGTTGGGCGACGGTTCGGACTTTGGGGTGCGTTTTGAGTATGCGGAGCAGCCGAGCCCGGATGGTTTGGCGCAGGCGTTTCTGATTGGCGAGCAATTTATTGGCGATGATTCGGTATGCTTGGTGTTGGGCGACAATATCTTTTATGGACAGAGCTTTACGCGCATGTTGCGCGAGGCGGTGCGCAGTGCAGAGGAGGAGCAGAAGGCGACTGTTTTTGGTTATTGGGTGAGCGACCCCGAGCGTTACGGCGTGGCGGAGTTTGACAAGGCGGGCAACGTGTTGAGCATCGAAGAGAAACCCAAGCAGCCCAAGTCGAATTATGCCGTGGTGGGGCTTTATTACTACCCGAACAAGGTGGTCGACGTGGCGAAAAGCATCAAGCCCTCGGCGCGTGGAGAATTGGAAATCACCTCGGTCAATCAGCGTTTCTTGGAGGACGGCGAGTTGAAAGTACAGCTCTTGGGACGCGGTTTTGCGTGGTTGGACACGGGGACGCACGACTCTTTGAGCGAGGCGTCGACTTTCGTGGAGGTGATTGAGAAGCGGCAGGGGTTGAAAATCGCCTGTTTGGAAGGCATCGCCCTGCGCCAGGGGTGGATTACTCCCGCCAAGATGCGCGAATTGGCACAGCCTATGCTGAAAAACCCCTACGGACAGTATCTTCTGCGCATGGCGGAAGATTTTGAAAAGGTATAACTTTGATTAAGATAATGAGCAATATGGAACTAATAAAAACCTCCATCGACGGCGTGGTAGTGCTGCGCCCCCGCGTCTTTGGGGATGCGCGTGGTTACTTTTTTGAATCTTACTCCCAGCGGGAGTTTGAGCGGTTGGTGCGTCGGGTGGACTTTGTGCAGGACAACGAGTCGAAGTCGCATTACGGCGTGGTGCGTGGGCTGCACTTTCAGAAGCCGCCATACGCCCAATCGAAGCTGGTGCGCGTGGTGAAAGGGCGCGTGTTGGACGTGGCGGTGGACATCCGCCTGGGTTCGCCCACCTTCGGGCAACACGTGGCGATGGAATTGGATGCGGACGAGAAGCTGCAATTCTTTCTTCCACGTGGTTTTGCCCACGGTTTCGCCGTGCTGAGCGACGAGGCGGTTTTCCAATACAAATGTGACAACTTCTATGCCCCTGAGAGCGAAGGCGCTTTGGCATGGGACGACCCTGCCTTGGGCATTGATTGGAAAATCCCTGCCTCTGAAGTGATTCTTTCGGAGAAAGACCGCCACCATCCCCGTTTGAGCGAGGCAGAATGGTTGTTTGACTATAAAATAGATTTGTATGAATAACATATTGGTGACCGGTGCAAACGGTCAGTTGGGCAATGAAATGCGCCGCCGGGCTGCGGCAGGCAGTCGTTGCGCTTACCTTTTTACCGACGTAGAAGAGTTGGATATTACGGACTTGGACGCCGTGCGCCGTTGCATGGCGGAGCATCGCATCGCGGCAGTGGTGAATTGTGCCGCTTATACCAACGTGGACAAAGCGGAGGACGACGCGGCACGGGCAGATGCCATCAACCACCTCGCCGTGGGCAACCTCGCGACAGCTTGCCGAGAGCAGGGGGCTGCCCTCCTGCACGTTTCCACTGACTACGTCTTCGGCGGCACGGGCAACTTGCCTTTCCGTGAGGAGGATGCCGTGGCGCCTTTGGGAGTCTACGGGCAGACAAAATGGGCTGGCGAGCAGGCGGTTGTTGCGAGCGGTTGCCGCCATCTGATTTTCCGGACAGCATGGCTCTACTCCGCTTTTGGGAACAACTTCGTGAAAACCATGCGCCGCCTGACGGCAGAACGCGACCGCCTTACCGTCGTTTTCGACCAAGTGGGTACTCCTACTTATGCCGGTGACTTGGCGGACTTGCTTTTCCACATCACCGAGGAGGGGCTTTACGCGCAGATGCAGGGCACCTACCACTTTTCCAACGAGGGCGTCTGCTCTTGGTACGACTTTGCCCGGGAGATTGCCGCCCTTTCCGGCAGGACTTGCGACATCCAGCCCTGCCATTCGGACGAGTTCCCGAGCCGGGTGCGCCGTCCTGCCTTTTCGGTGCTCGACAAGACGAAAGTGAAGCGCGATTTCCATTGGACAATCCCCTATTGGAAGGACTCTCTTGTGAAATGTATTAAAGAATTGGATTTGTCAAACCATCAATAAAACTAGAAAATCATGGATTACAAGCGGAATATACTCATCACAGGCGGTGCCGGCTTCATCGGCTCGCACGTCGTGCGCCTGTTTGTAAAGAAATACCCGGACTACCGGATTGTGAACCTCGACAAGCTGACTTATGCCGGCAACCTCGCCAACCTGCAGGACGTGGAGCACGCGCCCAACTATGTTTTCGAGCGGGCAGACATCTGCGACTACCCCCGCATGCAGGCGATTCTCCGGCAATACGCCATCGACGGCATCATCCACCTGGCAGCAGAGAGCCACGTGGACAGGAGCATCAAAGACCCGTTCACCTTTGCCAAGACCAACGTCCTCGGCACTTTGACCCTGCTTCAGGCGGCAAAAGAAGCATGGGAAGGCGCCTTCGAGGGGAAACTCTTTTACCACATCTCCACCGATGAAGTGTACGGTGCCCTTCAGTTCGACGGCACTCTCTTCACCGAAGAGACGAAATACGCCCCCCATTCCCCTTACTCTGCCTCTAAAGCCTCCTCCGACCACTTTGTGCGTGCCTTCCACGACACCTACGGTATGCCGACCCTCGTGACCAACTGCAGCAACAACTACGGTCCCTATCAATTCCCGGAGAAGCTGATTCCGCTCTTCATCAACAACATCCGCCACAACAAGCCGCTCCCCGTCTACGGCAAGGGCGAGAATGTGCGCGACTGGCTTTATGTCGAAGACCATGCCCGTGCCATCGACCTCATTTTCCACCGGGGGCGCGTTGCCGACACGTACAACATCGGCGGCTTCAACGAATGGCGGAACATCGACCTCATCAAGGTGCTCATCAAGACCGTTGACCGCCTCCTCGGTCGCCCCGAAGGCGCGTCCGACCACCTCATCACCTACGTCACCGACCGCCAGGGGCACGACCTGCGCTACGCCATCGACTCCCGCAAATTGCAGCGCGAGCTCGGCTGGGAGCCTTCCCTCCAATTCGAGGAAGGCATCGAACGCACCGTCCGCTGGTACCTCGACAACCAGCCTTGGCTCGATCAAGTGACCAGCGGTGCCTACCAGCAATATTACGAAAAAATGTACGGCAACCGCTGAGCGATGGCAGACAAACATTGGCATGCGGTCTATACGGCTTCTCGGGCGGAGAAGAAAGTGCGCGAGCGCCTCGATGCGGCAGGCATTGAGTGCTTCCTGCCCGTGCAGGCCGTCGTGCGCCAATGGGCGCACCGCAAGGCGCGTGTCGTCGTCCCCGTGATACCGGGGCTGCTCTTCGTGCGCGTGGAGCGCAAGGACAGGGTGCCCGTCCTGGAGACGCAGGGCGTTGTCTCCTTCCTCAAACTGCGCGGCGAGCGCGAGCCTGCCACGATTCCCGACGACCAGATGGAGCGTTTCCGCTTCCTCCTCGACTTCTCGGAAGAGGCAGTTGAGATGGTCAACGAACACATCGCCGTCGGCGACCGCATCCGGGTTGTCAAAGGCGCCCTCAAAGGTTTGGAGGGCGAACTCGTCCGCTTCCGTGGCGAGACGAAAGTCGCCGTGCGCATTGACCTCCTTGGCTGCGCCTTAGCCGACATCCCCGCCAGCTTCGTCGAACGCCTCGACGCTCCCCCGAAACTTTAACCCCAAAATCCATTCCCATGGCACAAGAAATCGAACGCAAATTCTTAGCCCATTCCGGCTACAAGGCAGAAGCCTCCCGCTGCGAGCGCATCTGCCAAGGCTACCTCTCCTCCGTCCCCGAACGCACGGTGCGCGTGCGCGTGAAAGGCGAACGCGCCTACCTCACCGTCAAGGGCGCAAGCGACCCTGCCGGCGTCTCCCGCTACGAATGGGAGCACGAAATCCCTGTCCCCGACGCCCTTGAGCTCCTACAGCTCTGCGAACCGGGGCGCATCGACAAGACCCGCCACTACGTCCCCTGCGGCGCCCACCTTTGGGAAGTCGACGAGTTCCACGGCGACAACGAGGGGCTCGTCCTTGCCGAAATCGAGCTGCGCAGCCCCGACGAACCCTTCGCCCGCCCCTCCTGGCTGGGCGAGGAAGTGACCGGCGACCCCCGCTACTACAATGCTGCCCTCGCTGCCTGCCCTTTCCGCTGCTGGCACAGCCGCTCATGACGTAACAATGTCGTAACATTTCATAAACAACTTCGTCACATTCTCACGATAGTTTTGCGCCGGTAATTCAAAACAATCGACGCAAAACATCATGAATCGTAGCAAGACATTATCAGACATCCTTTTCATCCTTTGGGCAGGCGGGGCAGCCCTCCTCTCTTATTCTCTGGTCTATGCCCTCCGCAAGCCCTTCACCGCTGCGGAATTCGAGGGGCTCGCCTTTTGCGGCATGGACTATAAAATTGCCGTCACCGTCGTCCAGATTCTGGGCTACCTCCTTGCCAAATTCCTTGGCATCAAGATTATCTCCGAGCTCCGCCGCGAGTCGCGCCTGGGCTTCATCCTCCTCTCCGTCGGCATTGCCGAGACGGCGCTCGTCTTCTTCGCCGTCCTTCCCGTCCCGTGGAACGTGCTTGCCATGTTCTTCAACGGCTTGGCGCTCGGCTGCATGTGGGGCGTGATATTCAGCTTCATCGAGGGGCGGCGCGTGACCGACCTCCTCGCCAGCCTCCTCGGCATCAGCATGGTGGTCAGTTCCGGCACGGCGAAATCCGTCGGGCTTTACGTCATGAGCCACTTCCACGTCAGCGAATTTTGGATGCCGGCAGTGATTGGCGCTTGCGCCCTGCCCCTTCTTTGCCTCCTCGGCTACTGTCTCCATTGCCTTCCCGCCCCTTCCGGCGAGGACATCCTCCGCAAGTCGGAACGCTGCACCCTCGACGGCGCGCAACGCCTTGCCCTCTTCCGCCGTTACATGCCTTTCCTCGTGATGCTCTTCCTCGCCAACCTCATGCTCGTTGTGGTGCGCGACATCAAGGAGGACTTTCTCGTCAAGATATTCGACGTTGAGGGCGGCGGCTACTCCTCGTGGGTGTTCGCCAAGCTCGACAGCGTGGTGACGCTTGTCATCCTTGCCCTCTTCGGGTTGATGATATTCGTGCGCAGCAACTTCCGCGCCCTGCTCCTCCTGCTTGGGCTGGTCATTGCCGGCATGCTCGTGATGGCATACGTCTCCTTCCGCTACGAGGCGTTGCGCCTTGACCCTCTCGTCTGGCTTTTCATCCAGAGCCTGTGCCTTTACGTCGCCTACCTGAGTTTCCAGACCATCTTTTTCGACCGCTTCATCGCCTGCTTCCGCATCCGGGGGAACGTCGGTTTCTTCATCGTGCTCATTGACTTCATCGGTTATACGGGCACGGTGCTTGTCCTCACCGTCAAAGAGTTCTGTTCCCCCGACGTGGAATGGCTCCCCTTCTACAATCGCCTGGCGGGCTATGTGGGCATTGCCTGCACGGTGCTCTTTGCCGGTGCCGCTGTCTACCTCGTGCGTCGCTACCGCCGCGAGCATCCCTTCCTTGTCGCTGCTCCTGCCCCTGCCGTCGCCATAGACTGACTTCCCTGTTTTTTATCACTTGGGGTGGAATCCCCACAGCAGGGATTCTTCGCTTTTGTTTCGGCTCCTCTCCCAGTCCTCTCCGTATCCGATAGCATTCACTACCGTATCACTACCGCATTATAATCGCATTATAACCGCAAAAATGTGGTTATGATGTGGTAGTGATGTGGTAGTGATGTGGTGTTGAGTGCTATGGGAGTGCTATGGGAGTGGGAGTTATGTCGAATGGATGCCGAATGGATGAGAGACAGGGGAAGATTCACACCGGACGGGGCGTGGGAGATGGAAGGGAGGAGGAATGGGCGGGATGGTGAAACGGGTTGGGCAATAACGGGTTATAGTTCGAGCATTTTCTTTTCACGGGCGAGGTCGGTGGCGTTGAGGCGGGGAGTGGGGACGGTGCACATTTTGATGTAGTCGCCGGGGAGGCAGGTGTATTGGTAGTAGGTTTCCTGTTCGGGGGTGAGCTGTTCACGGGCGATGATGCCGCTGGGGAGGGCGGCGAATTCTTCGGCGGGCACGGGGTCGGACTGGCGGACGAGGACGATGCGGCGGGCAATGGGGTTGCGGTTGTAGTCGAGGGCAAGGTAGAGGCCGCGGAGCATGTCGGGCTGCTCGCGGAAGGGAAGTTGGAGGTAGAGGGTGACGAGGTTGAGCTGCGGGGGGACGGTCTCGCTGAAGGTGAGGTAGAGATTCTGATGGTTGTTGATGATGCCCGTGCCCCATTGGATGGTGCGGTAAGCGCTGAGGCGGGCGACGCGGAGGGAGGAGGCGTCGGGGGCAGGGACGATGAGGTAAGGCTCGACTTTGAGGGCGTCGGTGGAGGAGGAGAGGCTGTAGCTTTGGTATACGCCGGCGTAAGGGGCGGCTTCGTTGGCGGAGGCATGCCAGGCTTTGGCGAGCGCCTGTTCGATGGGGATGGAGGCGGCAGGGGCGGGGGAGGAGAAGGTTTGCAGGCGGAGAAGCATGTTGGGGATGGCAGCGAGGAGCCTTTTGCGGGAGACGTTGTTGACGAGGGCAAGGGCTTCGTCGAGGGCGTTGTTGGCGTCGGCGTCGGCGGGGCGGGCGAGGAAGGCGGGGAGGACGGTGGTGTAGATGGCGGAGAGGACGCTTGGGGACATGGAGAGTCGGGTGGCGATGTCTTTCATTTTGGTGCCTTGGAGGCGGAGGCGGGTGATGGTGTCGTAGATGGTCTGGAGGTCTTCTCTCATGGCTGCTGTGTGTTTATTGTTACATGAATGTTTCTGAATTTTTGGCGGAAATATGAATTTTATGAATCATGCAGATTCATTTTGTTCAGCCTCCGGGCATCGGTATTTTTGCGGCGCAAACCGGGGACGGAGGTTTCCGGCTTTGCAAAGTAAAGCATAAATGATTTGATTTGAAAGTGAATGACGAAAAATGTAAGTATGAAAAAGATTGAATGTGTGATTATGGATTGGGCGGGGACGGCTGTGGATTTCGGCTGTTTCGCGCCGTTGAATGCTTTCCTGAGGGTGTTTGGGGAACAGGGGGTGGAGATTACGTACCGTCAGGCGAGGGAACCGATGGGGCTGCTGAAGATTGAGCATATCAAGGCAATCCTGCGAATGCCGGAGGTGGAAAGGCGGTTCCGCGAGGTGCACGGGCGGGAGTGGACGGCGGAGGACGTGGACGCGATGTACCGGAGCTTTGAGCGGCACCTGTTTGCCTCGCTGGAGGATTTCACGACGCCGCTGCCGGGGGTGGTGGAGACGATGCGCCGCCTGCGTGGCGAGGGGCTGAAGGTGGGGTCGACGACGGGGTATACGGAGGCGATGATGGATGTGGTGCGTCCGGGGGCTGCGGCGAAGGGGTATGTGGTGGACAATCTGGTGACGCCAGACCATTTGCCTGCGGGACGCCCTGCGCCGTATATGATTTACCGAAATATGATTGATTTGGCGGTGGATTCGGTGGAGAAAGTAGTGAAGGTGGGGGACACGATTGCCGATATCCGTGAGGGGGTGAACGCGAAGGTGTGGACGGTGGGCGTGGTGACGGGGAGCAATGAGTTGGGGCTGGACGAGGAGGAGTATGCGGCGATGCCTGCCGGGCAGTTGGAGGAGATGAAGGGCGAGGTGCGGGAGCGGATGCTGGCGGCAGGGGCGGATTATGTATTGGACAGCATTGTGGAGCTGCCGGAGTGTATTATGGAGATTAACGAAAAAAGATTGAGATAAGCGATGGAAAGGAATTATTTGTTATTGACGCCCGGACCGCTGAGCACGTCCGCAAGCGTGAAGGAAGCGATGTTGCAGGACTGGTGTACGTGGGACAAGGATTACAATGAGGGCGTGGTGGAGGTCATCCGCTGGAAGTTGCTGGAAGCCGCCGGCTTGGACGGGCGGGAGTATACGACGGTGTTGTTGCAGGGAAGCGGCACGTATGGCGTGGAGGCGACCTTGGGGGCGGCGGTGCGTCCGGAGGACAAGCTGCTGATTGTGGCGAACGGGGCTTACGGGAAGCGGATGGGGACGATTGCAGAATATTATCATCTGAATTATGCGTTGGTGAACCTGAAGGAGACGGAGCTGGTGACGCCGGAGGTGGTGGAGCGGGCGTTGGAGGAGCATCCGGGGGTGACGCATTTCGCGGTGGTGCATAGCGAGACGACGACGGGGCTGCTGAACCCGATTGAGGGGATTGCGGAGGTGCTCCGGGGACGGGGCGTGACGTGGATTGTGGATGCGATGAGCAGTTTCGGGGGGATACCGATTGACATAAAAGGGTTGGGGATTGATTTTCTCATCAGCAGTGCGAACAAGTGTGTGCAGGGAGTGCCGGGCTTTACGTTCGTGATTGCACGGCGGGAGAAACTCGCAGCGTGCAAGGGGGTGGCGCGTTCGCTGTCGCTGGACATTTACGCGCAGTGGGAGGAAATGGAGCGTGGGCACGGGAAGTGGCGGTTCACGTCGCCGACGCACGTGGTGCGGGCGTTTGCGCAGGCGTTGAAAGAGTTGGAGGAGGAAGGGGGGATTGCTGCCCGCCATGCCCGGTATTGCCGCAACCATGAGGTGCTGGTGGAAGGAATGGAGGGGGCAGGTTTCCGCACGTTGCTCACGCCGGAGAAGCAGTCGCCTATCATCACGTCGTTCCTCTACCCGGAGGCAGGATTCTCGTTCGGGGACTTTTATGAGGCGTTGAAGCGGCGGGGTTTTGTGATTTATCCAGGAAAAGTGTCGGATGCCGATACGTTCCGCATTGGCACCATCGGGGACGTGTATCCGGAAGATTTCAGGCGGCTGGTGGAAGCGGTGAAGGAGATACGCGGGGTGTGATTACCACTCCCCGCTGGCGCCCCCGCCACCGAAACTGCCCCCGCCAAAGCCTCCAAAGGTGCCGCTGCCGCTTGTGAAAGAACCGAAGCCGCCACTGTTGCTGCCACCGAAGCCTCCGAAAAAGAAGGGAGGGAAGAAGTCGCCGTGGGAGCCACGGTTGTCGGCGGTGTAGTTGCCCCGTCGGCGGCGGAAAAGGGGTGCGAGGAAGACGATGAGGAAGAAGGGGAGAAGGAACCAGCCGATGCCGTTGCCGCCGCCACGGGCGTATTGCTCGGCGGTGAACTCGCCACCGGTGAGCTGCATGAGGACGGTGGTCGCCCGGTCAATGCCGGCGTAGTAGGCGCCTTGCTGGAAGGCGGGAATGACCTCGTTGCGGATGATGCGCGAGGCGATGGCATCGGGCACTACGCCTTCTAAGCCGTAGCCCACGGTGATTGCCACCTGTCCGGAGGCGTCACGGGTTTTGGGCTTGAGGAGGATGAGGATGCCGTTGTCCTTGCCTTGCTGCCCGATGCCCCATTGTTCGGCAAGCCGCTGGGCATAGTCGTTGGGCGCATAGCCGTGGAGGGAGGGAACGACGGCAATGGCGATTTGGGTGGAGGTGGTGTCGTTGAAACGCCTCAGTTTTTGCTCCAGGCGGGCGGTCTCTTGTGGGGAGAACATACCGGTGAAGTCGTTGACGAGGCGGCGGGGCTGCATGGGTTCGGGAAATTCCTGTGCACTTGCCATGCAGGCGAGGAGAAGGAAGAATGCCGCAAGGACGGTTTTGAGGTGTTGCGTTAATTTATTCATGTTTTGTTTATTTGTCGTTGCCGAACGAGATGTCGTCCGGTAGTTCGTTGATGTCGTCCGCCTGGTGGGGAAAGTAGGATTTCAATTGTTGCCCGACGGAGCGGATTGCCTCGCAGATGCCTTCGCATGCCTCGCCTGCACGGAATCGCTGGACGAGGCGGGCGGTTGTGCCGTCCCAGAAACCGGCGGGCACTCGGGCGTTGATGCCTGCGTCGCCGAGGATGGCGAGCTTGTGGTCGTCAAGGGCAAGGTAGAGCAGGACGCCGTTGCGGAGGGCGGTGCGGTGCATTTTGAGGTCGGCGAAAACTTGGGCGGCACGGTCGAGCACGGGCTGTTTGGCATGACGCTCGATGTGGACGCGGATTTCGCCGGAGGTGTTGCGCTCCGCCTCGCGGATGGCATCCACGATGGCGGTTTTCTGCGCTTTGGTGAAGTAGTTTGACGGGTTCATGGCTCAGCCGGGCTTAGAATTGCACTTCGGGAGCCTGTTCCGCTCCGGACTCGGCTTCGAAGTAGGGCTTTTTCTCAAAGCCGAACATGGAGGCGAGGATGTTGCGGGGGAACTGGCGGATGGCAGTGTTGTAGCCACGGGCTGTGTCGTTGAACTTGCGCCGCTCCACGGCGATGCGGTTCTCGGTGCCTTCGAGTTGGGCTTGGAGGTCGCGGAAGTTCTCATTGGCTTTCAGGTCGGGATAGTTTTCGGAGATTGCCATGAGGCGCGAGAGGGCAGAGGACAGTTCCCCTTGCACGGCGTTGAGGCGGGCGAGGGTTTCCTCGTTGAGGTCGTCGACGTTGATTTGCATCTGGGTGGCTTTGGCACGGGCAGAAGTCACGGCGTCGAGGGTGCTTTGCTCATGCTCGGCATAGCCTTTGACGGTGTTCACGAGATTGGGGATGAGGTCGGTGCGCCGCTGGTATTGGTTTTCCACGTTAGACCATTGCGCGCTCACGCCCTCTTCGAGGGTGACGAGGCTGTTGTATGTGCCTTTGAACCAAGAGAAGATGCCGATAACAATTACGGCAATGATAATCAGAATAATGTAACCTTTTTTCATATCAGATATTTTAATTTTCCGCTTCAAAGGTAATGATAATCCTGCTATCGGCAAGGGGTTGGGGGTGCTGAAAATTTGATTAATTTTGCAGGGAGAATCAGATAGCGTGATTATGATGAATATTTGGGGATTTGTAACGGCTGCAGTGCTCCTGACCTTGATGCCGGGTCCGGACATTCTGTTTGTCCTCACGCAGGGCATGACCCGTGGGTGGAGGGCAGGGGTGGTGTTCGCTGCCGGGTTGTGTACGGGGCTGGTGGCGCATGTGACGGCTGCCGCTTTGGGGATTTCCGTGCTGCTGATGAGTTCGGAAACGGCGTTCATGGCATTGAAGTTTGCGGGGGCGGCGTATTTGCTTTATTTGGCTTTCAAGGCGTTTCGGGCGCGTCGGGAGAATCATTTCCGCGTGGATGCGGGGGGAGGGGTTGTCGGCAAACTCTATCGGCGGGGGATTTTGATGAACTTGCTCAACCCGAAGGTGATACTTTTCTTCTTGGCATTTTTTCCCCAGTTTGTAGATGAGAAGGCGGGACAGCCTGTGGGACAGATTTTTCTGCTCGGGGCGATTTTCATTGTGCAGGCATTTGTGATATTTTCACTCGTGGCAGTGCTGGCAGGGCGGCTGGCTCGCCCGTTGATGTCCAATCCTCGTGTGGCGTTGTGGGTGAACGTGGCAGAGGCGGCGATTTATGCCGTCATCGGGGTGAGCATCCTTTTTGCGTGAGTTGGGGTGCGGGGATTGAAGCATTAGGATTGACGCTGCCTTTTGGGAAACGAGTTGTTTATTTGCCAGCTTGGTTTTACGGATACCCGCTTGCCGGTTGCTCTCTACTTGGTTCGGTGATGCCCCGTACATTCTCCAGCCTTGGGGTGGTTGGAACCACGGGAGGTATAAGGTATGTCTGGAGCATGGGCGGAAGAAGTAGAGAGCAACTAAGGAGGGCGTGTTTATTCTTGCTTGTTGACCTTTTCTAATACTTCCCGTGCACGGGCGAGAGCGGCGTGGATGTGGGGGCAAATATTTTCTTCGCCTATGGTCTGGGCAAAGCCGGATTTGACGAGGGTTTGGCGCACGCTGTCGTTCACGCCGGAGAGGATGATGCGGATTTTCTCCTTGTCTGAGAGCCGGTAGAGGCTTTCGAGGTTGTGCAGCCCGGTGGTGTCCATGAAGGGCACTTTCCGCATGCGGATGACGCGAATGAGGGGCTTGTCGCCGATGATTTTCATGCACTCGTCGAATTTGTTGGCGATGCCGAAGAAGAAGGGACCGTCAATTTCATATACTTCCACGCCGGCAGGCACGGAAAGTTTTTCGTCTTCATGGGTGATTTCGCCTTCACGGGAGAGGTCTACCACGTGTTTGGAGACGGATATTTTCGTGGCTTCGCTCACCCGTTTCATGAAGAGCACCATGGCAAGCAGCAGCCCGACCTCGATGGCAATGGTGAGGTCGAAGATGACCGTGAGGAGGAAAGTCGCGACGAGCACTGCCACATCCGAACGGGAGTTCTTCATGAGTGAGCGGAAAGTGCGCCATTCGCTCATGTTGTAGGAGACAATGACCAATACGCCGGCAAGGCATGCCATGGGAATGTGCTTGGTGAGAGGACCCAGGAACAGCAGGATGAGCAAGAGCACGGCTGCATGAATCAATCCAGCGACGGGCGTTTTCCCCCCGTTGTTGATGTTGGTCATGGTGCGGGCGATGGCTCCCGTGGCAGGGATGCCGCCGAAGAAGGGAGTGATGACGTTGGCTGCGCCTTGGGCGATTAGCTCGGTGTTGGAATTGTGCTTGTGCCCGGTCACGCCGTCGGCAACGGTGGCGGAAAGCAGGGATTCGATGGCGCCGAGGACGGCAATGGTGAATGCTGCAGGGAGCAGTTGGTTGATGGTTTGCATGTCGAATGCCAATTTGCCGGGCGAGGGCATGGAGGCGTTGATTTCAAAACGGTCGCCGATGGTCTCGATGCCCGTGACGCCGAAGTGGTTGCGCAGGAGATAGCTCACCACGGTCATGACAATGATGGCGACGAGCGAACCGGGTATTTTCTTGCTGACACGGGGCGTGAGGACAATCAAGAGAATGCTCCCGACGCCGATGGCAAGGGAGAGCCAGTTGGTTGTGTCGAAATGACGGAAGTAGACCGCCCATTTGGAAAGGAAATCGGCGGGCACGTCGGCAATGGACATCCCGAAGAGGTCTTTGATTTGGGTGGTGAAAATGGTGAGGGCAATGCCGCTGGTGAAGCCTACGACAATGGGGTAGGGGATGAAACGGATGATGGTGCCGAGCTTGAATGCTCCCATGAGGATGAGGAAGATGCCTGCCATGACGGTGGCGATGGCAAGCCCTTCGACACCGAATTGCTGGATGATGCCGTAGACGATGACGATGAAAGCCCCTGTGGGACCGCCGATTTGCACGGTGCTGCCGCCGAGGAACGAGATGAGGAAGCCGGCAATGATGGCTGTCACCAATCCTTTTTCGGGGCTGACGCCGGAAGCGATGCCGAATGCAATGGCGAGCGGCAGGGCGACAATGCCCACGATGATGCCTGCCATGAGGTCGGCGAGGAATTTTTCTTTATTGTAATTTTTCAGGGCATGGAATAATGCCGGTTGGAAATCAATGTGTTTCATCTGTTTCGCTTTTTGAATAACAGGGCGCAAAATTATAAAAAAAACGGGTGAAATGTTTATTTCTTGGATTTTCTTTATCTTTACGGCGTTTTTTGCGGAAAGGTTGAAAATAGACAATTTATGAATGATACTTATTATTTGAAAATAGAGGTGTCTCTGCCGACCCAAGTTGAGTTGATTGATTCGATTTTGGAGGTAAAACACGATGAGGAAGAGACGGGCGCGTGGGTGTTGTCGATGGATTACGAACCAGTGTTCGGTGACTTGCCGATTTTTTATATCAGCAATTTTATCGGTTTTCTGAAAGGGAAGTATGAGGCGTTGGAGCAAATCGGGATTACGCGCGACAAAATCAGCATTTGGCGTTGCGTGGAAGGACCGGAGGAACTGTTTATGGAGTATTGGCCGGAAGAGATGCGGATGATGGCGGAGGAAGGCATCCGCTTCCGTATCATGTGCAGGGCGAACGCCCAAACGGTGAATTTCCGCCAGAAGCATTTTGACTGTTGAGGGAAAATTGTAATTTTGTGCAGACAATTTAATTTACTACATTAAAATATGAGCGGATTTTTTGGTTGCGTATCTCGCAAAGAGTGTGTCGCTGATGTATTCTACGGCACCGATTATCATTCACATTTGGGGACAAAGAAAGCCGGTATGGCTTTTTACAATGGGCAAGATTTTGTGCGCTCGATACATAGCATCGAGAGTGCCTATTTCCGGAATAAGTTTGAGCCGGAGTTAGACCGCTTCCGGGAGTCGAATTTGGGTATCGGCGTCATCAGCGATATGGAGTCGCAGCCGATTACGGTGACTTCGCATTTGGGGCGTTTTGCCGTGGCGACGGTGGGGCGTATCGACAACTTGAAAGAAATTTCCGATGCGTTGTTGAGCGAGAAGATTCATTTTGCCGAAATGTCCGGTTCCGCCATCAATCCGGCGGAAGTGGTGAGCATTCTCATCAATCAGGGCAATACGTTCAAGGAGGGCATCGAGCATGTCTATCGGACGGTGAAGGGTTCGTGCTCTTTCCTGATTCTCACGGACAGTTGCATTTATGCCGCACGCGACAAGTTTGGGCGCACGCCGATTATCATCGGGAAAAATGAATTTGGCTATGTGGTGGCAAGCGAGAGTTCGTCGTTTACGAACTTGGGTTATACGCTGGTGCGCGACCTCGGACCGCAGGAAGCAGTGCGTGTGTCGAAGGACGGCATCACGCCCATCATCGCGCCGGGCTGCCGGAAGCAGATTTGTTCTTTCCTATGGGTATATTATGGTTACCCGTCAGCTTATTACGAAGGCATCAATGTGGAGGATGCACGCTACCGTTGCGGGGCTGCTATGGCACGGCGTGACGAACTGACGCCGGATTTTGCAGCAGGCATACCGGATTCGGGCGTGGGGCATGCCATTGGTTATGCCAACGAGAAAGGGGTGCCTTACAAGCGTCCCTTTGTGAAATATACGCCGACATGGCCGCGCAGTTTTATGCCGCAGAACCAGAATATGCGTGATTTGGTGGCTAAAATGAAGCTTTTGCCAAACGAGGCATTCACCCGTGACGCAAAGATCGTCTTTCTCGATGACTCCATTGTGCGTGGCACCCAGCTGAAAGACAATGTGGTGAAGCTCCGGGAATGTGGTGTGAAAGAGGTACACATCCGCATCGCCTGCCCGCCGTTGATTTACCCGTGCTGCTTCCTGAATTTCTCGACTTCGCGTTCGACTTTCGACTTGTTCGCCCGGCGGGTTATCCGCGACTTGGAGGGCACGTCGGAACTGACGGACGAAATCCTGAAGCCATACGCCGACCCGGATTCTGACAAATACAAGGCGATGGTGAAAGTGATGTGTCAGCACCTGCAGTTGGATTCTTTGCAATTCCAGCGCCTCGACGACCTTGTAGAAGCCATCGGTCTGCCGAAAGAGCAACTCTGCACGCATTGCTGGGATAACAGCAGTTACATGGAGTAATCCGTGGAGTGCTCCTATATGCAAGAACGCCACCTGCTCCGGCAGGTGGCGTTCTTGTGTTGGGTAGTCGGGTTATTGGCCGGAAACCGTGATTTCCGCCTTTTCCCCGTTGGCACCGACGGCATAGAGCCGGAAGCCGTCCTGCCATTCTTCCGGGAGGGTGAACGAGGTCTCGGTCGATACGCGAATCAGTTTCCCCTCGGCGTTGCATGCTTCGTAAGCCACGGCATTCGAGCCGCCGGTGATTTCCACGCTCGTGCCGGAAACCTGGGCAGTGCCTGCGCTCACCGGTGCCATCTGCTTGAATAGTTCCACATTCGCATCGGTGATGTATTCAAAGGCGGCATCCGGCTTCGGATACCGTGAAGCCAAGTCCTTGATTTCCTGTATCCGCTCCTCGGTGACAGTCATCCGTGCGGTTCCGTAATCCCCGATCAAGGTGTCTACCGGTGTCAGGAAACCCCACTTCTCGAAGAAGTCCGTCAAGTCCCGTTCGGCTTGCTGGCAGCAGTTCCAGACGAACTCTGTCTGTTGGTTGCCTGCGCCATTTTGGTCGGGCTGTACCCGCACATACTCATATACGTCCTTGTAGAAATCGCTGTTCCCCTTGGCTTTGTCAAAGTACAGGTACAACTGCCAGAACGGCACGAGCCGGCAGAACACGTCCCCGTCCAGCGCATGCGCCTGCCCGCTGGTGAAGTAATTGGTCATTGCCTTCTCGTAGCGGTTGGCATACCCGCTGTCCGCGTTCATCAGCCGCGACTGGTTGCCCCACAACGTCTGGATATAAAGGGCGTGGATGTTGTTCGTCACTTCGATCATGCCCTGCCAGCGCAATCCCGGCCGCGTCTGGTGGATGTGCCCCAACTCGTGCGCGGGTCCCCAAGACGATGTTTTCAGCCTTTCCGGGTCTAATACGGTGGACAGCGTGCTGACATTGTATGCCGTCCGGTAGGAGGTGGCGTACATGTAGCTGGTGTACATCACATGGAAATACATCCGGTTCCTGAACATCTTGCCGTACTTCTCCAAACCCATGAACTGTTGTTGCTCATAGACCATCTCGTCGTAAAGGTTGATCAAGTCCACGCCGTTCCCTGCGTAAAGCCGCAAATGGATGACCGGGAAAGTCAGGTGCGAATATTTACCAACCACGTCGAAGTTGTAATTGACTGCCGCGTCCAACAGCCTGTCCCAGTCCTCAGCGTCATGCTTTTCAATGTCGAAATAGCCGTTCACCTCCCCGGAGGCAATGTGGATTTTGACCTTGGGCGCACTCTCATAATCACTGTCTTTGTACAGGACGTACAGCAATCCGCTCTTGGGCATCCTGAGCTTGTTCATGCCTTCCTGCAACCCGAACGTGGTCACGCCGTACCCGTCCCCGTTTGAAACCTGCAATTCCTGCACGCCGATGGAAATGCTTTTCCCATTCATCGGGCCGACGAACACCATGATTTCCTCGTTTTGCCTTACGGAAATGCCCGTCGGGTTGTCCAATTGGCCGTACGTCCCGGTCTTGTTTTGTGCAGCGTCCTCGTTCGGGTTAGGCCAAGCCCTGTATTCCTGGATTCTGAACTCCGTGGGGTACGTCCCGTTCATCATGTGCATGGCGATGTTCCGGTAAAAGGCATAGCGGCATGTGTCAATCTCTTCCAGGGTAATGCCCGGCCTCAATTCCGAACAGGTCTCGTCAGTGAACAGCGTGAGCGGGTCGAAATTCTCTTCATTTTCCCGGTAAAACTCCATCTCCGCGCAACTGATAAGATTGCCATTCCCTGTATCGGCAGTCTTTACTATAATTTGGATGGCTTCGGGATTCAACAAAGGCTCCGGGAAGGTTACCATCGAGGATTGTGTTGTGCGTCCGCAATCATAATCCATGACTTTCGTGAAATCATCCTCCCCTTCGCACTGCGCCCAGATTTCTATCTCGCCAAACATGCCGGCCAGTCCCCAAGGTCCCGGATAGTAAACCATGTAATTCATGGAGGGCACGTCCTCAAAGTAATAAGTCAAAGTTGCCGGAAAGTTCACCCAGCCCCAATGCACGTTTTCCCGGCTGGTGCTTCTGCTCCCGTCATAACTCAATGTCACGCTGCCGCCTCCGTTTGCCGAGCTCTCCGCCCGTGCCACCTTGATTTGGATGTCGCCCAAAACCTCGTCCGGGGTGATGGCTTCATACTCCTCCAATGCGTGCTGCATAATCCGCAGCGTGTCCGTTTTTCCGGTCGTCTCTTCCCGGAAAACAATCACGCTGTCACGCCTGCTGTCCGCCATGTTCGAGTGGACGAAGAACGCGAAAGTCGTGTCTGTCGCTTCCAGCCGCTGCGGGGCATCCACCCAGTCCGGAGCCGCTACCGCCCAGCTGGCGTTGGTGATAATTTTCACCGTATCGTTACCTCCTTCACCTTCTGCCTCAATGCTTTCCGGTGAAAACATGATGGCAGGCTCTACTCCCAGTTGCCGCACCAGCACCTCGTCGTGCAAAGCGCCGCCCGTGACTGTAATCCGTGCCTCCCGGCTTGCCAATTCCGTGTTTTCCAGCACATGGATGGTCATCGAGTTCCCGTTGCCGGTCACGTCCACCCAGTCCTCTGCCACCTCCGCATGCCATTCCACATTGGCATCCACCGCCACAGCCCGGCTCGCCTCTTCGTTGTTGAAGTCTACAGTGTCCACAGCAACTGTCAGGTACGGCATGCTTTCCGTACCTTCGTCATCACACCCGTTGCCCAGAAATGCCAGGCAAATCATCAAACTAATAACACTAATGAATTTTCCCATAAATAAATACTGATAGGTTTAACCTCTTATTTAATTAATTGTCAAACTGCACATGCCTTTACGAATTACAAAAGTAATAATTCCTCCCAAATATCCAAGAGTTTTTCTTGCAATACCCCGAATATTTAACAAAATACTTCCATAACCCCCAAAATTAAACACCTCACGGCTGATAGGGGCACGCCTCATTCAGCGTGTTGGGATGGAGAGCCGTGTGCTGCAAAGCAAGTGAATCCCCCGCGTCGCCTCGCTCCTCCACCTGCCAGTCGTCCAGCGTGCCGGTCTCGGAGGAGAAGTTCACGCCGATGCGGTAAATCTTGCGCTTGTCCGCCTCGTAGGGGCGGGCGTAGCCTTTCTCCTCGATTTGCTTGATGCCGGCAGCTGCCGTGCCGTCCAGCTTGAACTCGAAGATGTAGATGTATTTATCAGTTTCGACGATGCAGTCTACCCGTCCCTGGCTTTGCTCCTTTTCGGTGTAGACCGTGTAAATGCTCATCAAACGCAAGATAAGGTAAAAAGTGTAATGGAAATAGCGTTCGCGCTCTGTCTCGTCGTTCTTGCGGCGCATGCTGTAAGGAATGCCGGCAAGGAAAGAGGTCAGCAGTTTGCGGAAGGTTTCCAAATCGCCTGTTTTCAGTGCTTTGGAAAGGCGGAAAGCGAGGACACCTGTATCTTCTGCGGGTTTCAAGTAATTGGAAGCTACGGCGGTCAGGAAGCCTGCCTTTACTTCGTTGTTCGGGAAATCCAAGAGGAAGGTTTCTTCCTCCCAGTTGTAATCCTTGATGGTCAGGTAGCCACTTTGGTAAATCATGGGCAGGGGCTTTTCCGCCGTTGCCTTGTATTCTTCAAATTCCCGTTCCGGGTAGTAACGTCCCGTCAGTTCGCTTAAGTCCTCCTGCGTATGTGCAAGTAGATGCACCAAGTAAGTCGGCGTGCCGCTCTTAAACCAATAATCACTCAACTGCTTATAACGAAATACATTCAACAAACTATATGGATTGTATACATCCACCATTCGAGTGCTGAAATGATAACCGTCATAACGCTGTTTCAATATTTCTTTCATTTCCGGAACGCTTTGCCGGAATTTTGCTGCAAGCTCAATTATCGGCTCTGCAAAATAATGCTCTAGTTCCTTCTGCGTAATACCGCAAATGGTATCATATTTCCTCAACAGGCTGATGTCTGCCGGTTGGTTGAAGCCGCTGAACACGCTGACTTGTGAGAATTTGGTTACTCCGGTGAGGAATACAAATTGCAGGTCTGCATCCGAACCTTTGAATGTGGAATAAAAGTCCCGCAGCAAATCCCGATTCCGAGCTTCCAGGCGTTCATTATTCTCCCGTGCACTCCGCTCCATGTCGGTGTTCAGCGCATCCAACATCGGCTTGTCGTATTCGTCCACCAATACCACGCACTTCCGCCCCGTCATTTCATGCGCCCGTTTCAGCACATAGGCAAAGCGGTCTGCTGTAATCCTCCAGGCCGGGTGGCTGCCGTACATCTCTTCCCACGTGGACAGGTAACGTTCAAGTTTTTCTTCCAACAGCCCTTCTTTCGTGAAGTTTCCCCCGCTGAAATCCACATGGAATATCGGGTACTCCAGCCAGTCCTGCTCCAAACTGTCGATTTTCAAGCCTTTGAACAGTTCTTTATGTCCCATGAAATAATGCTCCAACGTTGATACCAACAGACTTTTTCCAAATCGTCTCGGGCGGCTCAGAAAATAAATATTCCCCTCTTTCACAAGCGAATAAATCAAATCCGTTTTGTCTATATAAACGTAGTCGTTGGTGATGATTTTTGCAAAATCTTGGATGCCTATCGGGTATTTCATGGTTATACGGGTTTTAGGTGAATACTTGCACAAAGTTAAGAAATATCCGACAATTCGCAAAAAGGATTTTTAAGCGTAGATTTGTTTGCAATTATAGAAAAGTATCCATAGAAAGGAAGGAGGATTAACGATTAATGAGTTTGGAGTTAAGGGTTAGGTTGTTGAAGGCGGTGGAGACTCCGGGCGATAGGTTACGAATGATTGATTTATGCAGGCATGTAAAAAGCTCCGTCCGGTATTTCGGTAACGGACGGAGCAATGATTATTTAGTTTATCAATGAATATTTTTTAATCTGTTGTGACCTCTATAGTTGTGGGCGGCATGCAGATTTGGTCGTTGCAGCATTGAAAGTTGAGAATGCAGGTTACGGAACCTGTGCCGGAAACTTCCTGGCGGAATTCAATGGTGTCTTCGTAAATCATAGTGCCGGCATTGTTGTATGTTTTAGCAGAGGGGCGTTGCAAATCGCCTACGGCTTTTATGCCTTCCGGGAGACGGAATTCAACGGTTGTAACCACATAAGGGTCACTATCGGCAACTGCGGCATAAATATGATAACCGGAATGGATTTTTACGCGGAAAGTGACTAAACGGTTGCCGTTAGGCAAAGATTCTGTTGATGCGATGGCGCGCACGGGATTTTTGTCGTCCGTAGCCAAACGGGCGTCTGCTTTGGGGGCAGAGGCAACAGGTGTAACTTCCTTTTCTGTTTGCAGACGCACTCTATAATCGTTGCCTGGGACGCTTTTGTCACGAGTGTTTACCAAGAAAAGCCAGCCGCCCGATTCGGTGAAGAAAAGACGCTCTTTGTTGGTTTTAAACCAAGCCCGCCATTCTGCGGGAGTTTCAAAGCGACAAAGGGTATAACGCTCCAAAAGGCGGCGTCCTTTAGCGGCATATTCGCCTCCGGCTTCCCAAAGGGAAATCGCTTTGTCCAAAAGGCGGATGTCGTTATTGGGAATGCCTAAGCTGCGGGCATCTTCGTCAATGATAAAGCCAAAATGCCGTGGGTCAGGTAGAAAATAAGGCTCATTATGGGCAAAGTAATCCGCATACCCCTTTTCATCTGTGCCAAATAAAATATACTGGTCGGGGAAACGCTCCTGCAAATAGGTTTCATACGACTTGATAGGTGCCTCTTGATAAGCTAAAGCTATCTCTTCCAACATTTCCAATTCTTTTCCCTCTGCTTGCTTTGCTTTTGCTGTGGCTTGGAGCTTTTTCATCTGTTCACCATAGGCTTTTTCCACCGCTATTGCTGCATTATAGGCTTGGCAGGTTGCTAAATAGGAAAACATTTTAATTTCATCGCGGGTAAAAATGGTCGGCTCGTATTTGCGGGCGATGGGTGTCTGCCCTGCGAACTGCGAAATATAGACAATTGCATTTGCAAATACATTTTTGGCTTCCTCGGTCATGCCGTCAGGCGAAGCGGCAAAACCCCAATGGAAGAAATTGCCATGCCGACTGATAGCCACGGCATCCAGTGATTTTTGAGACACACCGCCAGAAATAAATTCTGCTTCCGGAGAATCCTCAAACCCGCCGGGACGGCTTACCATGCCTACACGGGTGCCCGGTTTGTTTTGATAACCGTCTATGTCCACCCGCCACATGGCTAAAGAATCTGGAGTTTTTCCACCTTTGAAATAGGGCAATTCTTTTCCGGCTTCCGGGGTCGGTTTCATGACGAAAGTCATTTCGACCGGGAAAGGTCCTTGAAATATTGGATGTTCCGTGCGGATGTGATGGGCATCTGCATCCAAACAAAGGCAATACCAGTCAAATTTCACGCCAATGCGTTCTCCAAGCACACTGCCTAATTCAGCAATTAAAACCATGGGGCGGTCGAAATTCTGGGGCAAATAACCTGCCCGCGCATACTTGGTGATTTTTCCTGTTGCATCGGTTTCCCGGATTTCCGGCTGAAGGATTCGGGGCTTTCCATCCATTACCGTTATGTCGTAATCATCTGATAATTCCGGCGTGTAATCCTCTGCATGGATGACTGTCACTTTTTTGAAATATTGTTTCAGGAATTTTTCAAAAGATGCCATGCGTTGTTTTATGCTTTCTGTCAGCACAGTAGAATCCACCTTTGTTGTAAAGGTATCCATATCCGGAGAGCCGCCTACGTATAATACGCTCAGATTGCTTTTTTTGATTCCTGCTGCCACGCTCCCGCAGAGGAGCATGGCAATCAAAGTCAATATTAACGTTCTATGTTTCATGTGTTTCGATATTTAATTGTTTGTCTCATAGTTTTGCGTTAAATTCGGGTTGTGGCTTGTGGAATTTCGCGGGAAAGGGAAAATCCAAAGCGGGGAATCGGGACGCAGTTCTGCTGTAAAGGTATGGTGTTCTACGTCTACTATTTGTCCTCCGTCGCCAACAATATTTACATCCCATTCAATGGTCTTTTTCAATGTTTCCTGATAAGCTTGTTCTGTGTTCCAACGCTTCAGGTTAATGAAATTTTTCAGGGTGGCAAAGTTTTCTGTACGGGAAATGTTTTTCAGCCAAGCAAAGGCTTCCTCTGTGGAAGATGCACCGATAGCCTCATAGGGGACTACTCGTTTTTCACGGATTTGGTTTAAAAGGTTCATGGCTTCTGAAACATTGCCTTCACGGATATAGCATTCTGCTTGCGTCAGGTACATGTCTACAGTGGTCAAGCCCAACGGGCTGTAATATGTGTTCATCGCATATAAACAAGGAATATTCAGTCCCCAATATTGGCTCCCTAACATTGGTATTCCAAATAATTTTACATCTGTCAACAAATAATCCTTTACGATATGTCCTTTTTCAAATCTATCCCACAATTCAGGTGTTAATGCTTGTAATGTCACATAAAAAGGTGTTTCAAACAATTCTTCTTGCAAAGTCAAATAAGGACGAACAAATTCATTGATGCCATAACCAAACATCGTTTCCGGTTGCAACAAAGTATTGTAATCATCTATCGCATTTTTTAATTTCAACGATTCATCTGCAGCGGCAAATGCACCTTCATAATTCCGCATAGACATCAATACTTTGGCTTTTACCGCGTATGCGAAAGGCAAACCAACACGCATGGCATTGGGGGTTGCCGGCAAACTTTCCAAATGCAATGCAGAATCGACATCTGCCAAAATATGTTCGTACACTTTTTGCACAGTCAATTTTTCATTTGGCACTTCCATAGCATCCGTTTCCAAAGCATAGACAATGCCAGGGTCTGTTGCAGCCGTTGCCGGGTCATAAGCCTTGGCGTAAATATTGACCAGCAAGTAATGGCACCACCCCCTCAAAATCAAAGCTTCCGCTTTTAAGCGTTCCGCAATTGTCCGGTCGCCTGTTGCTGCATCTACATTCAACAAAACAGGATTGGCAACTTTGCCGATGACATTATACAATTCGGTATAGGTATCGTCGCTATCCACTAAAGCCGCCCTGTCCGCATCTTCATTCCATGAAACATAAATGCCGTTTAATGTAGGGATAGATTCCGTTAATAAATTTGGAATATTGGTCACTTGAGGATAAAGGTCATTGATTAAGATTGCCTGTTTGTTGTCTATACGAAGATAATATTCGTAATTCAATAACAAGTCCAAGTCCTCTACCCGGTTCAAGATATTTTTCCCTTTCGGGTCGATTTCTGTAAAATCGGAACATCCGCCGACAAATAAAGCCAAACCGATGATTGTCGCGTAAATTTTATTCATGGCATTAAAAATTAAAGTTAAGACCTAAGATATATGTCATCTGGTTTCGGATGCCCAGTGTTTCAGGGTCTACTCCCAATTTGTTCTTTTTCCAAAGGGCAGGGATATTGTCCAATTGGAAAGTAACTCGCAAATTGTTTAAACCGATTTGCCGAATCAGTTCATTTGGGACTTCATAGCCCAATGTGATGTTTCGGATTTTGATAAAATCAGCAGATTGTACAAAATTGTCTGCAGATTCATAGACAGCACTTGTGCTTGACAAATAAGCCCATTCACCAATACCTGGTACATCCGTGTCTGTATTGGTTGGTGACCAAGCGTCTAAATAATAATCCGCCAAAGGTCCATAGCCCATTTGATATAAAGGCTGGTATTGTCGGCAACGCATTTTATGTCCGCCATAATATACCATCATGAAATTCAGAGAGAAACCTTTATAACGCAAAGTATTATCCATCGCTACATTGGTTTTAGGGTCAGATTGTCCGCTATATACAACAGAATTTACATCCGCTCCCATGATCTCGGAATGGTCAACGTTTCTGCCATCGGAAGTGGCATATAAGGGTTGTCCCAAATTGTCTTGTGTAATTTCTGCACCGACTTGGTCTAAGCCTACATAATGATAAGAAAACAAAGCACTTGTTGGATACCCTTCCTTAAAGCCGGTTTCGATGACTTCCCAAGCACCGGTAGCCTGCATTTCCATGGAGGTAATTTCATTTTTGTTGTAAGATGCCATAAATGAAGTTGTCCATTCAAAATTACCTTTTTCTGTAGCTCGGAACCAATCGGCAGACAAAGAAACTTCCACGCCGTTGTTTCTCATATTTGCCATGTTCATATTCATGGACGTGAATCCTTTGGCTACATCCAAAGACTTTTGAGAAAAGATATCCATGCCTTTTTTGTAATAGTAGTCTACAGAACCCCGCAAACGATGGTCGAGTACAGAGAAATCTATGCCCACATTGGTTGTTGCTGTCTTTTCCCATTTTAAATTGGGATTTGCCGGGGAATCAATAGAGGCGACCGGCATTTGGGTGATGGAATTCACTTCTCCTGTGCTTGCGGTCATGTAACTGGTTGCACCTTGGTATATATTACCCGTTTTCCCATAGCTCAATCTCAATTTTAAACTGTTCAGCCACTTCACCTCGGAAAAGAAATTCTCGTTGCCCATGTTCCAGCTTGCACCTACCGACCAAAGCGGCTTGCCCCGGAATTTGGCATTTGCCCCGAAAAGGTCGGCATAATCCTTGCGGAAAGAGCCAAACAAGTTATATCGGTCATCATACGTGTAAGTCAGGTTCATGTAGCCGGAAGCATAACGATGCCATTCTTCAGGAACTAAACCAATAAACGGTTCGATGTATTCGTCATATCCCCATTGTTGGGCAGGAAACCCGGATGCGAAATAAGTGGTATATACATAATTGTATAAATCCGTAAAACTGACTCCCGTTGTCGATTGCGACTGCAATTGGTCATCGTAACCGAAAAGAATCCCCTTAGTCCCTTTGTATTTTGTCTCGCGGAATTCAAAACCGCCTAAGAAGTCCACGGAATGCTTTTCTGCAAAAGTCCGTTGGAAGTTCAATTGTCCGCGCCAAGTCCAATACTCTCCACGGGTGTCTTCTGTTGTCAGTTTTCCGCCTTGTTCCGGAAGCATGTATTCATACGTGTAATTGGGGTCTGTGCCTTGACGGACTGTATAAAGGTTTCGTAAGGAGCGCATTACATAACTATCCGCTTCTGAATAGTTTGACACGTTTTGCCGTTCTGTTTCGTAAACGAAAGAGGTGTTTACTGTTAGTCCCTCCAGTATTTTGAAAAGCAACTCGCCTTGATAGCGCATATTGCGGCGGTCGGTAATTTTACTGTCATACCCCAACTCTTCCAGATGGTTGAAATTCATGGTCTTCAACGCGCTATCCTCATCGTCTAATGTGTAATATTGGTTGAAATCGTATGGGGAGTAATAATTATAGCTGCCGTCGTCGTTCAACAATTTGTAATATGCCGGTACATTAAACGGGTCTGTGGCATATTTGCTTGCGCTTTCCTTGGTTTTGGAAATGATTCCATTAAAGCTAAAGCCCATCATTAGCCATTTTTTCATTTCGTAAGAAGCACGATAGGAAATATTTATCTGGTTGTCATACGAATTGATGATGCCATTGTTATTTCTTTTCAGATTGAAAACCAAACTGGTATTCAATTTTTCTGTACGGGTGCGCAAAGCCAGATTGTATTGTTGCATAAATTGGCGGCGCAAAGCATGTTCCCCAAATTCTTTGGCAAAATTGTTTTGCTTCAAATTATTCTTAATGCCTTCCAATTCTGCTTCATTGATTTCATTTTTAGCATATTGGTAATAGGCGTATTGAAGTGGAGTGATTGGACTATATTGGCCTAATGTGTTTTCAAAATCGCCTATCGGGTCTTGTAAATCCCGATTGCGGAAAAAGTAATAATCCCAATATGCACTTTCGGTATTTACTTGCTCCTCTGGATTCATATAAAAATTGTCATGGTAATCCATGTTCTTCTTTTCGTAAATCGTCAAGTTGCCGGAGAATTGGATTTCCGTCTTGCCTGCTTTTGTCGCTTGTTTTGTAGTAACAACAATCACGCCGTTGGATGCCCGTGCCCCGTAAATGGCTGCGGCTGCTGCATCTTTCAAGACGGTAATACTTTCAATGTCGTATGGATTCAAATCTTCGATATTTCCCTCGATGGGCAGACCGTCTACAACAAGCAAGGGGTTGGTTTCCGCATACAAGCTGCTTGTACCACGAATGGTTGTCTTGTCACCGTATGTCACCAAGCCTGCCACGCGCCCCTCCAGGTTATCAAGGATATTTGGAGTATAGCGTTCCTCCAGTTGGCGGGAAGTAATCGTAGAGGTAGACCCTGTCACCTTTTCACGCACAATGGTTTGGTAACCGGTTACTACTACATCTTCCAATTCACTCACCTCTTCTTGCATGACTACATTCAATACCTCTTGCCCTGTGTAGGCAATTTCCTGTGTTTTCATGCCCATAAAAGAGAATACCAAGACAATCGATTCCGAGTCGGGCATTTGCAGTGTGTAATTGCCATCGATGTCCGTTGCTACGCCCACCGTCGTGCCTTTTAATACAACGGCTACCCCAGGCAACGGCTGTCCGTTCTCATCGGTGACTTTACCCGTGATGGTGATTTCTTCCACTTGGGGCTGGGGACGCTGGAAGTTGGGGGAGATGACCACAACGTTGTCCTCGATGCGGTACCAGAGGTTGGTACCTTTCAGGCATTCTGACATGACGGTTTCGATGCTCTCGTCTTGGAAATCGCAGGTGACTTTAGCGGTGCCTTTCAACAAGTCGCTGCTGTACACAAAACGGTAGTCGGTGGTTGCCGTCAGTTGTTTGAACACTTCCTGCACGGTGGCGTTGCGCACCGAGAGGTTGACTTTCGTCTGGGCAAAGGCGTTTCCGTAAACGCCGGAGAGTCCCAGGATGAGGAAACAAAGCGATAGTTTCATGGTTAAAAATGCTTTTTTTACTGCGCCGGAATGCTTTCTGACATCGAATTCTTGATTCTTTTCCATACTTTTGTAAAGAATTAAATGGTTTATAATTGCCCTTTTGGCGAAGGGCGTTATCTACATTCGCAGGAAAGTGTTTCCGGCACTTTCCTGTTTTTCTTTTATCGGCCTGACCGGATAACGACGGTGCGGTTGTTTACTTCGAATTGCACGCCTGCGGCGTATTCGATGATTTCGAGTACTTTGTTCATGTCTTCATATTTGGGTAAATTAGCGGTTAGGTGATAATCGTACACTTCCGGGTTGGCGATGAATACCTCCACGTTGTACCAACGCCCGAGGTCTTCCATGACTTCTCCCAGCAGCTGGTCTTCATAGATGAAGCGGCGTTCGCGCCAGCTGACGTAGTTGAGGACGTTGACTTCCCGTACCTCGAAACCCGCAGGGGTAGCGGTTGCCTGCTCGCCTGGGCGAAGCACGGCATGCGCTTGGTTCAGGGCGACGGCGACTTTGCCTTCGACCAGCGTGGTCTGGCGTTTGCTGCCGGGGTAGGCGGAGATGTTGAAGGAGGTGCCCAGCACTTCAACCTCCATGTCGTTTGCCTTGACGATAAAGGGGCGGGCGGTGTCGTGTGCCACTTCGAAATAGGCTTCTCCTTTGAGTTGCACTTGCCGCGTGTTGCCGATGAAGGCAGCAGGGTAGGTTAATTCCGTTTCGGCATTCAGCCACACTTTGGTGCCGTCTGCCAACTGGAGTTCGTACTCCCCTCCACGTGGGGTGCGCAGGGTGTGGCGGCGTTCCGTTGCAGCGGGCGTTGCCGGGGCATAAGCTAGCGTCTTGCCTGTATTGACGGCGTTGGCATTCGCCAATGCCTGGCGGGTATTGGCGGACACGACGGTCAGGTCGATGCTTTCGCCGTTCTCTAATATCAGTTGGGCTTTGGAGCTGCCGGGTGCAATCCTGTTGTCGGCGACTTCCATCGGTTGCGCTTGCGGCGCGGGCATTGTCTGGTGACGGATGAGGATGGTGATGGTGGCGACGATTGCCAAAATGGCGGCATAGGGTATCAGGCGGTAAGCTATCCGTTTACGGGGACGCTTCAACCGCAGGCGCACTTGTGCCCAGTCCTGGCGGGAGTCGTAGCTCATGTATTCTTGCAATTGCGATTCGAAGTAGGCATGGTTGCCCAGGCGTTCATAGAAGCGCCGGTTGGACTCGCATTCCTGGAGCCATTCTTGCAAGGCGGCAGTTTCTTCCGCTGTCGCCTCGTGTTTCAGGCTTTGGAGGATGAGCCGGGCTACTTCGCTTGGTGTGTATTTCTTCGATGTCATATTCGTTGCTTTATTGTTTGCGATTAAAACCGACAGACCGGACAAAAGGATGACAAGCAAGCGAAGAATTTATTGTTAAAAGAATAGAAGGATTGCTAATGAGAATAGGTCTTTCAGCCGCTCCTGCAGAAATTTCTTGGCTCTTGCCCGTTGGGTTTTGATGGTTGTGTCGGCAATGTTCAGGCGTTGGGAGATTTCTTGGATGCTGAGGCGCTCGATGTAGCTCATTTTGAAAATACGGCGGCACTCTGTCGGCAATTCGTCGATGGCACGGAAAATCTCTTCGTACATTTCGGTTTCCGTTTGGCGCAGGAAATAGGCGTTTTCTTCGTAGAGAGGAATGTCCAGTTGGCTCTCAATCTCAGAGCGGATGCGTCGCTTCTCGATGTAGTTGAGGGCTTTGTCGTGCACGCACTGATATAAGAATGCTTTCAGGGCGTTGAGGTTGGGGAATTGGTATTTCTTTTCGTAGAGCAACACGAAGACATCCTGCACAATGTCTTTGGCGGCTTCCTTGTCGCGCAGGAATTTGTTGGCAAAGAAACACAAGGAAGCGTAGTACTTATGAAATATCGTTTCAAAAGCCCGTTCCTCGCCTTTGTTCAGGCGTGCAATCAAATCCGCTTCCTCGGGAGTCTCTGCCATGGTATTCCTGTTTTGAGGGTTAATATTTGTTTTCTGCTTCTTCCAGTTCTTTCGCGTCCATCGGCTTTCGGGTCAGTGCACGCCAAGCATACCAGATGTAGGCTGCCACGAAGGGAATCGCCAGAGATACCCAGCTCATGGCTTTCAGCGTGTAGAGGGAGGACGAAGCGTTGTAGATGGTCAGTGAGGACTGTATGTCCGTGGAGGAGGGGTAGAACGCCGTCCCGTTGAAGCCGGCAATGATTAACAGCCCGAATACTGCCAGCAAGGAGCCTGCGCCGGTAAACCAAATGCCTTTCCGCCAGCGGGGGGAGAGCACCGTGCGGAGTATTCCGTAGAGCACGCCTGCCACGCCCAAGAGGAAAAGAATAGCGTTGAGGGGCATTTCCACCAGGTTACGGAAGTATTTGTATTTTTCCAGCACAATGCTGCCGTTGTCGTCCATGGCATAGCCTTCGCCCGTGAAAATGGCTGCCAGAAACCACAGGAAGAATACGACAAAGGGTATTGCGTTCCAGAGCACTTGTTTGCGGCTTCGGGTACGGACAGCTTCGTTGTCGATTGTCAGGATGAAGTAGAGCGCGGCTTGTGTGCGTGCCAAAAACAGCACTGCAAAGCCCAGCAGGTAGTTCGTCCATACGCCCAAGGCGTCCAAGCCCCGCCATGGGGTCATCCATTCCACTTGATTCATTTCGCCAATCCGGAACGGCGAGCCGGTGAAGAAGGTTGCCACGGCTGCCCCCAGCAGAAACGGCGCTGCGAAACCGTTAATCATCAGGAAGGTCTCGTAAGTGCGTGTGCCTAAGAAATTCCGCCGTTTGCTCCGGTATTCGTAGGAGACGGCTTGTATCACGAAGCAGAACAAAATGAGCATCCACACCACGTAGGCTCCTCCGAAACTGGTGGAGTAGAACAATGGGAAGCTGGCAAAAAAAGCTCCTCCGAATACGACTAGGGTTGTAAACGTGAATTCCCATTTGTGTCCCAAGGTATTGACAAGCAAATCGCGTTCCTCTTTGTTTTTCCCGATGGTGTACAGCAGGCTCTGTCCTCCTTGGACAAACAGCAGGAACACCAACAAACCGCCCAATATGCAGAGCAAAATCCACCAATAGTGTTGTAATATTTCTAAATCCATCTCTTTCTGTTTTTAATGTATGAAACGTTATGTGTCTATGCTTCTTTGGGTCCCTTTTTGATTTGCGAAAGCATGATGCCGATTTCGGCTACCAGCAATAGGGTGAACAGCACGGCAAACATCCAGAAGGTCGTCATGACCCACCCTGAAGCAATGTCCGTGATGGCTACATGCGTGGGCATCAGGTCTTGTACCACCCAAGGTTGCCTGCCTACCTCCGCTACTATCCAGCCGCATTGCGAGGCGATGTAGGCGCAGGGGATGCAAATGAGGGCAAAGTAAGGCATGAAGCGGAATTTGCCGAACGCCCTTTTCCTCGCGAACCACCACGAGAGGGCGAACAGCAGGACAAACAGCATGCCCAAGCCTACCATGATGCGGAAACTATAGAACACCAGCGGAATGTTTGGAATGATTTCGTCCGGTGATTCCAGGTATCCGTAGCCGAAATCGCTGAAATGTTCCCGCAGGGTGCCCAGTGATTGGGCTGCCAATGTGTCATTCCCTGCCTCGACTGCCGTTTTGTAAGTGCCCAGGGCAGCAATGGCTTTCCGACCGTTTGCCATGCGCTGTTCTACGGATGGATAAGTCTCGCCTTCATGCGATGTGTAGCCGTTCAGGATGTCCTCCACGCCGGGAATATAGGCATTGAAGTCGTGGTAACCCAAGAACGAGAGCATTTTGGGCACGGCGATGCCGTATTCCACTGTGCGCATCCGTTCCGACGGCAATGTCTCGTCTTTGCAGGGGATGCCGATGATGGTGAAGTCTGCCCCTTCGCCGCCCCGGTTCAAGCCTTCCATGGCTGCCAGTTTCATGGGTTGGTGCCGGGTGACGTCCTGTGCGCTGGTGTCGCCTGTGAACATTGTCACCAAGATACTGAAGAATCCGAATACGGAAGCCAGCAGGATACTTTTACGGGCAAATTCCATATTCCGTTTCTTCAAAATAAACCATGCACTCACTCCGATGACGAAACAGGCGGAGAGTGTGTAGGCGGAAGTCACTGTATGGAAAAATTTGCTCATGGCTGTCGGGGAGCCTAATACTGCCCAGAAATCCGCCATCTCGTTGCGTGCGGTCAGCGGGTTGAATTCCATGCCTACCGGATTTTGCATCCAAGCGTTGGCGACTAAAATCCACAGGGCGGAGATGTTTGAGCCGATAAACACCAGCCACGTGGAGGCAAGGTGGAAACGCCGGCTCACTTTGTTCCAGCCGAAGAACATCACGGCGAAGAACGTCGCTTCCATGAAAAAGGCAAAAATGCCTTCTATCGCCAGCGGAGCCCCGAAAATATCGCCGACGAACCACGAATAATTTGACCAATTCGAACCGAATTGGAACTCCAGAATCAGCCCCGTGGCAATTCCGATGGCGAAATTAATAGCAAAAAGCTTCATCCAGAATTTCTCTGCATGCAGCCATTCCGTCTTCCCGGTACGCACCCACAGGGTTTCCATAATCGCCAGCATAAACGACAGCCCCAAGGTGAGCGGTACAAACATGTAGTGGTAAATTGCGGTCATGGCAAACTGCCACCGTGACCATTCCACAATCGAAGTCATTGTCAATTCTGTCATCATAACTTAGGTTTAGTGATTAATTCTTGTAAAACATGATTGCTTTTCTCTTCATCCGTCGCGTACGTTTTATTCAAATAATTGGGCATCAGTAGCAATTTGAACACCACAAACATGATGAACAGCTTGGCTGCCACCACAACTGCTACTATCTTTGCCCAGCGCGGCAAATGGCTGAGCCCGTCGTAATAAATAGACCAAATGCGTTTAAACATACCTTCTCTATTTAAATTAAAGACGCGAATGTTCGAAAAATCGAACTAAATTAATTACTTTTGGGCAGGTAAAGATAAATAAAAATGAACACAATTACGAAATATATTCTCGGATTTATTGCTTTGGCAGTAGCAATTTTCTTTTCATGGTACTTTTTTTCCGTGATTGTCTACATCCTCGTGTCTGCGGTGATTTCTTTCATCGGCAAGCCCATTATCGATTTGCTGGGCAGGATTTCCATTCGGGGATGGCGCTTCCCCAATGCCCTCAAAGCTGCCATCACAGTCATTTTCCTGTGGGCGGTATTCATCTTGTTTTTCAGCACCATTATCCCTTTGGCGGTGCATGAATTCCAGTCTTTGGAGAATGTCAGCGTCTCGAAAATCGTCACCCAATTGCAGGGTCCCATCGAAGACGCCGGGCGTTTCCTGAAATACTACGGTTTGATGGAGGAATCGCAGGACATGAACGTTTACCTTACGGATGAATTGACCGATTGGCTGAATGTTGCCCGCCTGCGCACTTGGTTCGGTTCCGTGCTTGGCACTTTGACCGACACTTTTATAGCCCTCTTTTCGATAACTTTTATCACTTTCTTTTTCCTCAAGGACAGCCACCTCTTTACGGGCATGGTCTTGGCAGTCGTTCCCTCTCGCTATGAGGAGCAGGCGCGCAATGCCCTCGATTCCATCCAGAAATTGCTGGTGCGCTACTTCGTCGGGCTTTTCTTGGAAATTTTGGGCGTGATGGCATTGAATACGTTGGGGCTTTCCATCGTCGGCTTGGACATCAACAACGCCGTGGTTATTGCCCTTGTGACGGGCGTGCTCAATGTCATTCCTTACATTGGTCCTCTCATTGGCATCCTCTTTGGCTTGACGGTGGGCATTGTCCTCAACCTTGACATGGACTTCTACTCCCAGACCTTGCCTCTCTTGGTCGGCATGACGGCAGCGATGCTCGTTACCCGCTTGATTGACGATGCATTCTTCCAGCCCCTGATATACGGAAACAGCGTCCATGCCCACCCCTTGGAAATCTTTATTGTCCTCCTCATGGCAGGCAGCATGGCAGGCATCCCGGGCATGATTCTCGCCATTCCTTCCTATACGGTGTTGCGTGTCATCCTCAAAGAGTTTTTCAACAAGTATAAGTTGGTCAAAAAACTCACCCAAAGCTTGAATGAGAATATCTGACTTGGTATGCCTCCTCTTTTTGCGGGAAAACCGGTGGGTTTCTCTTGAATATCTTCCGACTTTCTTGAACCTTACTGGCTCCTTTGGAGTACCTTGCTAGTACATACGAGCCACCAAGGAGCCAGTAAGGTGCACCAAAGGAGCCAGAAGGTCAAGAGAAAAATAAGAGCAACCTAAGGTGAAATGCCTTGAGATTCATTTCGGGATTCCTACATGCTGACAAGCATCAAGCTGGCAATTGACCCCCAAAACAGGATGGTCAGCAGGATGCCGATGAGCATGAAGATAAGCGATGCCCTTGCCCAGTTGGATTTGCTGGCGGGCGTGCTGCTGCTGAGTGCCCAGACGAGAAGCATGATGAAATTGACTACCGGGATGAGCATGAGAATCATCGTGATAATCCAGTCTCCGACGGAGACTACAGATGTGTTGCGGGAGAATTGTTCTTGTTTTTCCATATTACTGCATTTTGGGTTAATAAGATTGCTGCAATATTACGAAAAATTTATCAAAAATCAAAATGAAAAAGCCGGAAAGAAAAATGATTTTACTTTTTCTTTCCGGCTTTTGTATGCTGTCTGATAGTGCTATCCGTTTCTGGGCTTACAGCAAGGCAGCTTTCAGCACTTCGCTGATTTCGTCGACATAGTGGAATTTTAATCCTTTCAGGTATTCTTTTTTTACTTCCTCCACATCTTTTTTGTTTTCGCTGCACAGGATGATTTCTTTGATGCCTGCACGTTTGGCTGCGAGTATTTTCTCGCGGATGCCGCCGACGGGCAGCACTTTGCCCCGCAGGGTGATTTCTCCTGTCATGGCGATGGCTTTTTTCACTTTCCGCCCGGTAAGGGTAGATACCAGCGAAGTGACCATCGTGATGCCTGCTGAAGGACCGTCTTTGGGCACTGCGCCTGCAGGTACGTGGATGTGGACGTTGTGAGTTTCCAGCATTTCCTCGTCAATGCCGATGGCTTTCGCATGCGATTTGATGTATTCCAATGCCAAAGTGGCAGATTCTTTCATGACGTCTCCCAGGTTTCCTGTCAGAGTCAGGTTGCCTTTGCCTTTGCTGTAAGAGGATTCGATGAAAAGAATTTCACCTCCTACGGCTGTCCATGCCAGACCTGTCACTACGCCCGGCAGTTCGTTGCCTTGGTATTCTTCGCGCGAGAAAATGGGGCTGCCGAGGTATTCTTTCACGGTTTTCTCATTGAGTGTAACGGAGAAATCGGGATTCATGGCAACCTCGCGGGCAACGTGGCGCATGATTTTTGCCAAAGTCATGTCCAAGGCACGGACGCCTGATTCGCGGGTGTACTTCTCGATAATCAGGTTGATGATCTCGTCCGGGATGGTGATGTGCTCTGCCGTCAGCCCGTGGTTTTCCAATTGTTTCGGGATAAGGTGGCGTTTGGCAATCTCTTGTTTCTCTTCTGCCAGATAGCCGCTGACTTCGATGATTTCCATCCGGTCACGCAAGGGGGCTTCGATGGTGCTCAGGTCGTTGGCAGTGGCAATGAACATGACTTTCGACAAGTCGTAGTCCACATCCAAGAAGTTGTCGTGGAACGCATTGTTTTGTTCCGGGTCAAGTACTTCGAGAAGTGCAGATTGCGGGTCGCCACGGAAGTCTGTTCCCACTTTGTCTATTTCATCGAGGATAAAGACGGGGTTGGAGGTGCCGGCTTTCTTGATGTTTTGCAGGATACGTCCGGGCATGGCACCAATATAAGTCTTCCGGTGTCCCCGGATTTCAGCTTCGTCGTGCAGTCCGCCGAGCGACATGCGTACAAACTCGCGGTTGATAGCTTTTGCCACCGACTTGCCCAGCGAAGTTTTGCCTACGCCCGGAGGACCGTAGAGGCAAAGTATCGGTGATTTCATGTCAGCCTTCAGTTTCAGGACAGCCAGGTATTCCAGAATCCGGTCTTTGACTTTCTCCAGCCCGAAGTGGTCGGCGTCCAGCATCTCTTTGGCATGCTGAAGGTCTAAATTATCTTCGGAACAATGGTTCCACGGCAAGTCCAGCATTTCATGCAAGTAGTTGGATTGGACGGAGTAGTCCGGTGATTGTTGGTTCAAGCGTTTCAGTTTGTCCAATTCCTTCTCAAACAGTTCGCGGACGCTGTCGTCCCATTCTTTTTGGGCAGCGCGGTCTTCCAGTTCCTTGAATTCCTCGTCGGCAGGATTGCCTCCCAGTTCATCTTGGATGGTTTTCATTTGCTGGTTCAGGAAATATTCCCGTTGCTGCTTGTCAATGGTTGTTTTTACTTTTTTCTGGATATCATTCTTCAATTCCAACAAGTTGACTTGCTGGCTCAGGATTTTCAGCAACTTGATAGCCCTGTCTTTCAGGTTATCGATTTCCAACAATTCTTGCTTGCTCTGGTAATCCACATCGGTGTTCGATGAGATAAAGTTAATCAAGAATAGCGAACTTTCGATGTTACGGAGTGCGAGGCTTGCATCGTTGGGGATATTATTGGAGTACCTCACAATCTTGTCAGCCATGTCTTTCAGCGATTCTGCGATGGCATTGTACTCCTCGTCGTTTTCCGGTGCAGGCTCTTCCGTTTTCAGCTGAATCTTTCCTATATGGTAGGGGTTGTCGTAAAGGATATCCTCCAATAGGAAACGTTTCTTGCCTTGCAGGATGGCAGTAGTCGTCCCGTCAGGCATTTCCAACACTTTGATAATGGAAGCAACCGTTCCCACTTGGTACAAGTCTTTGAAGCGCGGTTCTTCCGTACTCGTCTTCTTTTGGGCAATACACCCGATGTAGTCACCTTGTTTATAGGCATCTTGGATGAGGTGGAGCGATTTGAACCTGCCGATGTTGATGGGGATAATCACCCCCGGAAACAGGACGGTGTTCCTCAATGGCAGGATAGGCACCGTGTCTGGCACATTCACATTGTCGTTCAGCAGGTCTTTCTCGTCTGCCGAGACAGGAATGAATTCTGCAACGTCCTCGCCCAGCGTTTCTATCACGTCTGCTCTCAGATTTATTTTGCTCATATTGTATTCCTTTCTTTTTTAATTATCAATTGTTATACTATTCCTCTTCTGACAAAATGTCAGTATCATAGGATGATTTGAAGGCTTGCCCTATATAACGCAAATCCTGTGCCATGAATTCGTTTCCTGGCTCCGAAAGCAAAAACGCCGCTCATTGGGGAGCGGCGTTGTATGCTGGTTCATGGGAACGCTTATTTCTTCCTCTTTTCGAAATGGTCTTTGTAGCGGTTCATGAACTTGTCCACACGTCCGGCTGTATCTACCAATTTCACCTTGCCTGTATAGAAAGGGTGTGAGGTGTTGGAGATTTCCAATTTTACTAACGGATATTCAACCCCGTCGATTTCAATTGTCTCTTTGGTTGCAGCCGTGGATTTCGTAATAGTGGTAACGCCGTTAGACATATCTTTGAATGCCACTAATCTGTAATTTTCAGGATGTATGCCCTTTTTCATCGTATGTAAATTTTATAATTATTCCTTGCTTTATCGGACGGCAAAGGTAATTCATTTATAATAAACCGCAAAGAAAATCCCCAACTTTTTTCTCTCTTTCTTTAGTTGAGACAAGATGTCAGCCTTATCCCTCCGGTAACGCTTGTACCATTTCTTTCAGCAAGGCAGTCATTGCCGGTTGGGCAGCGTTTCCTGCAGCCTGTACTTCTGCGTGGTCGGTATGGATGGTTTCGGGCGTAGCGGTGCTGTTGGTGATGACCGATATGCCGAAGCACTCCATGCCTGCGTGGCGGGCAACGATGATTTCCGGCACGGTGGACATGCCCACGGCATCCGCTCCAATGACACGCAGCCAACGGTATTCTGCCGGAGTCTCAAAAGACGGTCCTTGCAATCCGGCATACACCCCGTGCTGTAACTTTAACCCAAGCCGTTCGGCACATTCGTCCGCCAGGCGGCGGAGGCGCGGGCTGTAGGCATCGGTCATGGCTGGGAAACGTTCCCCCAATTCCGGATAGTTATGCCCCCGCAACGGATGTTCCGGGAAAAGGTTGATGTGGTCGGTGATAACCATCAGGTCTCCTGTCCGGTAGGAAGTATTCACACCCCCTGCGGCATTGGAGACAAAGAGTTGCCGTACGCCGGCTTCGTGCAGTACCCGTACGGGGAAAGTGACTTCCTGCATGGAATACCCTTCGTAATAATGAAAACGTCCCTGCATGGCCATCACGTTCTTGCCTCCTAATTTGCCGAAAATGAGCTTTCCGTT